>DASTML010000274.1:0-16795 GCA_035714175.1 Bryobacteraceae bacterium | reverse complement strand
CCGCGATTTCATCACCAGTGGCGGCCGGACAAACTCCAGATCGAACCACAAATTTCTCCCGACACTCGCAAATTGCTGGAGCAGCGAGGGCACGTTTTAGAAGTCGTACGCGGCATTTGTGAGATGGCCGCGATTCAGTTTGAGACCACTGGGTGGCTGGCAGGAGCGGCGGACCCCCGGGTGGAAGGCAAGGCCGCTGGCTACTAGACCACTTTCGACACAACGCAATGAATCACGCCGTATCGACGCACTTTTTTATCAATCACCGATTGACCACCGCCAGCCTGGACAAGCTGAGCGACACGGGAATTAGTTCCGTGGAGATATTTTGCGCCAGACAGCATCTGGATTACCGGAATCGAGCTCAGACGGGAGAGTTGGCCCACTGGTTCCGCGATTCGGAACTCAAGCTGCACTCGCTGCATTCGCCGATGTATAACGACGATGCCAATGGGCGCACGGGACCACAGTCGGTTGTCAATATCGCTGATCGCGTGAAGGCTCGCCGCATTGCCGCTTGCGACGAAATCAAACGCGCTTTGGAGATTGCCGAAGACCTTCCATTTCGATACCTCATTCAGCATCTGGGAGCTCCCCAGGATGAGTATGACGATGCCAAGTTGGATGCGGCGTTTTCAAGTCTCGATGAACTGCGGCTGTTTGCCCGTCATCGCGGCGTGGAGATTCTGCTGGAGAATATTCCGAATGGACTCTCCAGCGCGGAAAAGTTGTTGCTCTTCCTGCGGCAAACCCACTTGGATCTTGGATTCTGTTTCGACACGGGGCATGCGAACCTCATGGGCGGTGTGGAGCAGGAGTTTTCGTTAATGAAAGACCGCATTCGATCTCTTCATGTGCATGATAACGATGGCGTGAAGGATTCTCACCTTTTTCCCACGCTCGCACAGGGCGGAAAAATCGGCTGGGATAAGGTCATGCCGCTGTTACGCTCCCGCGAGCACCAGTATCCACTGCTGCTGGAGTTGAAAGAGTCACCGGAATTTCCTCACCCGTTGGAGGCGATTCCGCAAATCTTCAAGAATCTGGAGGCGTTCTAATATGCCCGCACCCCGTGTTCGCATAGCCGATATAGCAAGATACGATGGCGAGACCGTATCGATTGCCGGATGGTTATACAATCTTCGGCGTTCGGGCAAGATTTGTTTCCCGTTGCTGCGCGACGGATCCGGCATCATACAGTGCGTCGCGGTAAAGGCAGCGCTTCAGGAAGACGTTTTTGAAGCTTTGCGGGATTTGACCCAGGAATCGTCGTTGATCATCACCGGAAAAGTACGCGCGGAGGCGCGTGCGCAGGGCGGATTTGAGCTGGATGTAGAATCCGCGGAAATTCTGCAGCGTGTGCCGGAGTCCGATCCGTATCCGATTACCCCTAAGGAACACGGCATTGATTTCCTCATGGACCACCGGCATTTGTGGTTACGTTCGAGACGGCAGGCCGCGATACTACGCGTCCGGCACGAGGTAGTCAAAGCAATTCGAGACTACTTCGACAATCAAGGATTTACGCTTGTCGACACTCCGATTTTTACGCCGGCGGCATGCGAGGGGACTACTACGCTCTTCGAGGTCAATTATTTCGATGAGGAAAAGTTGTACCTGACGCAGTCCGGGCAACTGTACAACGAAGCTAATGCGATGGCGCTGGGCAAGGTCTATTGCTTTGGGCCTACATTTCGGGCAGAGAAGTCAAAGACGCGCCGGCATCTGACGGAGTTCTGGATGGTAGAGCCGGAAATGGCGTATGCCACGCTTGAGGACGTGAAGACATTGGCGGAAGGGCTTGTCGTCTATTGCGTGGAACGCGTCCTGGAGAATCGCAAAGCGGAGTTGGCGGTGCTGGAGCGTGATACGTCCAAGTTGGAATCGGTGCGCGCCCCCTTCCCCCGTATGAGCTATGACGATGCGGTAAAGGCGTTGCAGGCAAAGGGGAGCCAGATCACATGGGGCGGCGATTTTGGCAACACGGACGAGACGCTGCTCACGCAAGATCTGGACCGGCCCGTGCTCGTGGACCGGTATCCGAGTGAGATCAAGGCATTTTACTTCCAACCGGACGAGAATAACGAAAAATTGGCGCTGGGCGTGGATGTGATCGCCCCTGAAGGGTATGGCGAAATCATCGGCGGCGGGCAGCGCATACATGATCCGGAGTTGTTGCTGCGGCGGTTGAAAGAACACGATCTGCCGCCCGAGGCCTTTGGCTGGTATATGGATTTGCGGAAATATGGCGCTGTGCCGCACGGAGGATTCGGCATGGGTGTCGAGCGCTTTGTGGCCTGGATGTGCGGAACCGAGCATATTCGCGAGTGCATTGCCTATCCGCGGATGCTGTACCGCACGCGGCCCTAACGTATGATGCGGCAAAGCACTATTGCGATTATTGGAGCCCCGTTAGACTTGGGTGCGGGGCGCCGCGGTGTGGATATGGGCCCATCCGCGATTCGGGTGGCCAACATTCATAGCCGTGTGGCGTCCTTGGGCTATAAGGTGGAAGACCTGGGAAATGTGGCGGCGGAACAGGCCGAAAGCGCTCCAGCCGGGTCTAAGCGGGCGCGCTATTTGGTGCAGATTGCCGAGACCTGTACGCGGTTGGCCGAGAAAGTCGAACGGGCACTTTCGCAGGGCAAGGCTCCTCTGATACTAGGCGGCGACCACTCTATTGCGGCAGGCTCCGTTTCCGGTGTAGCAAATCATTTTCGGAAACGGGGAGAGAAAATAGGTGTCTTGTGGGTGGATGCCCACACGGACATGAACACGCCGCAAACTTCGCCCAGCGGAAATGTGCATGGAATGCCGCTGGCCTGTCTGGTCGGCAAAGGTCCCAAGGAATTGACGAATCTTTTCGGCTTTTCCCCCAAGGTGGATCCCCGGAATGTGGCCTTGGTTGGCGTCCGCGACGTAGACCTTTTGGAAGCGACGCATGTCAAAAAGTCGGGTGTGCGCGCGTTTACGATGCGGGACATCGACGAGCGTGGCCTGCCTCGAGTCATGGAAGAAGCGTTAGCAGTCACGTCGGCTGGTACCGTTGGCCTTCATCTGTCGTTTGATATGGACTCTGTGGATCCGGACGAGGCGCCGGGCGTAGGTACGCCTGTGCGAGGCGGGATCACATATCGAGAGGCCCACCTGGCGATGGAACTTGTTGCCGATGCCGCCAGGTTGGTTTCTCTGGAGGTTGTAGAGGTCAATCCGGTATTGGACGTGGCAAACAGAACGGCGGATCTGGCGGTGGAATTGATGATGTCGGCGTTGGGAAAACGAATTTTATGAAGAAAATAGTTGCCGTTCTATACGGCGGACGGTCTGGAGAGCATGAAATATCTGTTCGTTCGGCGAAGTCCATAGTCGCGTCACTGGACCGGGAAAAGTACGAAGTCCGGGAGTTTTTCATCACCAGGAACGGTGAATGGCAGCCGGGGCCCTTGCTGCCGCAACCTGGGGCAAACGGGGATATTGATGTAGTTTTTCCCGCGCTGCACGGCACGTTTGGGGAAGACGGCACCATGCAAGGCCTGCTGGAGCTGGCCGATCTGCCATATGTGGGGCCCGGCGTGCTGGCTAGCGCCTTGGCAATGGACAAGGAAGTGATGAAGCGCGTGTGCAAGGCTCACGGGCTGCCGGTGGTTGCCTTTCTGGTTCAATATCGTGGTGCCCTAGATCCCGCGTCGGCCGAGGCGGCCTTCGGCTATCCGGTTTTTGTGAAGCCGGCCAATCTTGGATCTAGTGTCGGCGTTGCTAAAGCGAAAAACCGGGAGCAGTTGGAGGAAGCGTTAGCGAGCGCTGCAGAATTTGATACCAAGATCATCATTGAGCAGGCCGTAACAGGTCGCGAATTTGAGTGCGCCGTGTTGGGTAACGACCCTATCACGGCCTCAGTGCCCTGCGAGATTCTTCCGTCGCGAGAATTCTACGACTATGACGACAAGTATCTGCTCGATAAGGCAGTGATCGAACTTCCAGCGAAGCTATCCGCCGATCAAACGGCCGAAATGCAGCGTTTGGCGGTTGCCGCGTGCCGCGCTTGCGAAGTACAGGGAATGAGCCGCGTGGACTTTCTCATGGACGGCGAGACCGGGGCCTTCTATGTGAATGAAGTGAATACCATACCCGGTTTCACGTCGATTAGTATGTATCCGAAGATGTGGGAGTATTCTGGCGTGCCGTATCCAGAATTATTGGATCGGTTGATTAGCTTGGCGATCGCTCGCCATGAAACCAAGAAGGCCACCCGCTACTCCAAGTAAACGTGCCACGAATCGCTCTATTGTTCTTAACCGCTGCGTGTCTTCACGCCGAAGAGGAGCTGGACGCTTCCGTCCGGAAGATTTTCGATGTGCTTGCGGCTGTCAGCGCGCACGGGGCCGACCCAGTCGACAGCGAGCGCGCTTTCTATGGTGGCTTGATTCCCGGCATGCTACGGCGGTTAGATCCGCATTCGGCGTTTCTGGACCCCGACCAATTTACCCAGCTCAAACGAATGCAACGGAGCGAGAGTAAGGGGTTTGGCAGCGTTGTCAGCATCTTGCCGGGACGAGTAATCGTATTACAGACTCTTCCGGGTACCCCTATGCAACGATCCGGAATCAGCGCCGGAGACGAAATACTGGCAATCAACAACATTGCGCTCGCTCCATTAACGCCGGAACAACTGGTACAGGTCCTGTCTCAGGCGCGCCAGGGACAGGCACTCGTACACGTCCGGAAGCCGGGCAATATGCGGCCCTTGCAATTTACGTTGACGCCACAAGAAATGCAGGCGCCAAGTGTGGAACGAGCGTTTCTGTTAGAGGAAGGTGCGGGCTATATCCGTGTGGCGTCCTTTGATGAGAACACGGCGCGTGATCTTCAGACAGCCATTGAGAAACTGGGCGGCAAGAAGTTAAAAAGCTTAGTGTTGGACTTGCGCAATAATCCGGGGGGCGCAGTGTCTTCGGCACTGGATGCGGCATCACTATTTCTGCAGCCGGGGCAAGTCATCCTCTCCGCGAAAGGACGACGCGTGCAGGCGGAAGAAAAAGTGCCGGCGAGCGCCGATCCCTACACTTTTTCGCTGGCTGTGGTCGTATCGGAAAAAACCGCTAGTGCGGCTGAGATTCTCTCCGGGGCGTTGCAGGATCATGATCGTGCGGTGATTGTCGGTGATGCAACATTCGGTAAAGGGCTGGTGCAGAATGTGATGCCTCTACGCGAAGGCACAGCCCTTGCGCTGACAACGGCGTTTTACTATACGCCGAGCGGACGCAGTATTCAAAAGCCATTACACGGAATGCAGTTGGAGGAATCGACGCAAAAGCCCGCGGAGACGTTTCGAACGGACAACGGGCGAGCCGTTCGAGGCGGCGGCGGAATTGAACCTGATGTCGCTGTGCAGGCCCCGGTGACAACTCGACTGGTCCAGTTTTTGGAGGGATCCGGAGCCTACACCTTGTTTGCCACCGAATATCTCCGAACGAGGCCAGCAATTACTGCTAAATTTACCGCACCTCCTGAAATGCTGGATAAGTTCCGCGCCTTCTTATCGCAGAATCGAGTACAGCCGACAATCGGCGAATGGTTTTCCAGCGCGGATTGGATCAGTTACCGGCTAAGGCAGGAGATCGTGAATCAAGCACTCGGCGTGGAAATGGGCGATGAGATTGAGGCCGAGCGTGAGCCGTACATACAGGCCGCGCTAGCCGCTGTCAGGAAACCGTGATCATATCCTAGAGCGTTAAAACGGCGATCCGAAACGGCGGATCGCCTTCAGAAATGGAGTGAAGTTTAAGACCGTACTACCAGTGGCCGCCGGTAACCCATCAACACTGGCATGGGTCGTTAGACTCGCGACCGGCAAGCAGTACCTTCACTTGGCGGTCCCCGGAAGGATGATCTGGTCGACTCCCTGGCGAATGCCATACGACGGCCCGAGAGTGCGGAAGTCCACGCCCATGCGGCCATTCCAATCCCACGTGACGGCCCCGCCCTTGAGCGTCATTTCACAGAATAGGCGTTGCTTGCCCACTACCTTACCCGTATTGTTGTCCCAGTAGCCAAACTCCCCTTCCATGACGCGTAACAGTGCGATGTCGGCGACAGCGCCGACCGAGAGATGGCCTAATTCTGTTCGTTTTATGACCTCGGCGGGCGTCCAGGTAGACGCCCGAACCGCCTCCTGCAAGGGGAGCCCCAATGCCATCAGCTTTGACATCAAGGCGGGCATGTCCATAAAAGCGCCATTCATGCTGCCGGTATGGAGATCGGACGAAATGGTGTCGGGGTAAAATCCGTTTTTCAAAGCGCCCGCCGCGTTGCGCAGTACAAAACTTCCTCCGCCGTGCCCTACGTCGAACCGAACCCCTCGCTTCCGAGCCTCGATCAGATATGGGTATAGTTCCCCCTTATCATTCACGTACGGTACCGGCCCTCGAAACATATGGGTTGAGATGTCTCCAGGGCGAAGATGCTCTGTAACCAGCTTGTAGTAGGGTCGTTGCGGGAGGAAGTAGCCGAAGTCGACCATAACCGGAATGTCCGCCTTGCGACCTGCCTCCACCGCCGCGTCGACGCTCTCCCAGTCAGGCCTCTGATAGTGGGCGGACTTCACGCCCACGATAACGTCCTTGTGTTTCGCCGCAAGCTTAGCGATCGCGTCGGGGTCAAAATCTTCCTGTTCGGTTGAGTCGCTGATCATCCCGAACCCGGCGACGTTGAGCATGGCGAGAACGCGCGTACGTGCACGATCGATAACGGTGGTTCGAAATATTTCGAAATTTCGCCAGCCGCTGGACCCAGCATCCACCATCGTCGTCACGCCTGTACGAAAGCTAAAGGCGTCGGGTTGCACACTGTTGTCTCCAGCCCAAGCGCCAGGGTTACCAGCCGTAAAGAATACGTGTACATGGAGATCGATGAGGCCCGGCGTTACGATCAGGCCTTCGGCATTGACAGTCTTCCGAGCTCTGGATGAATCGATCGAGGCCGCAACGGCCGCGATTTTCCCATTTTTGATCGCGACGTCAAAGCGGCCATCAAGTCGATTTTTCGGATCAATCAGACGGCCATTACGGATGAGGAGATCAAATTCCTGGGCGCAGAGAGTGAAACTTGCACAAAGAAGTAGGGCGGCAACCAAACGCATGGTGGTTATTGTACCGGCCAGGAGCTGCAAATTGCGATAATGAACGAATGGTCAATATCACTCCTGCTCCTGTTGCCGTCCCGGAGGCGGTTATCGCGAAGGTGGCAGAGGGGCGCGTTACGCTCCGCCGCCAACATGGCGTTCGCCTTGTGGATGGCGCCGAAGAAGGTGAAATTCTCAAGTACATGAGCGGCGGATTGTACGGGTTTACGTACGCGCCCCAGTCGCTGGATTGCGGGTTGTTCTCGAAGAACCCTTATCTCAGCTTCGAAGTTCACAAACAGAGCGACAACACCATCAAGCTGCTAGGCGTTGTGACGCCGGAAGTGAAAGCCAAAATAGCAGCGGCGACGGATCTGGTGGAGATTGAATTCTATCCGGATGCCTATCGTACTGCCT
The DNA here is from genome assembly GCA_035714175.1 of Bryobacteraceae bacterium. Taxonomy (GTDB): domain Bacteria; phylum Acidobacteriota; class Terriglobia; order Bryobacterales; family Bryobacteraceae. The sequence continues at coordinate 9,258 of DASTML010000274.1, read as the reverse complement.
CGGAACTCGTGGTGTTGCCGTTTGCACAATTGCGCCACATGAAGGCTCCGAATCGGGATGAAGGCAACAAGATCAAGTGCTTCTACCAGCCGGTATAATTGCGAGACTCGTCTTTACTCTGCAGCCGCTGAGGCGCTGTAATAGCTTGGCCTGCATTTGAAATCCTCGCCCCAAGGCGTAGTCCTCCTCCCACGGCGGTGGGAAGCGGCTCTGTGTTGCGGCTGGAATGCCCGCTTCCCGGACTAGCACAGGAGTTCAATCTGCTTCAGAAGCGCGCTCCTGGCCTTGACCGCTTGGTTGTTCCCGGCTCGCTTGTCGACGGACCGTTCGTGCTGCTTTCTAGCGTTTAATGTAGTTCTAGCCTGCCGGACGGTAGTGTAGCGCTGGATCGGAAAGTAGGCGACAGGGATATCGCCATCCCGCTCGCCGGGCATCGGCACTATAATCAGGGGTAGTTTCATGCGGCCTTTCATCTTCCCCACGTACACTGCGAAGTTTTGCATATTGCTTGCTGGCGCAATGCCGCTTCTGGCGGATTGGGTCGACTGGCGCGGTCCCAATCGGGACGGACGATCACCAGAAAAAAATCTACCGGTTGCCTGGTCTCCCGCAGGCGAGAATTTGGCTTGGAAAGCGCCGGTAGGGGGACGCTCCGCGCCTGTGGTACACGGTGATCACGTCTATATTCTGACCTCAATAGGTGCTGGTAAGACGTTGCAGGAGCGTTTGGTATGCCTGCATGCGGATACTGGTAAGCAACTGTGGGAGCAGCGCATTAACCTTTGGTTGAGTGATGTGCCTCCGCACCGCGCGGCATGGTCGTCGCCAGCAGTGGATCCGGTGACCGGCTATGTCTACGTGTTTAGCGTGCATGGAATGCTCACTGCCTTTTCCAAAGACGGGAAAAAAGTGTGGGAGCGCTCTCTGGCGGAAGATTTTGCTTTGGTTACAACCCACGGCGGCCGGACGGTCTCTCCGATCATTGATGGCGATCTGGTCATTGTCAGCGGCATTTCGACCGGATGGGGACAATATTCCCGGGCCGGTCACCGCTTCTTCGCATTTGACCGCCGCAACGGAGAACTTGTCTATTTAAGCGCCCCAGGCGGACGGCCGTACGACACCACCTACTCGCCGCCCGTAATTGCAGAAATTGATGGCGTCCGCCAACTGATTTCCGGCGCTGGCGATGGGAATGCGCATGCCATCAAGGCGCAGACCGGAGAGCCATTGTGGCGCTTTGACGTTTCGAAGCGTGGGCTGAACTCGGGCGTGGTTGTGAATGGAAAAATCGCGTATATCACCCATAGCGAAGAGAATCTGGATACGAATGAAATGGGATTGTTCGCCGCTGTCGACGCCACAATGCGCGGTCCCATCAAAAAGGAACAGGCAAAGTTCTACCTCCCCGGTTACCAGCTTGGTTTCAGTTCGCCCATTATTGATGGCGACCGTTTTCTCCAGGTGGACAATGGCGGCAATCTTTTTGCGTTTGATGTGACCACGGGAAGGCAGATTTGGAAGCAGAACCTCGGGACAATCCAAAAATCGTCCGCTGTGCTAGGTGACGGTAAGATTTACGTGGGAACAGAGAACGGCAAGTTTTTCATCTTGAAGCCGCACAACGATCACTGCGAAAAACTCAGCGAGGTCTCTTTTGCCAAAGCCGGCGAAAGCGAAGAAGAGAGCGAAAAGGTGATCGCTTCGGTGGCAGTAAGCGGCGGTCGAATATTCCTGACTACCACTAAGAATACGTATGCCATCGGTAAGAAGCAGACGGCGGCCCCCGCGCCGTTGCCGCAACCGGTACAAGCGGCCGCCGGAGCGGTTGCCAAATGGGTCCAGGTTGTTCCGGCAGAGGTAATGTTGAAACCCGGTGAGTCGGCTGCCTTTCATGCCCGGTTATTTGACGAAAGGGGTAATTTTATTCGGGAAGAGAAGGCGGCATGGGTTTTGGAAGGGTTGAAAGGGACTATTGATGCCGCGGGCAAATTTACCTCGGGTCCGGAGTCTTCGGCACAGGCGGGCCTTATTAAAGCGACGGTTGCCGGGGTGACAGGCACGGCCAGGGCGCGTGTCATTCCACCGTTGAACTGGAGTTGGGATTTCGAATCCATCCCAGCCGGCAAGGTGCCGATGGAGTGGGTAAATTGCAATACGAAGTTCGAAGTACGTCAGGAGGAGGGCAACAAGATCCTGGTGAAGTTTGCTGATAATCCGGCCACCAAGCGAGCCCGCGTGTACATGGGTCCTGCGGATCTGGCGAACTACACGGTCCAAGCCGATGTGCGTGCTTCACAGAAGCGTCGGCAGATGGGCGATGTCGGATTGGTTGCCGCACGCTTCAATTTGATGCTTTTCGGCAATGCGGAAAAGTTGGAACTGCAGACCTGGCAGCCGGAAACGCAACGTAGCGTAATGGCGAAGTATCCCTGGAAATACGATACCTGGTACACCATGAAATTGCGGGTGCAGAATCAGCCGGACGGCAGCGTCAAGGCGCAAGGGAAGGTGTGGCTGAAATCGGACCCGGAACCGGAAGCCTGGACTGTGGAGCGTACGGACCCGGCTCCTTTTGCCGAACGGCACGGTGCTCCCGGCATCTACGCAGACGCTCCGTTTGAGGTCTTTTTCGATAACGTAAAGGTGACGAAGAACTGATGACACGCAAAACTGTATTGTGCGCAATCGTGGGCGGGGCCGTTTTTGTGGGTGGATTGCTGGCTGGCCACGTCGAAAAAGACTGGCCGATGTGGGGCGGGACCATGGACCGGAATATGGTTTCGAACATGAAGGGATTGCCGGACAAGTGGGATATCAACACGAAGGAGAATATCCGGTGGGTTGCTACCTTGGGTTCCCAGAGTTACGGTAATCCGGTAGTAGCCAATGGCGTCGTTCTCGTAGGCACCAACAATGAAGGGCTGCGTGATCCGAAACAGCCTGGAGACCGCGGCGTATTAATGGCGTTCCGGGAGTCTGATGGCGAATTTCTATGGCAGATTACCCATGAAAAACTGGCATCGGGCCGAGTGAATGATTGGCCGTACCAGGGCGTTTGCTCGTCTCCGCTAGTGGAAGGCAATGTTGTCTACTATGTCTCCAACCGCGGTGAGGTCATTGCGGCCGATCTCCAGGGCATGGCGAACGGGAACGACGGACCGTTCAAAGACGAAAAATTTAAAGGTCCCAAGGATGGAGATATCCTTTGGAGCTTCGACATGATGGAAGAGGTCGGCGCTTCCCAACACAACATGGCGAATAGTTCGCCGGTGATCATGGGGGACCTGATCTACGTGTCGACATCGAACGGACAGGACGAGAGCCACGTGAATGTGCCGTCTCCGAAAGCCCCATCGATTATTGCCCTTAACAAAAAGACTGGCAAGCTGGTTTGGGAAGACAACTCTGTCGGCGACCGGATTCTACATGGCCAGTGGTCTTCGGCGGCTGTCGGCAAAATAGGCGATGTAATGCAGGTTGTGATTGGGCAGGGTGACGGTTGGGTGCGAGGATATGAATCGATATCCGGGAAAAAGCTATGGGAGTTCGACATGAATCCGAAGGATTCGGTCTGGCCCAAGACCCGAAACGAAGTGATCTCAACACCGATCATCAAAGATGGCATCGTGTTCATCGGCAACGGACAGGATCCGGAGCACGGGGAGGGGCCCGGCCACTTGTACGCCATCGATGGCACCAAACGTGGCGATATCACCAAGACTGGACTGCTTTGGCACTTTGACAAGATCCGCCGCTCGATTTCTACCGGCGCGCTTCACGAGGGTCTGCTTTACTACTCCGATTTTTCGGGTTTCCTGCATTGCCTGGATGCCAAGACGGGGCAGGAGTTGTGGAACCACGATATGTTGGCAGCTATTTGGGGCTCACCAATCGTCATTGACGGGAAGATCTATTTAGGTGACGAAGATGGAGACATCGCTGTGCTGGCGGCTTCTCGTACGAAAAAGCTGCTTTTCGAAACGAACATGAGCAGTTCGATCTACTCCACCCCGGTGCCGGCCAACGGAAACTTGTACGTTGTGAACCGCAATCAACTGATTGCCATCGGCAAGAAATAACCGATCGCGGAATCGCATATACTGGGCGGCAAGGAATGGTGCACCCGAAGTCCCTTGCCGCCCTCAGCTTCTTTGCGGCCTCTCTCTTGGCTCAGCCGCCGCAATTCAATCGTGATATCCGCCCGATACTTTCTGACCGCTGTCTCAGTTGTCACGGGCAGGATGCGGCGAACAAAGGTATCCGTTTGCGGCTGGACAAAGAAGAGTTTGCCAAGGGGGACCTTGGCGGCGGACGGCGTGCGATTGTACCGGGAAACCCGGAATCCAGTTTGATGCTGCAGCGCATCCAGTCGCCGAATCGCGCATTGCGCATGCCCCCGGCCCACACAGGAACCACCGTCAGTTCGCAGGAGTTGGCATTGCTGGACGGGTGGATTCGCGCGGGCGCCGAGTGGCAAAAACACTGGTCGTTTCTGCCGCCACAAAAGTCGGCCGTTCCGCCTGGCAGGAATGCGATTGACTATTTCGTACAGGAGCGCCTGGAGAAGGTGGGGCTCTCCCCGTCGCCCGCGGCAGACCGGCGGACGTTGCTCCGCCGCGTCTCTCTCGACCTGACCGGACTGCCGCCGACGCCCGAGGAAGCGCAGGAATTTTTGGCGGATATGTCCTCGGACGCCTGGAGCCGTGTTGTCAATCGATTGCTCGCCAGCCCTCGTTATGCGGAGCGTATGGCTATTCGCTGGCTGGATGCATCGCGTTATGCGGACACGAATGGATATCAGACGGATGCGGATCGAATCATGTGGCGTTGGCGGGATTGGGTGCTTGATGCGTTCCGCCGGAACATGCCATTTGATCAGTTTACCCGGGAGCAGATCGCGGGTGACTTGCTTCCCGGTGCAACAACGGCACAGCGGATTGCCACAGGATTCAGCCGGAATCATCGGGGAAATTCAGAAGGCGGGATCGTTCCGGAGGAATATCTTCTCGAATACGCGGCAGACCGGGTGGAGACCATGTCCACGGTATTTCTTGGGCTCACCGTCGGCTGTGCACGTTGCCACAATCACAAATATGACCCTATTACGCAAAAGGAGTACTACCAACTTATCGCCTACTTCAACAACATCGGAGAGCCTGGCCGGTATCTAAAATATGGAAATTCGCCTCCGATGGTGGCCGCGCCCACACCTGCGCAGGAAGCCAAACTCCGCAGCCTGCGAGACCAGGCCGAAGCCGTAAAACGAGGCTTTGATGAGTTGGAGCCAGTGACCGCGGCGGCGCAGGCGCAATGGGAAAAAAAGCTGCAGCCGGGATTGCAGTGGTGGCCCAGCGAACAGATGACAGCCGAATTGTTTCAGAAGCCGCTGGTGTTCACTGCAGATAAACCCGTGGATGCGGGGGCTTCCGCAGAATTCGGGTTTCAGGACCGCTTTACCTTAGCGTTTCGCATCAAAACCTCCTCGGGAAACGGAACCATTCTGCACCGTATGGCGGATGATGAAGCGAGCCCGACGGGCTATGGCTTGCACCTGGAGAATGGCAAGATCCAAGCTCACTTTGCGGTGAGGCGGCTCGATGACGCGATTTTGTTGGAATCCCAACGGACGCTGGAAAAGGACCGCTGGCACCATATTGCAATCACCTACGACGGTAGCCGTTACGCTAGCGGTATCCAACTCTTCGTGGACGGCGAACCGTGGCAGTGGACTGTGCAGTTGGACGCGCTAAATCAGGATTTTCGCAAATCTGGTTCGCTCATCTTGGGCGCCGGAGGTGGTTGGCCGGATGCATTCCGTGGTGAACTTTCGTCGTTCCGCGCGTACTCACGCGTTCTTTCCGCGGCGGACGTCGCGATGTTGGCCGTGCCGGAGTCTTTGGATCAAATTGCACGCATCCCATTGCCTCGGCGAACGGCCGCGCAAAGGGAGAATTTGCGGCAAGCCTACTATGAACTCGGTGCAAGCCGGGAGATGAGGGCGGCTCGCACCGCCCGGTTTGCAAAAGCGGCAGAGTTGGAGGCGTTTGAGCAGACGATTCCGACCGTAATGGTGATGCGGGAACGCCCTGAAGCGACTCCGACATTTGTTTTGCAACGCGGCGCTTATGATAGGCCCGGCGAAAAGGTAGGTCGCGGCGTTCCGGCGATTTTGAGTACTACGTCTGCTCCAGACCGCCTGACGTTGGCGAATTGGCTTGTCGATCGCTCCAACCCCCTGACCGCGAGGGTGATGGTAAATCGCGTGTGGCAGATGGCATTCGGCGTCGGTTTGGTAAAGACTACGGAAGACTTTGGCGCCCAGGGCGATTGGCCCAGCCATCCTGAATTGCTGGACTGGCTGGCAGTGGATTTCATGGAAAATGGTTGGGATCTACATCATCTTTGGAAAACGATCCTCCAGAGCCGTACTTATCAGCAGTCTTCGTCTGTAACCGCAGAACTGCGGGAGAAAGATCCGGAAAACCGTCTGTTGGCGAGGGGCCCTCGTTTCCGGCTGCCGGCGGAAATGGTGAGGGATCAGGCGCTGTTCGCCTCTGGTTTGCTGGTGGAAACAATCGGTGGTCCTTCCGTGAAGCCGTATCAACCCGCGGGACTTTGGAGCGAGAATGGCGGCGCTGACTACAAGCGTGACAATGGAGACGGTCTGTACCGGCGCAGTCTTTACACGTTCTGGCGGCGTACGTCGCCGCCGCCCTTCATGGCTACCTTCGACTCCGCTTTGCGTGAAAGTTGTTCGGTGCGGGAAGGCCGTACGAATACGCCTCTGCAGGCGCTACACCTCATGAACGATGTGCAGTTCCTGGAGGCGGCGCGTGTGTTAGCGCAACGCAGTCTGCGCGAAGGGGGCGCCGGCAAGGAAGAGAGAATGCGCCGTATGTTCGCCCTGGTGCTTGGCCGTGATCCGCGGGAGGCGGAAATACGATCTCTGCACGCCATGCTCATTTATGCGTCGGATCGTTTTCGCTCGCAACCTGAGGCCGCTCTTTCCTATTTGCACCAAGGTGACGCCCCGTTGGTGGAGACGGAGAGTCCGGCGGATTTGGCGGCGTGGAGCACCGTGGCCAGTATGATTCTCAATTTGGATGCTGCCGTAACGAAGGAATAGCGAATCATGCAGACCAGACGAAATTTTCTCACGCTCGCCGCGGCACAAGCTCTGCTCGGCGCAGAAAACGACCTGCCTCATTTTGCGCCAAAGGCCAAGCGCGTCATCTACCTGTTCATGTATGGTGGACCTTCCCAGATCGATCTATTCGACCACAAACCAAGGTTGGCGGAACTGCATGGATCGGATCTGCCTGCCTCCATTCGGCAAGGACAACGCTTGACCGCGATGACCGCTACGCAAACCCGCTTTCCAGTCGCCCAATCGATCTATAAATTCGCGAGGCATGGCCAAAGCGGCGCGACCATCAGTGAATTGCTTCCGCATACGGCGCGGATTGCTGACAAGCTGTGTTTCGTTCGCTCACTGCACACGGAGCAGATCAACCACGATCCCGGGATCACTTTTCTACAGACGGGATTTCAGCTTGCTGGTCGTCCTTCTATTGGCGCGTGGTTGTCCTACGGTCTTGGCAGCGAAAATAAGGATCTTCCCGCGTATGTAGTAATGGCTTCGGCTGGATCCAAACTGGGGGATCAACCGCTGGCGGATCGGGTATGGGGGAGCGGCTTCCTGCCTTCCAGTTATCAGGGGGTCAAGTTTCGTTCAGCGGCCGATCCCGTATTACACCTCTCCAACCCGGCCGGATTTGATCGTGATATGCGGCGGCACTTTTTGGATGGATTGGGGGAAATGAACCGGGATCAGCAATCCGTCACGGGCGACCCCGAGATTGCGGCCCGAATTTCCCAATATGAGATGGCTTACCGAATGCAAATGTCGGTACCGGAACTAACGGATCTGTCTACGGAACCCGCCTCCGTGCTGGAACGTTACGGTCCGGATGTCAAGAAGCCCGGCAGCTTTGCATTCCATTGCCTATTGGCCAGGCGTATGGCGGAGCGCGGCGTCCGCTTCGTGCAACTCTTTCATCGCGGCTGGGACCAGCACCGCACTCTGCCCACCGCGTTGCCGGTGCAGTGTGCGGCGACGGATCAACCTTCGGCGGCACTTGTCCAGGACTTGGCGGAACGCGGCATGTTGGAAGACACTTTGGTTGTCTGGGGCGGGGAATTTGGACGGACCGTTTACTGCCAAGGTCCACTAACGGCGACCGAATATGGGCGGGACCATCATCCCCGCTGCTTCACCATGTGGCTGGCCGGCGGGGGCATCAGACCCGGAATTACTCACGGAGCCACGGACGATTTCAGCTATAACATCACGGAAGACCCGGTGCATGTACACGATTTGCATGCCACGATCCTGCATTGCCTGGGTATCGATCACACGCGCCTGACGTTTAAGTTTCAAGGCCGGCACTATCGTTTAACGGATGTACACGGCAATGTGGTGAAAAAGATCGTTTCCTAGCGAAGACGGAACTTGGAAAGCGGTGTTGAGTGCTCTTTGATTGGGGTGCCCATTTTGCTTGGCGATTCGCGGGCGGGCTCCGGCGTCACTACAAATGAGATCCCCAGTATGCCTATGATCGGAAAAATTAGCGGAACGCCCATGCTGCATGGATTACGTAACGGCATGCCGTTTTGTTAGCAGAATTTTCGGAATATTTCTAATCTTTGCCGGCTAGGATTCGGATGAGTCCCATACACAAGGCTCCAACAGCCGCCGAGGCCGGAATTGTCATAAGCCACGCCCAGAGAATATTCGTCGCCAGCCCCCACCGCACTGCCTTCAAACGGTGGATAGAACCAACCCCTGCAATGGAACCGGCAATCACATGGGTGGTAGAAACCGGCATATGCAGGTAGGTCGGAAACAGGATGGAGATCGCCGCCGCTGTCTCCGCACAGAACCCGCCGCGCGGTTTGAGCCGTGTGAGCCGCGCTCCCATGGTTCTCACGATCCGCCAGCCGCCGCTCATCGTACCGGCCGCGATTGCGATATAGGCTGCCCACTTGACCTGCCAGGGTACCGCAAACACCTGGAGATAGCCGCCTGTAACCAGAACGCTGGTGATAATGCCCATAGTCTTTTGGGCATCGTTCGCACCGTGGGAAAAGCTGAAGATCGCGGATGAGGCCAACTGTAGCCCGCGGAACCAGCGATCCACTTTACTTGGCAGCGTATGACGGAAGATCCAGTGAACGGCAACCATCAAGAGATAG
>DASTML010000273.1:0-19592 GCA_035714175.1 Bryobacteraceae bacterium | reverse complement strand
CGTCATACCACTGGTGCGTACCAGGCACACTGGCGTAGGTGAATTGGTTGTCGACGGGCTCCCAGGTTTGCCCGCCATCGTCGGAGCGCTGAATCATCTGGCCAAACCAGCCGCTGGATTGTGAGGCGTAGAGACGATTGGGATCGACGGAGGAACCGTTCACGTGATAAATCTCCCAGCCGCCAAAGTGAGGCCCGGTCATTTTCCAATTCTTCCGTTTGCCGTCCGCCTCCAGAACGAATGCACCTTTGCGCGTCCCGACCAAAACACGTACTTTGCTCATGCGTTTCCCCTTGCAGTAGTTAGTTGGCAGCCTGGTCGCGGAATGGCGGGATCAACGGCGTAAGATCCCGGTTTCGCCAACGGCGCCAGGTTTCGGCCAGAACAGCTTCCCGGTTACCGGCCAAATGATCGATCAGGCCGCAAGGGGCAGAGGTGGACTCATGCCTGGCGGCCCACAACAGAAGTTCCAGGACAACCGGCGCAAGGCCGATGCCCTTTTCGGTGAGGCGATAGTGAATCCGCCTGCCATCATCTCCAGCGCCCTCCGCCATGATGATACCGGCCGCTTCGAGTTTTTGCAGCCGGTCGGCCAGGATATTCGTGGCGATGCCTTCGCCGGAGAGGAGAAACTCCTTATACGTTTGATATCCGCGGACCATGAGGTCTCGAACAATGAGCAGGGACCATCGGTCCCCGAGCAGTTCGAGCGAGATGCTGACCGGGCAGCCGGAGCGTGGATGGACTTGCCTCACCTGGATGATCGTAATTCGATCACTTGCAAAATGCAAGTGAAAATTCTTCGATGAATACGGACTTGGTGCGTGCCGTTTGGGCAGCCGCCGTCCCATTCGGAAAGGGATGGATGCCCGCATGGGAGTCAGAACGGCTAAGGTGCACGGAGGCGCCGGTTGGAATCCGTGGGCGAATGATTCTGAGGCGGCGCACTGAGGAGGAGAGCCATTTGACTCTCGTCTACTGTTCCCTACGCAATCCAGTCGGACGTTGGTTCGCGCAACTCCAACTGGAAGTAATCGGTCGTGGCTCCCTCTCTTGGGCTTGCCGCAGGTATCCTAGGGACGGCCGGTTTCCAGGTCCCTGCTATCTGCGGATGGATGAAACGACCAGCCTTTGTCACGAGAACCATAGCGGAAACGAAGGCCCAGCCGGTCACCGGTGTCGACAAATAGACCGTTTTCCAAATACCAGAGCGGGCTTGTCCAACTGTTGTCGCTGCCTGCCTCCGCAGGCGTTGTTGCGCACCGGGTGCTGCCCAGGCCGGCGACAAAGCACACCAGCAGGCCATTCCAGAGTCCGGCAGTGGTTGCCTCGGCGCAGACCTGGCCCGCGACAGGAGCCGGCTGGGAGGAGGCAAAGTTGAACCGCAGCAGGGAAAATGGATTTGCCAGATGGGGCCAGGCCCCCGCTGTTTGGGGTTTTATCCAATCCAATGGCCGCCGGTGATACCCGGTTCGCGCGGCGACCGGCGCAAACGAAGCCCCGTACCAAGCGGTCCAGTTGGCAATCACTTCGGCTGTAACTGCCCTCGCCTGGCGTAACTCTTCGGGGATAGTCACGGGTATGGCGAGCACTTCGAGTGATTCTGGAACAAACCGGGCATCCGGCAAGGCCATACGCTGCCGAACATCCGTGAGGTATTGCAGTGCACCTTCGCCGAGAGGATCGTTGCCGATGATTTCACTGATTACGACGTGCGCGCGCTCCGGGACGTCCACATCGGTGGACCAACCGCGGAGCACCGTGACCCGGTCGCTTACCCCGGCAAGCGCAAAAATCTCTTCCGCCACATCGGCGATGGCGGACGCCTCAATCGTGTACACATGGCTGGCTCCCGCTTCGAGCGCGGCAAGGGTTAGTACGCCGGTTCCGGTGCCCACTTCGACGACGATATCCCCAGGGCGAACCGCTTCGCGGACTGCCTGGCGGAACCGGTCCGTGCGCGTACGATCGTTTAACATCCGGCGGTGAATTTCCGGGCTTCCGAAACCAGATTCAAGCGGCGGGGATGCCGTGCCGGGTACCTTCAGGAAGCCGGCACGATAGAGATCCAAAGCAGTGGACGAAAGATCCATCCAGCCCGTGAGACTGGCGGGGCGAAGAGCTTCCAGTGCATCGGAGAACGTGGACGGATGGGCAAAGGCGTGGAGAATGGGTAGCGCCTGTGGCCCGAAGCGCTCGGGTTCGTTTTCGTCGCCGTCCTGTTCGAGCAGGACATGCCCATTTGATTCCAGGGTGAGCCGAAGCGGAGAGACGCGTTGGAGGATGGTGCGCGGATCCAGGGTGGTAGCAACCACTTCCGTTGCCTGGTCAGCCTGATCGATCGTAGCCACGTCCGCCTCGCGCCTATTGTAACGCAGGGAAGCGGGAATGACGGGTGATATAGTGAAGAACATCTAATCATTTCGAGGTAAGTATGTCGTTGTCGCGTCGTTACTTTTTCTACGGCTCGCTGCTGGCGGGCGCAGTTCCGCAGGCCGGATTCGGAGCTACGCCTTCGTTGAAAGCGCTTGGATACAAGTCGCCGTCGGAGAAGCTGAATATCGCTGCAATCGGAGCCGGCGGAAAGGGATTTACCGACATCAACGGATGTGCCGGCGAAAATATTGTCGCCATGGCCGACCCGGATGATAGCCGTGCGGAGCGCAGCCACAAACTGCACCCTAACGCCCCGAAGTATAAAGATTTCCGCGAGATGCTGGACAAGCACAAGGAGATTGACGCGGTATTGATCTCCTGCCCGGATCATATGCACGCTACCGCGGCGATGTGGGCAATGGCGCGCGGTAAACATGTTTACTGCCAAAAACCGTTGACTCGCACGCACTGGGAAGCAGAGCAGTTGACCGCAGCAGCGACCAAGTATGGCGTCGCGACGCAGATGGGAAACCAGGGATACTCCAACGCAGGCGCCCGCGAATGCGCAGAGATTATCTGGAGCGGCGAGATCGGCAACGTCACTGAAGTCCACGCCTGGACGGACCGCCCTGGCAGATACTGGCCGCAAGGTCCCGATGTAACTCCTAAGGCCGAAGCCGTTCCCTCTCATCTGGATTGGAATGCCTGGTTGGGCGCAATGCCGGACCGTCCCTACAGCTCCGCGTTTGTTCCCCGGACCTGGCGCGCCTATCCGGAGTATGGCTGCGGCGCCATCGGCGATATGGCGTGTCACATCATGGGTACACCCAATATGGCGTTGCGGCTGAGCCTGACCGGCCCTACCAGCGTTGAGTGCATTAAGAAAGAAGGGGCGGGCGGCGCTACGTTTCCGCACCAGACGGTGATTCGTTTCGATTTCCCCGCGCGCGGTCCCATGCCGCCCGTCAAGGTTTTCTGGTACGACAGCCTGAAGGAGCCGCTCCAATTCGAAGGAGTGCCGAAGGGTGAATTGATCGGCGACAAAGACAATAACGGAAGCCTGTTCATCGGCGAAAAAGGTATGGTGACCACGGGTTGCTACGGGGAACGGACCCGTTTGCTGCCCGATGCGCGGATGAAGGACTACAAGCTTCCCGCTCCTCTGTTGACGCGGTCGCCGGGGCACTACCGGGATTGGATTCGGGCTTGCAAGGGCGGGGAGCCGTCCTGTTCGAACTTCTCCGTGGCTGGGCCTTTCGTGCAGTGGATGCTGTTGGGCGTGATCGCGATGCGCGTGGACGGCAAATTGGAATGGGATCACCGGGCTGGCAGGTTCACCAACAACAAAGAGGCGAATGCCCTGTTGAAGCCCACTTTCCGCAAGGGCTGGCAGTTCGCAGGTTAACTAGGCGAGTCCGAACTCCGCCATCTTTTCATAGAGCAGGCGGCGCTGGATGCCAAGTATCCGCGCCGCTTCCGCTTTGTTGCCCTGCGCTTCCCGCAGCGCGGCGCGCAGCAGGTGGGCCTCCACGCGCCGAATGACATTCCAATAGCCGTCTCTCGGTTCCAGAGCCACTTCACCGCCTTCGTCCGGCGGCGCAGCACGTTCGGCAATTTGCACGTTGTCCGGCGTGATTACGCCTCCGGGAGCCAGCACGATGGCACGAGTGATTACGTTTTCGAGCTCGCGCACGTTGCCTGGCCAAGCATGGCGTAGGATTTTCTCCAGAGCGTCTTCCCGAATGCGGACAGGCCGTTCCGACCGGTTCAGAAACCTCTGCACCAGCAACGGAATATCCTCGACGCGCTGGCGGAGAGGGGGGAGGCCGATCTGCACGACATTTAACCGGTAAAAGAGATCTTCGCGGAATTTTCCGGCGGAGACGCCAGAGGGAAGGTCTTGCGCGGTCGCGGTGATAAGGCGAAAGTCCACGGCAATCGAGGTGTTGCTTCCGAGCCGTTCAATGGAACGGTCCTGAATGGCACGCAGCAATTTTGCCTGGACGGCCGGTGAGAGCTCGGCGATTTCATCCAGAAAAAGAGTACCGCCGTGCGCCTGCTCGAACCGGCCGATCCGGCGTGCCACCGCATTCGTAAATGCCCCTCTCTCATGGCCAAACAGTTCGGCCTCCATCAGGTTCTCTGGAATGGCGGCGCAGTTCACCTTTACCAGACGGCCAGAGGCGCGGAGACTGAACTCGTGTACCGCATTGGCCACTAACTCCTTGCCGGTTCCCGATTCACCTGTCACGAGCACGGTAGCGTCCGAATTCGCCACACGGCCAATCATCTTGTAAACCTCCTGCATCGCCAGGCTGTGACCGACCATGCCTGGGATATTGGGCGGATCTACAGGCGTATTTCGGAGGCTGCGCACCTCCTGTTCCAGACCGCGATATTCGAGCGCGCGGCGGATGAGGACCAGGAGATGGTCCTCGTTGATCGGCTTGGAGATATAGTCGAATGCTCCATTCTGCGTGGCACGGATCGCGTTGCTACTGGTGATATCGGCGGTCATGATCAGGACGGCCGAATCGGAATGACCAGCTCGCAAGCGTCGTAGGACGGTAATACCGTCCACGTCGGGCAAACGTATGTCGAGGAGGATCAACTCGGGCTCCTCGCGTAGCGCTAACTGTAATCCGCCCTCGCCCGTTTCTGCCCTCAAAACCTCAAACCCCTCATCCTCCAGCAGCATGGCCAAAGACTGCAGCGCCGTCTTTTCGTCTTCAATCACTAAGATGCGGGTCTTCATGCGCGATGCTCCGTACGCAGCGCAACGCGAAACCGTGCTCCGCGCTTTCCGGGGACGGCGGCCACGGTTGCGCCCATCTTTTCCAGTAATGTGCGAGTCACCGCCAACCCTAAACCCGTTCCACCCGCCTTTGTTGTGTAGAACGCTTCAAAGATTCGTTCCTCCTGCTCGGACGTCAAACCGGGACCGCTATCCTCTATTTCTATTTGCAGACGGCCGTTCTCTTGCGAGGTCAATAGTTCCACGACTCCGTTCCTGGTAGAAGCGTCAATTGCGTTCAGCAACAGGTTCATCAGCGCCTGCTGCAGATAATCACCGTCCACAAAAGCTAGCGCCTCCTCGCAGCGGGCGGCCCGGATGGCAACGCCGGACTCTTCCGCATGCGGCTTCACCAAGGCTATCGTGCGATCCAGAATCGGTTGAACGGGCTGCTGCCGGATCTTCTCCGTGGCGTCGGGACGAAATACGAGCAGGCTTCGCAGTAGCGTATCTAGGCGGTCAACTTCGCTGGTCACCAAGGCGATGGGCTCCTGCGTGGATGGTTCCGCTTCCAACCGGCGCGCCAGCAGGCGAATTGTTAACCGGATGCTGTTCAGCGGGTTGCGGATTTCGTGTGCGATCCCCGCCACTACTCGGCCCATCACGCGCAATCGGTCCTCTCTCCGCAAATCTTCCTCCAGCTTTTGCCGCCCCTCGGCCATCACATTCAGTTCCCTGACGATGGAGCGCAATTCGTGGTCCTGGTCCGGCAACCGGTAACTGGCGTCGGTACGTAAGCGCTCAAGGCCCGACTGAATCTGGGCAAATCCGCTCTGCATGCTGAAACTGAGGCGTAGAACGACGCCAATGGAGAGGAGCGCGACGAACATGACTGCGACCAGGATTAGCCGTTTATTGATCTCGTTCGAATCACTGAAATTGAAAATCCGGCGAAGACACCAAGCTGACAGACCACCGCCGCCCGCCGCGGCGGCAACCACGACCAAGTCGTTCCCATCCTGTAGAATCCGCGTGGCCGGCCGGCCGGCGGCGGCAGCGGCTGTGAGCGCGGCCATGATCTCTCGGCTCTCATTGGCCGGGAGGTGCAGGTCACTGTCGGGTTCGGTATGCGTCGGAAAGCTGTGGCCGGCAACCTGGTTTTGCAGCAGAAATCCCCCCTCTACTTCCGGGTACGAGCGGAGGATCTCGTAGGAAGCGCGTTTGAGCTGTAGATCGAGGCGCGCGTCCAGCGTAACCAATGTATCCCGGGCGGGCAGCGAGGACCTGCCAACCTGCATAAGTTCCTGCGCCGCATTGTGCAGGCTCTTTTCCGTTTCGCTGATGACGACCGTGCGAAGGTTCCTGGTGAGGTCTACCACCAGAAGCCCGATCAGGACCACAGACAGAAGAGCGGCGATCAATAGCCAACTCTGCAGGCGCTGTGCGGCGACGATTCCTGGAAGACGCATATTGGGTGTCCTCTGTACCTTTCCGGCAGCCGCCCGGCCAAAACGCGTGATTTCCGTTCAGTCCGAATCTGCCCGCAAACCGTACGTCTGTACGGAAAACGTGCGATACCTGTACGATTTTCGCTCGAAACCGCCAGAAATACAGCGATTGCCCTACGCGGACAAACGGATTTCATTCGGCCCTGGTTCTGCACCACCGCTGTAGGCGTGTTTAGGGCACTTTTATTTTGTGTTTTGGTTTGTGGACGGCTTTCTGCTCAGGTACAGCCGCCCGCGGGGGCGCGCACGCTGGAGCAGGTGCTGGAAGAAGCGTTGTCACGCAATCTGCGCCTGCTGGCCGAGAGATTCACCATCAGCATCGGTGAAGCGCGCATCATACAGGCTAAGCTCCGGCCGAATCCGGTATTGAGCGCCGGCGGCAACTATCTAGATGTTCTCGGTTCCGGATTCGATCCGGCAAAGAGCGCGGCTGGACCAACCGAACTGAACGCACGCATCGATTTTCTGATGGAACGCGGCCGCAAGCGCCAAGAGCGTACCGCGGTGGCGGAAGCGGCTAAGGCCGTTTCGCAACTGGAATTAGTGAATAGTACGCGTACGCTGATTCTTGATGTGCAGAACGGTTTCACCGAGGTATTGTTTTCAAAAGAACAACTGGCACTGGCGCGTGCAAGTCTGGAGGCATTCAACCGGATTGTTGCTGTGAACCGGACGCGTGTGGAATCCGGCGATCTGGCTCGAGTCGAGTTAGTGCGGTCTGAGGTTGCGGCCCTGCAGTTCCGGAATCAATTGCGCCAGGCCGATCTACGGCTCCGATTGGCGAAGAACCGGTTACAAGGTCTAATGGGGCGGACCGTTTTCGAGCCCGGCTTTGACGTCTCCGGCAACATGCGGCGAGACCCACTTTCCGCCGGGCAGCCGGAGATTCTGCGGATGGCCATGGCGGCTCGTCCCGACCTACAGGCGTTGCGCAAGGACCAGGCCCGTTCACTGGCCGAATTGAGACTGCAGCTTGCGCAAGGAAAGATGGACTATACGGTAGGTGCTGGCTACAACCGGCAGTGGAACGTAGGCGCCGGCCGCCGGGGCGACTCGCTGGGCGTCTTTGTCTCGGTTCCCCTGGCTGTACATAACCGCAACCAGGGTGAGATCGAGAGGGCTAGACAGGAACAGGCGCGGTTGGAGGCGGAGGTGCGCCGCTTGGAGCAGGAGATTAATGCTGAGGTGGAGAATGCTTACGAGCAGTATGCAACCGCGAAAAACCTGCTCGAATCGATTGAGTCCGACATGCTGGGTCAGGCGCGGCGAGTGAGGGAGGTCATCGATTTTTCTTACCGCCGGGGGGAAGCGACGTTTGTAGAGTTGCTGGATGCGCAACGAACCTTTAACGAGACGATGCAGGGATTAAACGAGGCGCGGGCAGAGTATGCCAAGACGCTCTTTCTTATCGACTCCATTGCTGGTAAGAGGGTTGGCCAATGAGAACCATTTGCGGGTGGGGGATTGCGCTATTGCTGACGTTGGCCGGATGTAGCGCGGAGAAGGGGTCGCCTGCGGCGGCCGTGCCGAAAACGGCAGCAGAGCCGGGCGTTATTGTAATTCCGGCTGATTCGCCCAAGTTGGCGCAGATACACGTAGATGAGGTGCGCGTAGCGGAGTTGCCGACCGATGAGTTTACGGCGCCTGGAAGGATTGAAGTGAACCCGAATCGAGTATCGAAGGTTCTGCTGCCGGTGGCCGGCCGCATCACAGATGTCCTTGTAAAGTTTGGGGATGCGGTTCGAAAAGATCAGCCTTTGTTGCTGATAGAAAGCCCTGAGGCCGATTCGGCGGCGTCGGCCTATTTGCAAGGAGAAAGCGGAGTGGC
The DNA here is from genome assembly GCA_035714175.1 of Bryobacteraceae bacterium. Taxonomy (GTDB): domain Bacteria; phylum Acidobacteriota; class Terriglobia; order Bryobacterales; family Bryobacteraceae. The sequence continues at coordinate 11,146 of DASTML010000273.1, read as the reverse complement.
GCAATCCGCCTCCGCCCTGCACAAGGCGGAGACGGACCTTGAGCGTGTACAGGATCTCTTTCGCGGGGATGCAATTGCGAAGAAGGAAGTGGTGGCTGCGGAGACAACCGTGGCGCAGGCGAAGGCGATCCTGCAACAATCGCGCGTAGCGCTGCAGCAAGCCAAAGCGCGTCTGGAACTGTTGGGCTTGAGCCCCGGGGCCTTCCGGCAGAAAATCACGGTGCGGGCTCCGCTCCCCGGCAAGATCCGCGAGTTTACGGTAGTAGCGGGCGAGTATCGCAACGACCTTAGCGCACCTGTCCTGACCATAGCCGACTTGAGTACCGTCTGGATGTCGGCCGATGTACCGGAGTCTTCTATCCGGCTAGTGAACGTGGGCGAACGCTTTGATGTTACCCTTGCGGCCTTCCCGGGCGAGATGTTCCAGAGCCGAGTAGCCCGCATTGCTGACAGCGTGGATCCGCAGAGCCGCACAATCGAAGTGTGGGCCGAACTGGCCAACCCGCAAGGCCGTCTGCGGCCGGACATGTTCGGCGAGGTACGCCATATCGAGGGGTTCCACACGACGCCGGCCGTACCTGTTACGGCGGTGATTCAGTCTCAAAACAAGACAATCGTCTACAGGGAATTGGAGCGGGGGCGATTTGCCCAGACAGCGGTGGATGTGGGGAAACGGTCCGGCAATGTCATTCCGATCCGGAAGGGCGTGGCGGCCGGTGACCGTGTGGTGGTGGACGGCGGCATGCTGCTGCGCGGGTATTGAAGATGAGCCAATCGACACCGGCGAAACTACTGTTAATTATCGTGGATGAGACAGACGTGTACGGCGAAACACGTGTGCCGCTCTATGAGGCCATTGTTGAAAAGCTCTTTGATCTGGGTATCGAAGGGGCCACAGTGCAAACGGGCATTATGGGCTACGGAGCCAACCGACGCTTGCACCGGAAGCACCTTTTCGGAGTCACCGACGACCGGCCTGTCACAATCTTTGTAATCGATAGCGAAGAGCGGCTGCGGACTGTGATCCCCGTAGTACGGGCCATGGTTAAGGAAGGACTCCTTTTCCTGACAGCCGGCGAGACGTTTCCATGATCGCGCGCCTGCTCCGTTTTGCTCTGGAACAACGATTCCTGGCATTGACCGCGGCCGTGGCTCTGGTTGTTTTCGGCGTGTGGGCGTTCACCCAGCTCAAGATCGAAGCCTATCCCGATATCTCCGACACCAGCGTACAGGTGATTGCCAGTGTGCCGGGACTGGCAGCCGAGGAAGTGGAACAGCAGGTGACTGTTCCGTTGGAACGGTCGCTCAACGGCGTACCGAACGTAGTGTCCCGCCGCTCGCGCACCATCTTTGGCCTGTCGGTGGTAGAACTCAATTTCGACTACGGCACCAATGACTATTTTGCACGCCAAGTGGTAATCGAGAAGCTGCGAGAGGCTGAGTTGCCGGAAGGCATCGTGCCCACGCTGGCTCCCATGGCGACGCCCATTGGCGAATTGTTTCGTTACAGTCTAGATGGGCCCGGGTTGGATCCACAGCAGCTCCGAGAATTGCAGGACTGGGTGGTTTATCCGCGTTTGTTGCAGGCGCAGGGCGTGGCCGATATTGTGCCTTTCGGCGGTCTGGTCAAGCAGTTTCAGATTGAGATCGACCCCTTTGCACTGGAAAAGTACAAAATTTCTCTGCGCGATCTGGCGCAGGCGGTGGAGGAGAGTAATCAGAATGCGGGCGGGGCATTGCTGGATAACCGGCAGCAGTCTCTGGCTGTGCGCGGCGTAGGGTTGTTGAAATCTGTACCGGATATCGAACACAGCGTGGTGGCGGAGAATCGCGGTGTACCCGTGTTTGTGAAGGATTTGGGCCGCGTGAGCGTTGGCGCGGCTCCGGCAACGGGCATCTTTGGGCTGCAGGAGAAAAGCGGCGGCGTGGAGGGCATTGTGCTCATGCGTCGCGGGGAGAATCCCACGGAAGTGTTGAAACACGTTCACGAGGCGGTGGAGGAGATCAATGCTACGAAATTGCCTCCCGGCGCAAAGCTGAACGTGATTTATGACCGGACGGAACTGGTGAATAGCACGTTGTCGACAGTTACACGGACGCTTCTGGAAGGGCTCGTTATCGTCGTGCTGATCCTGTTGCTCTTCTTGGGCAGTGCGAAAGCCGCCATCTTGACAGCAATCACTATTCCGCTGGCCCTGCTGTTCGCCTTCGGCTGTATGTACTTTACCGGCATTCCGGCGAACCTGCTGAGCCTGGGCGCTCTGGATTTCGGGATCATCGTGGACGGCTCTCTCATCATGGTGGAACGCATTCTCCACGTTCTGCATGAGCGCCGGGCCGACGGTCCGGAGAGCGTTTTTCAAGCCGTTCGGGAAGCTGCGTTGGAAGTGGAATCGCCGCTCTTCTTCTCGCTAATCATTATTATTTCGGCGTATCTTCCGCTGTTCATGCTGGAGCGAGTGGAGCGGCGGCTATTCACGCCGATGGCCTTCACCGTCTGCTTTGCTCTGCTGGGCGCACTGTTGATTTCGTTGACGATTGTTCCGGTGCTGGCGACCTTCCTGTTCCGCAAGGGCGCGCATGCCTGGGAGAACCCGGTACTTGTGAGGTTGGCAAGCGCCTATGGCCGCGTGCTGGAGAGCGGCCTGCGCCATGCCTGGGTGGTTGTGGCCGTGGCGGGCGTGGTGGTTATTGGCGCTTTTGTGCTGGGCAGCCAGCTGGGCACCGAATTTCTGCCCACGCTCGATGAAGGGACCATATGGATTCGGGCCAACCTGCCGCCTGGCACGTCGCTGGAAAAGAGCGCAGAGATCGCTTCTGAGATTCGGTCCACGCTCGCCAAATTCCCTGAGATACGCGCCGTGGGTTCCCAGGCGGGCCGCAACGATGCCGGTACGGATCCCTTCGGTCCGAACCGCATCGAACTGCTCGTTACGTTGCAACCCTACGACACGTGGCCGGGCGGCAAGAGCAAAGCCGATCTGGTGAATGAGCTCTCTCGCAAGATGCCGGAGGTGATTCCCGGCGCCGCCTTCAACGTTACACAGCCGATAATCGATACCGTGACGGAAGTGGTCACAGGATCATCGGCCGATCTGGCAGTTATCCTATCCGGGCCTGATCTTGCCGTATTGCGCAAACACGCGCAGGAGACATTGCGTATTGTCCGCTCCATTCCCGGTGCGGCAGATTCCGCTGTAGAACAAGAAGCCGAACAGCCCCAGCTAACCATCCAACTCGACCGGGAAAAGATGGCGCGTTTCGGAGTACGTATCCGTGACGTGCAGGATTTGATCGAACTCGCGATCGGGGGCCGCGTGGTGAGCCGGTTGTTCGAAGGCGAACGCCGTTTCGATATCTCGGTACGTTTTGCGCCAGGCGCCCGTGCGGATGCCAACGCTATCGGCAGCATGCTAGTACCGACGCGTTCCGGTGCACGCATTCCGCTTACGGAACTGGCCACGATCGACGTCCGCGACGGTCAGAGCATCATTGCGCGTCGGGAGAATCGCCGCCAGATCGCTGTTCGCACCAACATCCGCGGACGGGACCAAGGCGGTTTTGCCGGTCAATTGCAGGCCGCCTTTCTTCATTCCGTTCACATGCCGGAAGGATACCGCGTGGAGTGGGGCGGCCAGTTCGACAATCTGGAGCGGGCCCGCAGGCGGCTTTCGCTGGTGCTGCCGTTGACCATCGGCGTTATCTTTGTTTTGCTGTTTTTTGCCTTTGGATCGACGGCGGACGCGGGGCTGGTGCTGCTGAATGTGCCTTTTTCTTTGGTCGGCGGGATCTTGCTGCTTTGGTTGCGCGGCATCAACCTTAGCGTATCCGCGGCGGTGGGTTTCGTCAGCCTGTTTGGAGTGGCGGTGATGAGCGGCGTGTTGGTAGTTTCCGAGATCAATCGTCGCCTGCGGCATATCGATGTGCCGTTGGCTGAAGCTGTTATTGGCGGATCGTTGGCACAATTGCGGCCTGTGCTGATGATGATCGTCGTGGCGATGATCGGTATGGTGCCTGCTGCCCGCGCAACGGGCATCGGCTCTGACGTCCAGCGCCCACTGGCGTCGGTTGTAGTGGGCGGCTTGGGCTCCACACTCGTGCTGACTTTTCTGGCGCTGCCGGCACTCTGCTACTTAGTGAAGCGGAAACCAGCTACGAAAGAACCTTGATCCGAAAGTTTCTATATTGGACTTTCATGGGCGGGCCGACGTGCACTTGCACGCCGATTCTTCCTGTTTTCCTCCGATTGATTGTGTCGTCATCTATTACCATTGACATCAACCGGCCGTTGATCATATGCAGGAGCGTATTGCCGCGGATCAGGAGATGTACAGCATTCCAGTCCGAGGTTAGCGCCTCCTTAGGGTCGGGGAAAGAGGAAAGAAGCACTGGCTTTCTGTCCGTAACGCGTCGCGTGACCTGACCCCGCAGGGCGTGGAATAGCCGCCCTTTTTCCTCATAATTCTGCCCTGTATACTGATTCCGGCCATCGATATCGCACTGATAGCCGCGCATGGCGAACCGGTTGGAGGGTGTTACCGGATCCGGCACGACTACACTGCGATAGTTGATGCCGCTATTGCCAGCGGCAGTGATCCGATAGTCGACCTTTAGTTCGAAATCGCCCGGCTCTCCGCCCTGCCAGATGAGAAATGTGTTGCTTTTGACGACGGTTGACGGCGTGATCTCACCGGTAATGGCTCCTTCCTCCACACGCCAGTATTTCGGGTCGCCTTCCCAGCCTTGCAATGTTCGTCCGTCAAACAGGGGGACGAAGCCCGGTCCGTCATCAACAAGTGGTTCGGGCCGGTCGCTTTGTTTGGGAACATACTTTTGAGCGCAGGCAGCGGCGGCGCCGAGGAGCGCTAGGAAATGTCGGCGTTTGTGCATGCGACCACTTTTATCAAACCTAACTACTCTGCAGCGATTCGCGCGGGTCGCGTCCCGCCGCCAGCCATGCCGGAACAAGGCATGCCAAGGCGGCTACCACCAGCACGAACAGTGCGGCGGAGAGCAGTGCCCGCGGCGCCATAGGCGGTACGTGGTAGAGAAGCCCCGTGATCGCCTGGCCTATCGCGGCGGCTAATCCGAGTCCCGCCGCCACTCCCGCTGTTACCCAACTGAGCGCTCGTCCCGCTGCTTGCGCAGTCAGACGCGCCCGTCCGGCGCCAAGTGCGATACGTACCGCCATCTCGCGTGCCCGCACCGCAAGGGATTCCCGAATGACGCTGTGAACCCCCGCCGCCGCCAACAGAATCGCGCCGCCGGCAAACAGTCCTAGCAGCGAGACCACAAACCGATTGCGGGCAGCATCCCGGTCGATTAGTTGGCCAATTGTGGCTTCCGAGGCCATCACTTGGGTGGGGTCTACCTCGCGGAGCGTCGTTCGCAAGAGGGCTATCAGTTCCGCAACTGGGACATTCCCGCGCAGCACAACGTAGTTTGTGGGAACGGAAACCTGGCGATAAGGGACGTAGACGTCATCGGCAACCCGGACGATACCCCGATAGCGCGCATCTGCCACGACACCCACAATCTGGCGCAATGCCCCGAATGAATGGATTTGCTGGCCAATTGGCTCACGCCCGTCCTTGCGGATGCGCCGGGCTAGCGACTGACTGATAATGGCGACTTTGGTTGCCGACTCATCGTCGGTCTCCAGGAAGTCCCTCCCACGAAGCAGGGGCGTGCCGACAGTTTCAAAGTATCCAGGTGTGGTGACTTCGAAATTGGCTTTTGTGAGTAAATTCGGATCACGCTGGCCGGCCTCGTAGCCAAAACTGTATTCGGTATCCCACCCGATAGGCCCTTCCAGTGGACGGAGAAGTACAGCGGCGACGTTGGTTATGGCGGGCGAGCGGCGCAGCCGTTCCAGAAGATCGAAATAGAATCTACGGCGCGTTTCCGGAGTGACGCCGGGTCCCCGCATCGCCACGTTAACTGTCAGGGCGTCTCGATGGGCGAAGCCGGTGTCGGTTCGCAGCATGGCGCGGTAGCTGAGGAAGAGTAGAAACCCGGTGGCAAGAATCGCCACAGTTAACGCAGACTGGGTGACCAGAAATGCGCTTTGCATACGCCCCTGCCCCCGGCTTCCCGCCATACGTGCGCCGCCATCTCGTAGCATGCCGTCCAATTTTTGTCCGCGCAGCAAAAGAGCGGGTCCCACGCTGCAAGCCACGGCCGCAAAAACCGCGGCTCCCACGGCGAAGGCCAGCGCGCTAAGGTCCAGACCTGCCGCGCCGATGCGCGGAATATCTTCGGGAGCCCAGCGCACCAGGAGACGGATGATGAAGAGAGCAAGCAGACTGCCCGCTGCCGTTGCCAAAATAGCTGCCACGAGACCTTCGGCGGCAAACTGCGCGAGAATCCGGGTGCGCGGTGAACCGAGCGACAAACGCGTGGCAATCTCCCGGCGCCTCGTCAGTGCACGCGACAGAAACAAATTTCCCGCGCTGGCGCAGGAAGAAAGAAGCAGTAGCAAAGAAGCAAAAAGAGACACCAGCAATAGCGGTTTGGACGATCCGGTCCAGTAGTCGGCGACCGGCGTCACCACTGCGCGCTGCGTGACGGAATAGACTTCCGGATGATCGGCAATCTGCAATTGGAAGGTTCGGCTGGCTGCCTGATGCAATGTCTCGCGGGATACACCGGTCCGTGTGCGCACCAGCGCTTGCAGCCATGTCATTCCTCGCCGCGTCTCCGTGGGCATGGGCATCCACAGGCCTACCCCGCGCGGAAAATCCACTTCCGGGCCCATCACTCCGATTACGGTGTAGCCGATTCCGTTTAACCGGACGAACTGGCCCACAGCGTCCGTGCGCCCACTGAGCTGTTCCCGCCAAACGCGGTGCGATAGGATGACGACCGGTTTTGCCCGCGGACCTTCGTCGCTATCGACAAAATTGCGGCCCAGGGCCGGTTCCACGCCAAGCACGCGGAAGAAATCCGGCGTCGCTGGACAGGATTCCACTTGGATCGGATCGCCGCCTTCCACCTGGAGCGACCTTCCGTTCCCATACGGCGAGGCCGGCAACAGTGCCGCATAGGCGATAATATCGTTCGCGCTTCTCAGATCGTTTAACTCCGGATAGGCGAGTTCACCCACCAATTCGCTGCGCGTCTGCAAATCGGTTTTCCACACGAGGTGCACGCGATCCTGGTCCGGGAAGGGAAGAGGCGTCCACACCACTGCGCGTACCAGGGAAAACATGGAGACGCTCAGTCCAATTCCCAACGCCAAGATCGAGATCGCCAATACGTGCGAACCGCCGTTCTGCCGTCCCAAGGAACGGAACGCCAACTGGAAATGCCGCACCAGATTTTCCATCCGGTGATAGGGATCCCGTGCAAATACTTCACCGGCAATGGCTGGCGGAGAGCCCAGTTTTATGCGGGCGTAGCGGGCCGCCTGCGCGTCAGTATCTCCGGCCTCCCGGCGTTCCTGTTGCAGCGCTTCGAGATGAAAGGCCAATTCGTCCTGAATCGGATCCGGTCCACTCACGAGCCTGCGAATCCACCATGGCAATTTCATGCCGGCCCCATGATTCGCGAAACAGCCGCTACGGCCAGGTTCCATCGTTCCCGCTCCACAACCACCTGTTTGCGGCCAGCGGCCGTCAGGGCGTAGTACCGCGCCTTCCGGTTAGTGGGAGAGACCTCCCACATCGCTTCGACCCAGCCGTTAGCCTCCAGCCTCCGTAGCGCCGGGTAGAGTGAACCGTGATCCACCTGAAGCGCCTCGTCCGATCTGTTTTCGAGCAGCTTGGCGATTTCATACCCGTTTGCTTTACCCGGAGCCAGTACCTGCAGGATCAGCATATTCAGCGTCCCAGCCAACAACTCTGTTTGTTTCGATGCACCCGGCATGCAGACACTATAGCAGTCTACCGGTAGAATAACTACTATTGGCTAGCGTTGGATCATTTCACGTATTCGCGCCAAATGATGATCGTCATGTTCGGCTACGAAATATAGGTGGTCGATCAACCGCATCGGTTGCCGCAGTCGCGGATGGAGGACTGTCCGGGCCGCACTATCGGCTCCCAGATTGTCCACACGGGTCAACAACTTCAATCTCTCGTCACGAAATCCTTGGAGAATCTCGCCTACCGCGCGGGCGTTATGATTCGCCTCATGGGTTTTTCGATTCGTCAAGTCGGCGACCGTCAGCGTATCCCGCTCCGAAAAAAAATCTTCCACCCGCGTCAACCAGAGGGGTTCCATGTCGAGCAAGTGGCCGGCCTCCTCCTGCGCGGACCATTTGTCTCCAGATTCTGTCGTTAAAACAGCAGGCGCGAGATGGCCTATCAACTCCTCCAGGCGTGTGGGAGTACCCCACAAGCGGACCAGTAGATTCGGATACAACTCCAACGGGAACGTGAACGAGAATTTCCGTTCAAACCAAGCAGGGACCTGACTCATAGGTATAGGTCATTTTATGCTGGTTGCCGGCCGTTCCACGCAGTACTTTGCATTTGCATACAACGCAGACGTCCCGCATTTTCCCGATTTTCTGATCAGGAAATCGCCCGTGCCCGCGGGCAGAGCGCTCCAACGTTTCCACCACTCCCGCGCTAGAGGTTCCATGAAATTTACCTGTCCTCCGCCCTTCCAATCCACCCATACCGCCCGCTCCGCCTTGGCGCGGAAGATGCCCGGATACAATTCCTTACCTGCATCGGGGAAATGGAACACTGCTTCCACCGCAGTGGATGCCCGCGCCCATTCGGAAAGCGCGTCCAATTCCTGCGAATGGATCTGCGGGTAGTTCCGTACGCCGCCTACATAGAGCGTGAGGAACATGGCTGCCACAGCTACGATGCCGGGGGCCAATGCTCCCAGGCGAAGGGCGAGGGCACTGGCCGCCGCCAGGACCGCCACGATAGCCAGATGCAACAACGCATCCGGTTTGGAAGGCCATAGGAGGTCTAATGGCCGTGTTTGCACAGCGATGGCGAACGGCACGAGTAGCCACAACGTACGTTCCAACATTCCGCGGGCGAACCCGGCGGCCAATCCGCAGGTGACCACAGCCGCTAGCGTGGTCCACAACAGCGCCCGCACCGGTTGCAGCTGCGGCATGAGCCCCCAGCCCATGAGATCCATCGTGATCCAGGAAAATAGAAGGCTGGCCCAGCCGATGCCTGGCAGCAGTCCAAGCAGAAAGCGCGCAAATCCTTCCATCTTTTCCCCGCAACGCAGCCACGCAGCCATCGACACAACGGCTAAGAACAGGTAGTGGCCCCAGGACTGGCCCAACCACATCCCCACATATACGTAGGACGCCCGCATTCGTTGCAAAGCCTCCACGTCTGGTGAAACGCGGGAAAAAAAGTGCTGTTCCAGCTTCACGCCAGCCTGCATCTTTGCTGCAAAGGCCATTACCAAAGCCGCCGCACCGATCCATCCCAGAAACCGCCACCGTCCTTCGAGGTGCCAGGGCATGGAGACATAAATCAGCATCGGGAGCAATACGGGGATGACGGTTGGGGGATGATACAGGAACCCAGCGAACATGGCGATGCCAGCTGCCGGCCAGTTCTGCTTAGCGGCCAGGCCTGCCGCCAACAGTGCCAACGGCAAGGCAAAGGCTCGCGGCGTCGGTTCGTATTCGATCGTCAATACCGAGGGTCCGAAGATGGTTGCGCCAAGCCCGTACAGCCCGGCTACCATTACGGAACCGGCGTAGCCCATTCCCGCGCCCTGCGCCAGTAGAAAAACGCCGAGCAGCCCCAGCAACCGCGTGACGATCTGCTGCGCCGTCAAAATCACCTGAAAGTCCAGTCCCGTCAACTTTCGAAGGCCTACCGCAATCTCGTCATAGCAGGTAAACGATAAATGCGGATGCGTGGCAATCAGATCATTGCCCAGAACATGCGAGTCGACCAGCCGTTCCATCATTGGCAGGTAAATTTGCGAATCCTGGTGGAGATACGTGCGTCCAGGAAATACAAAGAATCCAAACAGTCCAATCGATAGCAGCGCAATCAGCGCCATTCCCGGCCGTTCGTTCATTGTGCCGGCGTCTTTTCCAACTGCTGCTGAATCCAGATCCGTTCCGGGTTAAGAGATTTCGCCTTCTGCAGTGCCTGCCGTGCTTCGGCAATGCGATTGCCTTTCCGGTATGCCAATCCGATCCACAACCAGCCCTCGGCCAACTTGGGGTCCAGCGAAACGGCTTTCTGAAATTCCTTCATTGCCAGATCAACGCCGCCGCCGAACATTGCCGGCAGATAGAACTTACCAACGCCGCTTGACATCCAGGCCAGCGCCGACTTCGGGTTCATTTGCAGCGCTTTCTCCACTTCTTCCTTAGCGCAGCGACCGTGTTGGAATCCCGCCATGGGGTCGGCCGGGATCACCTGACCACACAGCGTGCCCAACAAGCGGTGGTATTCCGCATTGCCAGGTTCGGCCCCGATGGCCGCCTTGGCTTCGGTAATTCCCACTTCCGCCGCCGAGCGCGCTTGTCTCTTGTCCCGGAGCTCCAGCGCCACCTCGCTCAGGTAAGAGTAAGCCAACGCCGCCTCGTAGTGTCCGGCCGCGTTCTTTGCGCTTTTCGCTTTCGCAGCTCCCACCCTCTCCAACGCGGTGCGGTCCTGCCGGTTGCGGGCCGTTTCCAGAGTGGCATCCGCTCCTACCACTGCGATTGTGCCAATGATCAAAAGTAACGGTCCACGCATCGCTTCTCCCATTCTCGCAAACTTTCAGATGCGGGCAATCTTCCGTTGCACCACCAGGAAATAGATGGCTAACGCGATCAACAGACAGCCATTGATAGCGAGGATCACAGGTGCACCGTGAATCTGCATCAATCGTCCGGAGGTCAAATTTCCAAATGGCATTCCGCCCCGGAATGCCACATTGTAGACGCTCATCACGCGTCCGCGCATTTCGTCTGTCGTCTGCAACTGTACCAGGCTGGTCACGAGCGCAAACACGGAAATCAGCGCCGCTCCGCCTAAAAAAAGCAGCGCGCAACTCAACCAGAAGTGTGTCGAGAGCGCGAACGCGATTGTCAGCCCGCCTAGCGCTGTCAGAATCAACAGCGCGGCCCGGCCTTTGTTGTGAACGTTGTTCATGCCGGCGACAATCAATGCTCCGGCCACCGATCCAAGCCCTGACACGGAAAGCAGCGTCGAATAAG
>DASTML010000272.1:0-11701 GCA_035714175.1 Bryobacteraceae bacterium | reverse complement strand
CCGCCGCAACGGCAGGTCCTCCGGGCTTTGGCTCTGGTTCCAGTCCCGGTTCTTGTCCGGTTGCGGGTGAATATTGTGCGTCACCGGGTCGGAATTCGTCACCTGGAACGTCTGCCCCGTCTGTATGCCCATCACCCGCGGATGGAACCAGCAGCCTTTCTGATCAATCGTCACGGGTTCGGCGGGAGTGGCAAATCGCTTTCCTTCCAGGCCTGTTTTCAGATAGACGAACACATTGCTGAGTGTTCCGTTGCTGTTGACCACCACGCCCTCGTCGGTCATCGTGGCGCCGCCGTACATCTTGGCGCATTGCGCATCGGCATCCATGGAAACAATCTGTACTGGCGGCCGTTTGCCTACAAACCGGATGGTCCCGCGAATCGTGCCGGCGGTCGCCGCGTCCACCTGAAACACCGGCTGTTCCGCTGCTTTTTCGGCTGGTTTCGGCGCGGAACTACATGCGGTCAGCAAAACAAGCAAAGGCAAAAGATAGCGCACGCAACCAGTGTATTACCGCTGCCGCGGATTCTCACTCGTTAAAGCTTCCAGGAAAGTCACAAGATCCTCGCGATCCTGGCCTGTCAAAGGCAGCGGCTTAATCTGCTTGTCCAGATGCGGATTGGAGTTCCCCCCGCCCACATAAAAATCCACTACCGCCCGCAACGTCCGCAAGCTGCCGTCATGCATATAGGGAGCCGTCAAGGTGATGTTCCGTAGCGTCGGTGTCTTGAAAGCGCCCCGGTCCGCGTCGCTCTTCGTCTGGTCGTAGCGACCCAGGTCCGTCAACTCCCCTTCGCTGTTCATCCCCGCGCCCAGGTTGTGAAACTGCCCATCTGTGAACAGCGCAAACTGCGTACCCACCTGATGACAGGCTGAACAGTTCCCCTTCTCCCGGTCCATGAAAACGGCAAACCCGCGTACCGCCGCCGGGCTCATCGCCTCCTTGTCGCCGCCATAGTAGTAGCGGTCAAACGGTGAGTTTCCGCTCAAAATCGTGCGTTCATAGGCGGCAATCGCCTTTTGGATCTGGGTCATGCCAATTGCGCCCGGGCCAAACGCCTTGGCGAATAACGCCTGATACTCCGGATCTTCCTGTACCCGCGTCACGCAATCGGTATGCGGCATGTCCATTTCAATCGGGTTCGCGATCGGCCCGGCCGCCTGATCCTCCAGGCTCGCGGCGCGTCCATCCCAGAACTGCAACGGGCTATAGGCGGAATTGAAGATGGTCGGCGCATTCCGTTTCCCTAGCTGCCCGCGTACGCCCATGGATGTCTTTCGGCCATCGCTGAATCCATGTTCGGGACTATGGCAGGCGGAACACGGAGCCTTCCCGTCCGCCGACAGACGCGGATCGAAAAACAGCTTCTTCCCCAACGCGATCGTCTCTTCGGTCGGCGGATTGTCCGCGGGAACCGGGACCGGGGGCAATCCCAGCGGCGCGGTAATCACCGTCGTCTTTCCAATCGGCTTCGTCCCCGCGTTCCTGCCGCAGCCGGCCGCCAACGCCGCCACAATCACCAACACCCATATCCCGGATTTCATCAGCCAAACCCATTATCTCTTGCGCGACAATAAGAGCGAAGCTGCATGCGACTCCTGCTCTGTTCCGTCATTGGCGCCTCCCTTTTCGCCGCCGAGCCGAAAAAGCAACTGCCCGAAGGTCCTGGCCGTGCCACCACGCAGCGTCTCTGCGGGTCCTGCCACGGATTCGGCAACTTTGTCCGCCGCCGCGAAACGCGTGATGGTTGGAACGCCGTCATCGAAGAGATGATTCGCAGGGGAGCAAAAGGGGAAGAAGCGGAATGGGCGGAGGTCTCCGACTATCTGGTCGCCCAGTTCTCCCCAGTCCGCGTGAGTATCAACGAAGCCGAGGCTCCCGCACTCGTGGAGGGCCTAAGCGTACGGTTGCCGTTGGCCAATGCCATCGTGCAATACCGGAAGGACAACGGCCCGTTCAAATCGTTTGACGATCTGCGCAATGTGCCGGGGCTCGATATCAATGCACTCGAACCCAAGCGCTCACTGATCGATTTCTAACGGATCTCCCGCCAGATTACGGTTGTCCGTCCCTCGCTATCCATAGCCGCCGCCCGCACGCGGTAGACACCCGGTTTGGGCGCATGGAATCGTACCGTTTCGCCCGGCGGGATGATCTGCATGTCTTCTTCGTTCGGGCCATACAGTTCCCAATAAAACCGCGCATTCCGGTACACGCCGGTCGCATCGGCGCCGGCCGTATAGAAGAGGTCCGCCGTCGAGGCCGCATGGCCTGTGTACCAACCGCCTTCCCCTCCGGAAATCGTCAGCGCCACCGCCGGTCCCGGGCCCGTTGCCGTCCGGCCAGTCCGCGCCCCTTCGGTAATCCGCACCACCCGCCCGTAGCCGTTTACCGGCAACTCCGGCAGGTCCCATAACACATCGAAGCGTGTTCCCTCCCGCATGGCTTTTTCCATCTCCAGGAACGCCGCCGACATCACCTCGCCGTAGGTAGATCCAGCCGCCGTACTCCGCTCCCGGTTCAACTCCGGCAATCCCCACAGCAGCCCTTTCCCTTGAAATACGTGCCCCAGGTTATAACCGGCCGGAATTACAATAGCCAATTCGGCCCTCGGCGCCGCTTGCGTCCGTGGATGCGCCATCGCGTGCGCTCGTAGATGCCGCGCATGGGCCAGTACCTCTTGGAAGGGCACACAAGCCAACTGGTAGTTATCCCAGAAGAAGAACCGCGTGGCGCCCTCATCATATGCCTTGGTCAGCCAGTAAGGTGCATCGCTGCGTTCCACCGCCCCATAAATACTGATCCCCCACTCTTTCCCCGTCGCCCGCGCCGCGCCCCGTAGAAAGCCGTTCACAATCGTCGGAACCACATGCGGTTGCAACGGAAACCGTGTCCCGTAGTTCATGTTGAACTCCGGCACCGTTCGCCGCGTTCCAATCCGCCCCGCCGGTTCCCACACAAACGCCGCGGGAACCACCTTATCCCGCGAAAGCGCATACCCCGCCGTCGCTTCCATCGTCTCCCAGTCGTACAGGTTCGCCTGCCGGAACTCCATCGTCCCCACATCGATATCCTTGCGCGCCCGCAACTGTCCCATCAGCGCCGTCGAATTCCGTTTTGCCGATTCGGCGAAATGCTCACGAAACGCCTCCAAAACATACGCCGGCGTCAGTGACTTCCGCAGCGACGAATCTTTCGCCATCCGGGGCCGGATCACGCTGTCCCGCGTACCTACCGCCGGTTCATCCAAATACAGCACCGGTCCCAGATATTGGGGCCGGTACATCATCTCGGGGTAGGGGAGGGCAGCCGTTCCGTAGTAGAACATCCCCAGCTTCTCCGCCCAAACGGCCTGCTCCGTATCCACGCGGACGCAACTCACCCCCGCCGTGGCCATCGTCCGGTAGTCGCTCTCGTCCATGCGGACGTAGGTATATTCCGACGTATCGTAGCGCCGTGTCTCGTCTTTCTGTTTCGAATTGGACGCGGGGCCAATCAATAAATCCGGTTGCAAATACACTGTCTCCGCCGCCATCGGAACAGTCGCATTCGCCGCGCCGGAACGCTTATAAACATGCCCCAGCACCGTAAGCGTCTCGGCCTCGGTGCGCGGGAAAATCTGGTCCCATCCGCCCATCGACGGCCGTATGGCCGCCCCGCTTACCGGATGGCGGAACTCGCGCACCGGCCGATTGCCTTCCTGCAGCAGGTACCGGTCGCCGCCTCGTTGCAGCGAATATACGGCAAACTTGCCGCCGTCCCGTTTTTCGGCGACAAACGATATCCATCCCGAAGGCGCCGCCGTCAATACGAAGGAGCGGAGCGTCGCCTTCTCCGATACCGGCCGGTACTCCGCGCCCGCTGCGCACAAGGCGCCCAGGAGAAAAACAGCTAATTTATTGGCTCGCATGGCAAACGTCGCAGCCGTTCGGCGCGCCATGTTCGGCATGACACGCCATGCACGTCTGCATCGAGATCGACTTCTCCTGGAAAAGCACGTCCCGCTGCGCCACTTCGCCATGGCACTGCGTACACGCCGTCTTGGCCACCTTCACATGAACCCCGTGGTTGAACCACACAATATCCGGAACCTGATAGACCCGTACCCACGGAACCGCCTGCTTTTTCGCCGCATACTCCGCCAGTTTCTGAATCTCCGGGCTCTCCTTCTTTACCGTCGTGTGGCAGCCCATGCACACCGATTCCTTCGGATAGGTGGCCAGGAAGGCTTCCCCCGGCATCGTGTGGCAATTCGTGCACTGCAACCCCATCGCCACATGTTTCTTATGGCTATAGGCAATCGGCTGTTTCACCGGTTCTCCCGGTAATTTCTCTTCTTTCGGTTTGTACTCTTTCTGCTGCGCAGCCACGGCCAATACGGCCAATAGCGCTACGCTACAGCGAAAACGCAATAAACTCATCGTTCGCCTTTGAACCACTCTTTCCTCCGGCGGCGGCAATCACCACGTACTGCTTGCCGTTCGCCTCATAGGTCATTGGCGTTGCAAATCCGCCCGCCGGCAACTCATACTCCCAGGCCACTTTCCCCGTCTCGGAGTCAAATGCCCGGATCATCTTGTCAAATGTACCGGCCATGAACACCAGCCCGCCGGCTGTACAAATGCTGCCCCCGTGCGAAGGCGTTCCTGTCTTCTTAATACCCCGCGCCGTCAATTCTTTGAACTCGCCGTTCACTACGCGCCACTTGAAATCACCCTTGCCCGCGTCAATTGCCGTCATGTAGCCCCACGGCGGTTTAATCCCCGGATAGCCTTCGTGATCCAGCAGCTCAATACGTTTCTTGAGCCCATACTTCACGTTCATTCCCGGCTCAGCGTCCTTGAACGCAATCACGTTGGTAGTCTCGTCCGAGTTCACAAACACCGTATTTCGCTTCGGGTCGAAACTGCACCCGCCCCACAGCGCGCCGCCGCGGAATCCCGGATGGATAATGCCGCCCTCCATCGGAGCCGGATGAAACAACTCGCCGTGTTCCAACTGGTCTACCTGTTTCTTTACGTGCGCCGTCGCCTCCGGGCTGATGTCCGTGATCCATTCCGGTTTAAATCCGATGCGTGAGATCGGTGGCGGTTTCAGCGGATGCGGCTGCGTCTTAGAAAGCACTTCGCCCGGCATTTTGGACGCAGGAATCGGCCGCTCCTCCACGCCATAGATCGGCTTGCCCGTCTCGCGGTCCAGGAAGAACATGTAGGCCTGCTTGGTCGGCTGTACCACGGCGTCAATCGTCTTGCCGTTCAACTTCATCGTGATCAGCGCGGGCTGCGCCGGCATGTCATAGTCCCAGATGTCGTGGTGCACAATCTGGTAGTGCCACTTCCTTTGGCCCGTCAATGCGTCGAGCGCCACCACGCAGTTGCCGTACAGGTTATCGCCCAATCGATTCCCGGCCCAATAGTCAAAGCTCGGCGACCCGATCCCCGCAAACACCAGACCGCGTTTCAGGTCCACGCTCATTCCGGCCCAGTTGTTCGTCCCGCCCGTGTACTTCCAGGAGTCGCCGGACCACGTATCATGCCCGAATTCGCCCGGTTTCGGAATGGTGTGGAAGATCCACCGACGTTTGCCCGTCTTCGCGTCGAAGCCGCGGATATGCCCTGGAGCTTCCGGATACGGCCCTTCGCCGCCGCCGCCGCCCGTGATCACCACGTCCTTATAAACCACCACCGGGCTGCTGTGTTTGAACGTCAACTTCGACATATCGTGGTCGAAGTCATCCTTCAAATCGATCATTCCGCCCTTGCCGAATCCTTCCACCGCCTTCCCGGTCTTTGCCGCAATGGCCCACAACTGGTCCCGGTACGCCGTGAAAATGCGCTTGTCGTCGCCTTCTTCCCAATAGCACACCGACCGGTTGATCCCAGGAGCCCGCCGCGAAGGCGTTCCCCCCGCGGCCGCTTCTCCCGGATCGAACGTCCATAGCAACTTGCCCGTCGCCGCTTCCAACGCCTGCACTTTGTTCCGCGCCGTCGTCAAATACATCACGCCGTCCACCACAATCGGCGTGCATTCGATCACCGTCGCTGGCCGCGCGCTCGCGTCGCCCGTCTTATGCGTCCAGGCGACTTTCAACTTCGCCACATTGCCCGGCTTGATCTGATCGCACGGCGAATACCGCGAAGCCCCGGCGTCGCCGCCATAGTGGTTCCATTCGCGCTCCCGCTTCGTCGCAGCCGCATGGGCGGCGGACGCAAGCGTGGCGGTCGCGGCGGACTGTTTCAGAAACTGCCTGCGGTTCAGATTCGGCACGGAGAGGCTCCAATCGGGTAGATCGAACGACTATATCAATCCCGTTCCGGCCCCGGCAAAGATTACTCGGCTCCGTAGTTGATTTCCAGCCGTCGTACCGATTGCATGGCCGCAAACAACACCGCCGCCGTCAAAGCCAACAGCCCCAGCACAGCCACCGGAACCGGCGCTGGCTCCGCGGGAGCGAGCAGCATTTTCAAAAGCGGCGGCACATTGTTCGGCAGCGGTGCCGGAACCGGGCAAATGGACTGCAAATAATGCAGCACGCTTAATTTTTGCATCACATCCGGCAGAAATCCGTTAATCGACTCCCACACCAGCATCACAATCGCCGGAATGATGGGGTTCCGCAGCAGCAGCCCCGCCGCCAGGAAAACGCTCCCATATCCCACGCAGCCCAATACAGCCGCTGCCACATACCAGAACCCATGGCTCACGCCCACCGTCTGCCAATACGCCTGCACTTCCGCTGGGTCCTGCGGCAGCACCATGGCGAGAAAACTCAGCAGCGCCCCACCTCCGAATATCAACCCCGCGGCCGCTAGCCCCGCGCAATACTTCCCGAGCAGTAGTACCTCCCGCTTCACGGGAGCCAGAAACCAGAAGTGCAGCGAACGGTCCAACATTTCTCCCCGGAACAGGTTGATAAAGATGCCCAGGCACCCGAAGAACACGCCCAGCCGTAAATAGAAGAACTGGAACATGCCGCCGTACACCCGCCGGTCGTCTTCGAAGTTCAACAACTCGCGCATTTGCCGTTCCACCAGCTTGCCGTCTTCAAACCGCAGATCGATTCGCCGCTTCCCGTCGAAATACATCATGTACCGCCGCGTCTCCGGCTGCTTTTCATCCGGATTATCGTCCCGCCGTGCCCGCCGCGTCCGCGTAAAATCGGTCACGGGATTCCCCAACTGCCGCAACACTTCCTCCGGATCCATCCCGTTTTCCAACCGGTTTATCGCCTCTGCTTTGACGATCCGTCCATTGTTCGTCCATCGCTGCCCTCGTAACTTCGCCTCAATCGCGTGCCCCAAAAAGATCACGGTGGGAAACAGCGCAATCAGGTACACCCAGAAGGAGCGCCGCGAAAAGAACACCCGCCCCAATTCCAGCCGTGCGATCGTCAATATCTGTTGCAATGGCGTCATCGTCCGCCTCCAATTAAGTACTCGTACAGGGCGTCCACGTTCTCGTCGGCCGGAACCAGACCATCGATATCCAGGCCGCCCAGCGCAATCTTCTCCAGCGCCGCCGAAAACGCTTCCCGGTTCCGCGTCATCACCAGTAGCCCCTGCCCGTCCGGCGTCAATTTGATCTCTGACACATGGTCTTCGGCAAACAACAGGGAGGCCACGCGCGACGCCTGCCGGCAGTGCAGCAGGAACTGGCTCGGATGCTCGTGTATCTCCTCGCGAACGCTCCGAATCTGCCCCTCGGCTACGATCATTCCATTCGCGATCAGAACAACTTGGTCGCTGAAAACGTCCACTTCCTGCAGCACATGGCTCGAAAGAATCACATGCCTGCCGCTGGCCGCGAAGTCGCGGAACAGGGCAATCGTCTCCGCCCTCACCAACGGGTCCAGCCCATTCAACGGTTCGTCCAGTATCAACACTTCGGGATCATGCGCAATCGATTGCGCCAGCCGGATGCGTTGCCGCATGCCCTTCGAATAGCCCGCGACTTTCCGATTCGCCGCCCCGGTCAACCCCACCCGTTCAATCGCCTGCCATGCCTTCCGCTCGGCGTCCCCGCGCGCATAGCCAAACAGCAGTAGTCCGGTAAACACAAAATCGAAGCCCGTCGCCCCGCGCGGCCCCGCATCGTACTGCGTCGCGTAGCCAAGAATCCGCATTAGCCTCTCCGGCGCGAACGGAGAAATCCCGCGCACCTGGATCGCCCCCGCGTCGGGATGAATCAGGCCGGTCATCAGGTTCATCAGCGTCGTTTTGCCGGAGCCGTTCGGCCCCACTAGGCTCGTAATCCCCGGCGGAATCCGCAAGTCCACGCGGTTCACGCCCAGCACCTCGCCGTAGAATTTCGACACGTTGTCGAATACGATTTCCTGCTCGCTCACCGCACCACCTCCACCGGCCGCAGCTTGCGCGCCAACGCCGCCAGCAACCCACTAGCAATCAAGGCCAGCACCGTGGCGCATTCCCACACGCCCGGTTTGTCGTCCGGAATTTCAATGTCCAGCAGTCCGCGCCACACGGTGTTCATCGCATACGTCACATTGAACGTGGAGGCCCATTCCACCCGGAACACCGCATTCACCATCTCGGCCGCGCCGGCCAGGAGGAAGAAAAACGCCATCACCAGTGCGCCGGCCACCACGCGCCACTTCACATACGCCGAACTCGTCATCGCCACCAGGCTCACCAGCACGATGTAGAGCGCAAATCCCGCCGCAACCGCTGCGCCCAGTGTCCAGTGGCTCCACAGCCAGTCCATGCCGGCCATCCCCGCTTGCATCCCGAACAGAAGCATCCCCGGAACAATCGTCACCATGGACAAAAGCCCCAGCAGCACAATCATCCGCGACAGGATGTAATCCCCGCGCGTCAACGGACGCGAAAAGTACATCGGCAGTGCATTGTTTGCCAGGTCCGGCGCAATCAGTCCAGGTCCCGCCACGGCGGCCAGAATCAGCGCGAAGGTGGACTGCACATTCATAAATACGGAAAAAAAGCTGCCGTCAATTGCCAGAAACCGCTTCAGATTTCCGCCTAGCCCCTGCCAAAGCTCCGTATGGTTGGACAAGTATATGAAGACCGCGCAGAGCAGGGGCCAGAATAGGGAGATCACCAGGAGAATCACCACGAAACGCTGGCCCAGTATCCGTTCCCAGGAAAATCGCGGCATCACCAGCATGCGCGCCGTGTGGTTCGTTAACGGCCCTTGGTACCGTTGATATCCGCGTCTATAGACGGCCATGGACGGGCGCCTCCTGCGTGGGCGCCGCGCCCGGCGTCTGCCGGATATGCCCCACGGCCTTCAAGAAAATCTCTTCCAACGTGTCGCGGCGGTGAGTCAACTTCCGCACCTGCACGCTTTCCCGCGCCGCCACTCGCCAAAGCGCGCCGATCTCCACATCCGCGGGGAGCACGATTCTCCACACGCCCGGCGCCTCCGTCACGCCCTGCGCCCCAATCGATTGCAGCGCCGCCGCCAGCCCCCGGTCGTCGCCCGTCACTTCCAGTTGCACAAACCGCCGGTTCGACTTCCGCTCCGCTTCCAGATCCGCCTGGTGCGCAATTTTGCCGTCTTTCAGAATCACGACCTCGTCACAGACCTGTTCGACATCGGTTAGCAAATGCGAACACAGCAGTACGTTCATCCCGTGCTGCTCTTTCATCTCTTTGATCAGTTGCAGCATCCGTTGCCGGGCCGCCGGGTCCAGCCCGTTCGTCGGCTCGTCCAGAATCACCAGTTCCGGTCCATGCACAATTGCCTGCGCCAGCTTCGCCATCTGCTTCATGCCTAGCGAATACGTTCCGATCTGCCGGTACCGGGATTCGCCCAGTCCCACATGAAACAGCACCTCGTGCGCCTTTTCCAGCGCCGCCGCCTTCGGCAACCCGGAGATCTCGCCCATCAGCCGCAGGAACGCCACCGCCGTCATGTTGCCGATAAACGAGTCATTCTCGGGCATGTACCCGATCCGCGCTTTCACTTCTCGCGCCTGCGTGTGGCAGTCCAGGCCCAGAATCCGCGCCTTGCCGGCCTCCGGCTTGTGGAACCCCAGCAGCGTTTGAATCAGCGTCGATTTCCCCGCGCCGTTCGGTCCCAACAATCCAATCGCTTTTCCTGCGCCGGAAACGCCAAGGCGGCAGGAGATCCCTTGCAGAATCTCCCGCCGCCCAAGCCGCACGCGCAGCGAATCAATTTCAATGACTGCGCTCATCGTTCTTCTTTCCCCCCGCCAGCAACATCGTGTCCATAAGGAAGCTCGTAAGTCGTCTACGAGAAGCGATCTGAATTCGTTCCGTTTCGCCGTTAATCGTTGTCAGGGAAGGCTCGCTGGAAGCCAGCACCCGCTTCAGTTCCGGGGAGGTGGCAGACTGTGCGAGCGCCTCAGCCGCCGGCCCCGTGTGAAACCAGACGAAACCGGACGGATGCAACCCCGCCAGCGTCGGCATCTCCGCTTTGAATCGCGACGATCGGACCAGCGGAAACCCGCCGCTTCTGGTCGCAATCGCCCGCATCGCCACGGCCCGGTCCATCGCCACAATCCAGTAGCCCCGGTCGAAGGTCCAGTGCAGTCCCACGCCGGACATGGTGAGAGAATTCCACTGCCGTCCTTCAATCGTCTCCTGCGTCATCGCCAGTTTCCGCTCGCTGCCGGCCTCCCGATTGTAAGCTTCGGCGAACCGTGTGAGCGCCGTGTTCAGCGTCGTCGGCTGATAGACCTCCACGGCCGCGAACCAGCCCGGAATCGGTACGGCCGCCGTCTCCACGGAGACCGTGAAGTCCGTCCCCAGTGCCGACGCTATATCATTCCGGACATTAACGCCGGCCTCCCGTTCAATCTCGTCCAACTTGCCGGCAAAGCTCGGAACCATCTTTTCCAGCTCTTCCATGATCTGACGCGGATTGCGCGTGGCCGCTGAAACTACAGCCACCGCATCGGCCGACGCATATTCCGCCGAACCCGCCGACCCAGGTTCCGCCAACCAGGCGGCCACGCCCGTTCGCGGACCGGCAAACAGTACCGTTGCTTCGTTTTCCTCGTTGCCTTCCACGGTCCTCTGTTCCAGGAACGCGTAGCGCGGCGGCGTTTGTCCCATCACCCGGTTGGCTTCCGCCGGCAGGCCTATAGTCTCCAGGTCCGCACCCAAAATCCACTTCACACCCCGCGCATACCGCGCCGCCAGTTCTTTGCCGAACGGCGTGGCGGCCCCTTGGCCCATTCCGGGAGCGATCGCATCCAGGGCCGCGGAAGACTTGGAAATCAACGCCAGTCCATTGTGGAATCGCAATGCGGCCTCCTTCGGCAGGACAATCTTCAGTTGCGCTTCCAATTCCGCCTCCTTGCCCGGCTTGACTTCCGCCATTACCAGCGGCATCTGCGGCTTCACCAGCGCGAACGCAATCTCTTCGCCCAGTAACGGAGTCACCTGCTGCATCTTCGCCGCCAGGGCCTTCAGGTCCGCGGAGCCCGGCGAGTTCCACCACTCATGCAAGGTTGAGTTCTCTCTGGTCCGCTGCTCAATCAGCGTCACCGCCTGCTCCATTGTCGGTCCGAGGTTTGGCAGCCCCATGTAGACGGCTACCTGCGGCGGCAGCGCCGAAATCAGTCGTGCCGACGTCCGCTGCGCCGGCGGGGTCAACTGCTTTTCAATGGCCGCCAACTCCTTCATCAGCGTGAAATACTTCTCCCGGTCCGCGCTCCAGGCCACGGCTTCTCGCACGGTCACCTTGCCCAGCGCC
>DASTML010000271.1:0-34317 GCA_035714175.1 Bryobacteraceae bacterium | reverse complement strand
GCGCTGGCCTTGGCCACCGCAGGAGTGCGTTGCGACGGGCTCGTCGGAGAACTTCTGCCGGACCTCGAAGATCTCGTTGCAGCTCTGGCAGCGGTACTCGTAAATGGGCATATCTCTATTATCGCGCGAACGTTACGGTTTGGGAATGTTCAGCGGGCCCAGTGCCGGATCCTGGCCGTTTTCCGTCTTTTTCTGCGCATCGCGCAGCTCTTTGGCGGCGGTCGCTTCGGCGGGGCTCAAACCCTTCGTGGAGATTTCCACAGCCTTCTTCAGGATGAGGTCCTCGTTGGATTTGGGCTTTTCTTCTTTCTTCGGCGCATCGGCGGGCGGATCTTCGTCGGTCAGTTCCTGCGGTTCCAGGTCGGCGACGGGCACGGAGGGGGTAACGCCTGTTTCCTGCAACGCTTTGCCGCCCAGATTGTAGAATTTGGCGACAGAGAGGATGACGGCGGCGCCGTCGTCCAGCATGACCGGTTTGCGGAGGGCGGCATCTCCGTAGGTCCGTTCCCCCACGATCTCGGCGCGCTTGGCGTCATAGAGGGCGGCGGTTGCAATTTCAGCGGCGCCAGCGGTACCACGATTGGTGGCAACCGTGAGCGGCAGGTTGGTGACTGCCTTAGCCGGGTCCGCTTCATAAGTCTGCATCGCTACTTTTTGTCCCACCGAAGAGGCCAGACGGCCCGAGGAAACGAAGAGATTCGCCAACGCGACGCCCGTTTCCGGAGTTCCGGTGGCACAGTTGCGCAGATCGAGAATCAGTTTCTTGGCTCCCTGCTTTTCCAACGACTGTACGGCGGCGGCGGCTTCGGCCAAGCGATTGGCTTCGAGTGTAGAAACCTGCACGAGCCCAACGCCATCCGGCAGCATTTTTGCGACAACCGCCGGCCACTGGATCGGCCCGCGAACGATCGCCATTTTGCTGGGCTCAGGATTGCGGAAGCGCAGAACGCCGAGTTCAATACTGGTTCCGGGTTCCCCGAGCAGCATCATTTCGGCGTAGGCCAGCGGCATGTCGCGAGTATTCACGCCTTGAATCGTTTCAATCATGTCGCCCGTGGAAAGACCGGCCTTGTCGGCCGGGGAGCCAGGAACGGAGTCGACGACAGCGATGTAGCCAAATCGTTTGGCGAGGATCAGCCCTGTCCAGCCTTTCGCTTCGGCTTTCGCCTTCTGGTACTGCTTGTACTGGTCGGCGGAGAGATAGCTGGCATAGGGGTCGAGCGATTCCAAGAGGCCGTTCAAAGCGCCGAGGGTGACATTCTTCATGTCCGGCTCTTCCACGTATTCGCTCTTGATCTTGGAGAGCACTTCCGTAAATACGCCGATGTGACGGTAGGTGTCTTCAGGCGAGGAGGATGACTTGTTAACCGCTCCCAGCAGCAGCACGCCAACCAGGCAAAGAGAAAATACCGTAATGATGAATTGCAGCTTGCGGTTCAAGAGGCTGCCTCCTATTCCTAAACTGTAGTATACGATGCGCGAACCTGCTATGCGGTTGCACGCACGGGGCTTTTCGCGCCGAATGCGAGTCTTTTTTTGGGAAAGAATGGGAGTGGCTGGGTTCCGCCGAGAGCCTGTAATTCACTTTACGGAGTTTCAAAGAAGGGGCGTTGCAGAAATAGGCCGGCGACGGTTTCCGGAAGACGTTCCAGGTCGCGAACCAGGCGGCGGAATCGAGTGACCCAACCGGATGTTCGTTCGACGGCTCAGCGACGCGGAAGCAGAACGAACCCATTCCTAGCGGTAGATAACTGCACCACTTCCAAGCGAATTCCTTGGTGATTGGCCGCCTCAGCGGCCGTTGACGCCGTATAGCGCTTATCCGCCCATACCCACTCGACATTCTCTCCGGTTACCTGCTGAACTTGTTCAGCGAGAACACCGACCTGAGCCCGATCCTGCTCATCGAACGGCGTCCCAGGCAGGGGCATCCGGTGTCTCAAAGCGTCATAGCCCCTCCGGGCTCCGCTCTCCGGCGTCGATTGCAGCGTCTCTTCTTCCCTCCGCGTCAGGTAGGGCGCTGCAAACGCCCACGCCTCATCGTTCACATCTGTCGCCTGCCGCTTTCGCGTGCCGGGGGATGGCGGTCCGTTTCCGGAAGTCTTTCGAAGGGGCGCAAAAGGCGAAGAGCGCGTGGCGAAACGGAATGTTCGTTCGACAGCCCAGCGACGGGGAAACGCCCTGATCCACCCACCGACCTGAGGCCGGTCCTGCTCGTGGGGCGACTTCACCTGCCGTCCCGGCAGGCGTCCCAGTATGTCCACGGCGATGTGAACTTTGCTGCCCTTCCGGCACTGCTCTTCGCTCACATCTGTCGCGTACCGCCTTCGCGTGCCGGGGGAGTCCATCCCCTTAACCTCTCGCATATTAACTACAGGCTTTAGGCGCGATTCACGGACACGTATCCGGATGGCGCGTTGTTAGTGGGACGCACTATGATAGGAAGAACTTGCGGACTTGGACCGCCATTTATTCATAACTAGATTGGGGATATATATGAAAGCTTGGAAGACCCGGATGGCGGCGCTGGCGTTCTGCTCCGCCGTACTTTTCGCACAAGGCGGCAAAGCAAAGCAGGACGCCCGGAAAGAGGATGGCGACAAAGCGTCGTCCATCGATTCCATCCAATGGGTCAAAGGCCCGGCGACCGGCAAGTTAAAAGATCAGGCTACGGTGGAAGTGCCGAAAGACTATGTCTTCGCCGATGATGCCGGCACCCGTAAGTTTCTGGAAATCACCGAGAATATTCCAACGGGCCGGGAGTATGGGATGTTGGCTCCGAAATCGTTGGATTGGTTTGCCATCTATGAGTTTTCTGACAGCGGGTATGTGAAAGACGACGAGAAGGGCGAGTTAGATGCCGGAGCGCTGCTAAAGAGCTTGCAGGATGGCACAGAGCGGAGCAACGAAGAGCGCAAACGGCGTGGCTGGGAGACGCTGCAGGTTATCGGATGGAAGCAGGCGCCTCGCTTCAACGACAAGACGAAGAATCTGGAGTGGGCGACCGAGGCGCGCAGTTCCTCCGGTGGAACATCGGTGAATCACAATGTACGGATTCTGGGTCGGCGGGGCTATATGAGCGTAACGCTGGTGGGAGACAACGATGCTTACGCCGCGCAGCTCGTTTCTTTTAACGGCACGATGCAGTCGTTTCAGTATTCAAGCGACAACGTATATGCGGCGTTTCGCAGCGGCGACAAAGTGGCCGAATATGGTCTTACTGCCTTAATTGTGGGCGGCGCCGCCGCGGTGGCAACCAAGACCGGGTTCTTGAAGTCGTTTTGGAAGCTGATTGTGATGGCCGTACTGGGCGCGGGCGCTTTTCTGAAGCGTCTGTTCACTGGTAAGAAGGACGAAGAGTCCGGCGACGAAAGCCGCCTAGCGGAATGACCGATCTATTTCAGTTTCTATTTGTCGTCGTGGTTTTGTATTTGTGCGAGTGTTTTCAGAAAACGGGCCCCGCGGCGCTGGTATTTGCCAGCGGCCGGCGCATTCGCCCGAATCTGTATCCCGGCAATGGAACGTGGGGTTGGATCTTCTGTAACCCGCTTCGCCCATACGACGCGGCGTTTGCGCTGGACCCGCCGGTCCGCATACCTACAGGCGCGGGAACACTGCCGAATCCGCGCTATTCCGCTGCGCCGCTGACGTTCAGCGCGGGAACGGCGATGGAGAAATCTCTGGCGGCAATGTTCGATGAACCTGCCTTTACCAACCAGTTGACGCTGTACCGGCAACACGCACGGCCTCTGCGGACGGCCGGATTGCTGCTGGTCCTGACGCTGGCGTTGGGTTGGCCGGTGCTCGCCATGTGGCTGGGGTTTGGCGTGTCGCTGGGCGTGGTGGCCGTGGCCAGTTATGCGATTGCCGCCTACGGAGCGGTCCGGTTTCGCCGGGGATATGCGGCTCTCTATCCAAGACGGAAGAGCGAGCTGTTTTCAGAAACACTCAAATTTGTCCTTTACCCGTTTACTCTGTTCCGGGGCCCGGACCATCTGGCGGGCCCCTTGTGCGAAGGGTTCGACCGTTCGCTGGGCGTACGCCATCTGGCTCCCAAGGAGGCGAGGCCGGCCCTTTACGGTGAACTGGCGCGGGAGGCGGCCCACCCGCCGGTGGCCCGCCTGGAACCGGCGCAGGCTGCCGCCGTTATTTCGTTTTATGAAGCCTGGGAGCGGGCGATCCGGAAAGTGGCGCAGGCGGACGGCGTGACTCCCGCGGCCGCCTGCCCGCAGGGGGCCGCCGCCTGGTGTCCGGTGTGTTGTACCGACTTTCAGGCCACCGGCGGAGCGTGCGAGGACTGCGGCGGCGTGCCGCTGGCGGTGCGCCGATGAATGCCGGAGCATTGATTGTCCTGTTTCTGATTGCCGCCGTGGGTTACTACCTGGTCTCCTTCCTTATTAGCCGTTTTCAGACACGGGCAGGTACGCAGGAGAGCTTGCCGGAAAATGTGGACGCCGTTTATGCGCGGATGCTTGGCGTCCGGAGCGGCGCCTCGATGCCGGAACTGGAGGAGGCGCTGCAACGGGCGATTGATGCGTATGCGCCGGAGCATGTGGGGCATATGCGTCCCGAGGATCAGCAGATTGCCGATATACGCCTGCGGCAGGCCCACCGGGCGTTCCACTATCTCTCGCAGCGCCTGCAGGGCATCGAAACGCCCGAATTGCCGCCGGCCTGAGGTTAGCGGGCAGCCGGCTTTTGTGTTTTCAGCCGGTGGTATTCGTTCAGAACTTTTTCGACGTAGGCACGGGTTTCCGCGTAGGGCGGAATCCCGTTATATTTCTGTACGGCTCCGGGGCCGGCGTTATAGGCGCTCAAGGCGCGGTAGACCTGGTCCGGATATTTTTCGTACTTCAGAAGCAGTTCCCGCAGCAGGCGGGCGCCGCCTTCGATGTTTTCCGCCGGATCATGCGGATTGACGTTTAATGCGCGGGCCGTATCCGGCATCAACTGCATGACGCCGATGGCGCCTTTGGGCGACACGGCTTTCGTCTGCAATGCCGATTCCACCTTGGCCACGCTCAAAAGGAATTCCGCCGGCAGGCCGGTACGTTCCGCAGCGTCCCGCAGATGTTCTTTTGCCGATTTTGGCGCGGCCGGTAGCGTTGGGGCGGGCGGCGAAGGCGGCGCGTCCGCCGTTGCGGCCAGGCGCGGGGGAGCGGATTCGACCGCTTCAATGGCCGACACCGAGGCGCGGGGTATTTCGACGGTTCCGCCCGCCGTGTGGAGCCGAAGATTGTCTCCGGCGGTTTCGACGCGGTCGGCCAGCATGCGGAATCCATTGTCGAGGATGACTTCCTGCGCGGAAAAAAGAGGCGCGGCGAGAAGAATCGCCGTGGAAAGCCGCGTCATTTCTGCGTCCTGTAGTGCCGGCGGAGGAGTATACCGACCGTCAAAAAGAGTACGGCGGCGCATTCCATGACTACAGCGCCCTTACCCAGATCCGTGGCGTAAAAGTAGAGCCCGGTGAGGGAAAGGATGACGGCGGCAATGAAAAAAGGAAAGGTATTGGACGCGTTGGCCACTTGCTACGAAGTATGACGCAGGAGGGGCCGCTCGCGTGCAACGCGATATTATGAAGCCTTCCGATGACTACAGTCACCCACTTGGAATGCAGCGTAACCGGGGAGCGGTACCCGGCCGGAACGGTCCAGAACCTATCGCGTACGGGGATGCCGCTGTTGGTGCGGTACGACTTGAAGACGGCGCGGGAGAACTGGAACCGGGACTGGCTGGCGAATGGGCCGCGGTCGATGTGGAGGTATGCGCCGGTGCTGCCGGTGTCCAAGCCGGCGGCGATTGTTTCCCTGGGAGAGGGATGGACCCCGTTATTGAAATTGAAGCGTTACGGGGGACTGAAAAACCTGTGGTTGAAGGACGAAGGGGTCAATCCGACGGGCTCGTTTAAGGCGCGGGGGCTGTCTTGCGCGATTTCGATGTGCAAGGAACTCGGCATCGAGAAAGTGGCGATCCCTAGCGCCGGCAATGCGGCGAGCGCGATGGCGGCCTATGCGGCGGCCGCCGGGATGGAAGCGCATATCTTTATGCCGAAAGACGTGCCGCAGGCGAACTATGTAGAATGCAAGGCGTTTGGCGCGCAGGTGACATTAGTGGATGGGCTAATCTCCGATTGCGCGAAGATTGTGGCCGAACGGCGGGAGAGCGAAGGTTGGTTTGACGTTTCGACGCTGAAAGAGCCGTATCGGATTGAAGGCAAGAAAACGATGGGGTACGAACTGGCGGAGCAGATGCAGTGGCGGATGCCGGACGTGATTTTCTACCCGACGGGTGGGGGCGTTGGCCTGATTGGCATGTGGAAGGCGTTTGCGGAGATGGAGGAGCTGGGCTGGATTGGACCGGAGCGGCCGAAGATGATTGCCGTGCAGGTGGAGGGATGCCAGCCGGTGGTGCGAGCGTTTGAGCAGGGCGCAGAGCGCAGCGAGTTTTGGGAAGGAGCATCGACGGCGGCGGCGGGTTTACGGGTACCGAAGCCGCTGGGGGACTTCCTGGTGTTGCAGGCTGTGCGGGCGTCCGGCGGGACGGCCGTGGCGGTTTCCGATGCGGCGATGATGGAAGCGGGGGTGCGTTTGGCGACCGATGAGGGCGTTTTTGTGGCTCCGGAGGGGGCAGCGTGCCTGGCGGCTATGGAGCGTTTGCTGGCGGACGGGTTTTTGAAGCCGGAGGAACGGATGGTCATCTACAACACCGGGTCCGGATTGAAGTATTTAGAGGCCTATTCGGGCTTGTTTCCGCGGTAAGCGTCCGCTCTATTGTTCGTCCAACAACTGCGACAGCGGCGGGTTCCAAGCGCATAGATCCTTCGGCTCCTGACCGAGATAATTGTGTATTACCTGGTGGAGCAATTCTTCGAGTTCGCAGTCCCGCGGGGCGCCAAGTTCGGCGGCGAGTGCGCCCGCATTTAAGGCGGCGGTAAGCCTGGCGAGATCGCCGCACGTAACGACGTGTTCCGGCACTTGGTCCGCCCGCCAAGTACAAAGACGGCTGAGACCGCTTGTAATGAATGGAAACGTAATGACCATGGAGAGGGACCACCATCCCCCTCCGAGCATTTCGTTAACGAATAGGGAAGCCAGGGCCGCGGCAAAGAGGATGGCCAACTGGGCGTTTTCGCTGTAGCCGAGCCTAGGAAGGCGTAGTTGGGCACCGTCCGCCAACAGATGCCAGTGTTTGCGGCGACGCTTTTCGGGCAGGATGAGGTCGAGGACGGCGGCGGGAGTGATGGAAGATTTTGGGATGCCCTATTGCCGTACCATGACGGCCCGAAGACGCCAGAACGCGATTGCAGCTAGCGAGACGCCAAGCGTTTTCGTTTTGAAGTGGGACTGGAGGGCTTGGTGAATATCACCAGGCGTTGGATCGTCCGGCAACTGCCCCGGCAGGAAGCAGACGTCGAAAGCTTGCTCGATGGCTCTGACCAAATGCTTTAGATCTGCGTCCATGGCAGGGATCCTTGACGAGAATCACACCCGGTAGGTGTCTGCGCGCCAGTACTTGATCGCCTGCTTAATCTCGCCGGGCGTGGTTCCTTGTTCGGCGGCTTGCAGAGCCAGGGCGGGGAATTCGTCGTCGCCGGCGAAACGGAGGGCAACGATCTGTTTGATGGTCAGACGGTTATCGAGCGCTTTGCCGGTCAACATGAAGTGCCGCAACGCTTCTTCGGCCCGGATGGCGCGGTCCTGCGCTTTGAGCGCAAATGTCCGGGCGTAGTAGCCGATGACCAGGACGCAGCCGGTGAGGGCGAGGACGAGCGTAGCGCTATAGAGCCGCTGGTGGTCTCCCACCGACTTGTAGACGTTGACGCAGCCTCCGATGAAGATGAGCAGTGACAGAATACCCGCGCCCATGAAAACGGGCACTCGCTGGGTGTGGTTCTGGTAGGACTGAGTGGACATCGGCTCTATGTTCTCATGCGGCGCTGGTAAGATTGTCGGAATGGACCTATTTGACGAGATTGTACGGCTCCGGCGTGTTGGGCAGAAGTGCGCGCTGGCGACTATCGTTCAGGTCAATGGTTCCATTCCCAGCTACGAGAGCGCCAAATTGTTGGTGCGCGAAGACGGGTCGATGATAGGGACGATTGGCGGCGGCTGCGTGGAGGCGGAAGTCTGGAACGCGGCCCGCGAGGTGATTGCCACCGAACGGCCGCGGCACATGAATTTCTCGTTGGGGCAGGACGCAGCTTACGACAACGGGCTCATCTGCGGCGGGCAACTGGAGGTGTTTGTGGAGGCGATTGTTCCGCAGCCGAAGGCGTATATTTTTGGGGCCGGCCACATTTCCAAAAGCCTGTGCAAGGTGGCGGCACTGGCCGGGTTTGCGGTGACGGTGGCCGACGACCGGGAGCTGTACGCCAACCGGGAACGGTTTCCCGAGGCCGAAGAAGTGTTCGCCGAGGAGTATGAGGCGCTGTTTCCGCAATTGACGATCCGGGATACGAGTTATCTGATCATCGTTACGCGCGGGCACAGGGACGATATGCGGGTGCTGCGGTGGGCGTTGGGAACGCCGGCCCGGTACATCGCGATGATCGGCAGCAAACGCAAGGTGATCGGCGTGATGAAAGAGTTGGAAAAAGAAGGCGTGCCGCGGCAGGGATTGGACCGGTTGTTTGCGCCGATGGGGTTTGACATTGGGGCGATTACGCCGGAAGAGATCGCGGTGTCGGTGGTGGCGGAGATGATTGCGGCGCGGCGGAATCCGGAAGCGCGGTGGCGCGAGCATACCAAGTCGATTTTCCAGAACGAATCGACACAGACCGAAGCCACGCGGGCGCTAATGAAGTGAAGCCGTCCGGCGTGATCCTGGCCGCGGGGCTTTCGCGGCGGATGGGGTTTCCCAAGGCGTTGCTGCGTTGGGATGGGGAGACCTATTTGGACCGGCTGATCCGGTTATTCGGGCTGGCGTGCGCCGATGTGACCGTCGTGCTGCGCCCCGGGGGCGAGGAACGGTTGGGGGAGTGCGCGCGATTGCGGGAATGCCGGGTGGTTTTCAATCCGGACGCTGAGCGGGGACAGTTGAGTTCGTTGCAGACGGGGTTGGCAGCGGTTCCAGAGGCAGGCGCCGTGCTGTTCAGCCCGGTGGATTATGCCCATGTGCAGGAAGAAACGGTGCGGCTGGCGGCGGCGGGCGGCGAGGAGATGATTGTCCAGCCGAGCTACCGGGGAGAACACGGGCACCCCGTGTGGGTACGGCGAGCCGTTGCCGATGCGCTGTTGGCAGTGCCGGCGGACGGCGCCGCGCGGGATGTGGTGCGGCGGTATCGCCGCCGGTTTATCGAGGTTGACGATGCGGGCGTAGTGATGGATGCCGATGATCCGGCCGCCTACGCCGCCGTCCGGGAGAAATTGCGTTGAAGCGGATCCTACTATGGAGCGTGTTGGGAGTGCTGGCCCTGTTGGCCGGGGCTCCGTTTTTGAAGGCGGACCGGTTTGGACCGCGCATACAGGCGGGGTTGGAAAACGCCCTGGGCCGGAAGGTGGAGATTGGCGCTGTACGGCTGCATCTTCTGACCGGGCCTGGGTTTAGCGTCCGGAAAGTGGTGATTCACGAACGGCCGGAGATTTCGGCGGAACCGTTTGCCTATGTAGACGATTTGGTAGTGCGTATCCGGCTGCTCAGCCTGCTTGCCGGGAAATTGGAGTTTTCCAGCCTGCGGCTCGACAAGCCGCATGTGAACTTGATGCGGCAGGCAAACGGCGCGTGGAATGTGCAAGCTCTGCTATCGCCGCCGGCACGCGGGGAGGAAAGCGGCGGCGGGGCTCCGGCGGCGATGCCGGAGTTGGAGGTGCGGCGGGGCCGGCTGAATTTCAAATTGAACGACCGGAAGTCGGCCTACTACTTCACGGATGCCGACATCGACTTTTCGTCCGCCGGGGCCGGCATGTTCGATATCTGGTTTGTAGGGGAGATGGCGCGGACGGATCGCGTGGCGCGCGGATTCGGCCGGGTGACGGCGCAGGGGCGACTGTTGGACACGGGGTCCGAGCCGAAGGTGAACCTGGACGTGCAGTTGGAGCGGAGCGCTTTGCAAGAGTTGGGCCAACTGGCGGGTTCGCGAGACCTGGGAGTGCACGGCGTGGTGAAGAGCCGGGCGGAGGTGAGCGGGCCGGTGTCAGCGTTGGAAATCAAGGGACAACTGGACCTGACGGAACTGCACCACTGGACGCAACCGCCGCGCGCGGCCGCCGTGAGCGTTGCCTATACGGGACAACTGCAGTGGGGCGCGCAGACATTGCGGCTGGCGACGGACGGGAAGCGTCCGTTGCAAGTGAAGGTCGCCCTGGACCGGTTTCTGACGCAGCCCCAATGGGAGACCGAGGTTTCCGCGACGCAACTTTCACTGGAGCCGATGGCCGAATGGTTGCGGCCGCCAGGCGCTGATTTTAATGGGATGAAGTTGGCCGGGACGGTGGACGGAAGCTGGAAGGCGACGCAGGACGGTGCGGGAGGCGCGGCGACGCTGACGGCGTTGGACTGGACGTGGGGCGAGGGCAACCGGCTGGAAGCGGAGAAATTGGAAGGGGAGTGGAAGGATGGGGTGGTGCGGCTGGCTCCGGCTAAGCTCGAATTGGACGGACAGCCTTTGCAGGTGGATTGTGATTGGACGACGGGGAATCCGGCGTGGGAGTGCCGGGGGGCGAGCAAGGGACACGACGTGAAAAAGTTGCAGCGCTGGATGAAGGCGCTGGGGCTTCGCGCGGAATGGGTGGAGGACCTGACGGGGGGGAACCTGCGCGGAACTTTGACGGTGGGACAAGCCGGCATGGATGGGCCCGTGTGGAAGGGGCAACTGGAACTGCGGAATGCGGAACTGGGGGTGCCGGAACTGGCGGCCCCGGTGAAGGTGGTTGCGGCGACCGTGGTTTGGCAGCAGGAACGGCTAACGGTGCCGGCGATACGAGCCAGTTGCGCGGGATTGCACTGGAGCGGGTCGTATCGCTACGAAGCGGGCACGGGGCGTCCGCACCGCTTGGTGATCGATACGGAATTGCTGGAGGTGGGCGAACTGGAGCGGGTACTGGGACCGTTTTGGAAGGAAAAGGGGTTTTTGTCGCGATTCCGAATGGGTGAGCGGCGGGAGAGCGAGGGAGCCGAAATAGAGTTGCGGGCGAAGCGGGCGGGACTGCTGGACAACGTCCGAGCGACGCTGTTGCGAGAGAAAGAGAAAGTGACCATCGCCGTGGTGACCGGGGACCTGGGGACAGGGAAGGTGCGGGGGGCCGGGACGGTGCGGCTTGGGGGTGATGTAGATGTTTCGGGCAAACTGACGGGGCTGGCCTGGGAGGGAGGTACGGCGGAAAGCGATTGGCGGTTGACCGGGCGTAACCGCTTGACGCTGCAGGGCTCCGCGCGGCTGGCCGGCGGGCCGGCGGAATGGTTGGCCGGTACCTACAAGTGGGAGAGCGCAGGGCGGCTGACGTTGAGCGCGCTGGAAGGGGCCGAGGATGGGAAAAAGCTGTCCGGACGCGTGAGCGGCCCGCCGCAGGGGCCGTTGACGGTGGAGTATCCCGAAGCGGCTTTAAAGATGCGCGTGACGGTGCAGCCGTTTACTGTGGCGCTGGAGTCTCGATAGCGGACTAGCGCTTTTCGGGCCGGATCCAGGCGGACGGCGGGTTCACCAAGAGAATGAGGACGCCGAGCAGGAAGGTGATGCCAATACCTGTAAGGACGAGGGCTATGGTAGTCATACCTTGACCAAGGCATTTCGTGTGCCAAATCACGGGTACGTGTTTTGTTATAGTTAGCGGATTGGAAACGTTAGATTTCGTGATTGCAACGAAAAATCGTTGTAGAATTTCGTTGTGGATTTGCATTTGTTGGAACGGGTGACGTTGGCTGTGGCGGGGAACCGACATGTGGCGGACGTACTGCGGTTGATAGTCGAGGGGTTGCGCGGAGAGCCGTGGTGCGCGCTGGCGCGGATCTGGCTGGTGGAGCCGCCCCATTCGCTGCGATTGGCGGCGAGCGCGGGACGTCCTGACGGGGGCGAGGATTGGGACAGGGTGGACGGGGCGTTCCAGCGGTTTGCGATTGGGGAGCGGAAAATCGGGCGGATTGCGGAGAGCGGCGAGGGGGTTCTGATCCTGGATGTTCGGCAGGACAGGCAGTGGCCGGTGGACCTGGCCTGGGCGGAACGGCAACGAATTCGCAGCTTTGCGGGGCAACCGCTTCGGTTTCGGGACGAAATGTTGGGCGTTCTGGGCGTGTTCAGCCGCGAGACGTTGGACGAACAGGCCTTCGCATGGCTCCGGGTGTTCGCCAGTCACGCGGCGATTGCGATTGCCAATGCGCGGGCATTTGAGGATATTGAGGCGCTGCGCGGGCGGTTGGAAATGGAAAATGCGTATCTGCGGGAGGAGGTTACGGAGGCGGCCGGCGGGATGTTGGGGGAGAGCCCGGCCATGCAGAACCTGCGGCGACAGGCCGAACTTGTGGCTCCGACGGAGGCGAATGTGCTGATTCAGGGAGCGTCGGGGACGGGCAAGGAACTGGTAGCTCGTGCGATCCACGCGGGAAGCTCGCGACGGGCGAAGCCGCTGGTGAAAGTAAACTGTGCGTCGATTCCCTCGGAGCTTTTCGAAAGTGAGTTTTTTGGCCATGTGCGAGGGGCGTTTACCGGAGCGTTGCAGGAACGCGTAGGGCGATTCCAATTGGCTGATCAGGGGACGCTGTTTCTGGACGAGGCCGGCGAGATCCCGCTGGGTTTACAGGCGAAATTATTGCGGGTGCTCCAGGAAGGCGAGTTTGAACGGGTGGGCGAGGACCGGACGCGCCGGGTGGATGTCCGCGTGATTGCGGCGACAAACCGGAATCTGGAGAGCGAAGTGGAAGCTGGCCGTTTCCGGCAAGACCTATACTACCGGCTGAGCGTCTTTCCGATTCGCACGCCGTCGCTCAAAGAGCGCATGGAGGATGTGCCGATGCTCGCCCAGCATTTCCTGCGGATGGCGGCGCGGCGGCTGCCTGTTCCGCTGCCCCGTTTGACGGAGGAAAATCTGGCGTCGTTGACCAGCTACGACTGGCCCGGGAATGTGCGGGAACTGCAAAATGTGATGGAGCGGGCACTGATCCTGAGCCGGGGCGGTCCGCTGACGTTTCATTTCGCGCCGCCGCGGAAGGTCGCGGCCGCGGGTAGCCCCATGACGCGGGCCGAACTGCGCGCGGCGGAGCGCGAGAGTATTGCGGCGGCGCTGCGGAGGAGCGGCGGGAAAGTCTACGGCCCGGGCGGCGCGGCGGAAGTATTGGGGATGAAGCCTACAACGCTGGCCTCCCGGATCCGTGCACTGGGCGTGACGGTCAGGGAATCTTAGCGGCCCCAGCCGGTACCGCGGCGAGTTGCACCTGCGTTTGGCCATTCGGTTTGATTTCGATGCGCTTCTTGTAGCTATCGTGCGGTTTCACATACTCGGGGTCGAGATGCGCGCCGGGCTCCACCTCTTCCCAGGCGATCAGATCGTAGTCGCCGGGCGGGAGGTTGGGCAGCGTGAAGTTGCCGGTCTGGTTCGTGGTTGTGGTCCGGTTTAAGTCCAGCCGTTCCGGACTGGCGGAGCGGGGAATCAGTGTGACTACCGCGCCAACAGAGGGCTGTTCTTTGGCGTCCCGAACCACGCCGGACGCTTCGCCAGTACCAGCAGCCAGAACGAACTCGAGCCGGGATGGCGGGCTGTTGGCGAAGTCGATGCCCGAGTCAATCAATTCCTGATCGCCGGCGAGGATCGATTTCAGGTAAATGCCTTGCGGAAGCGGACTCACTATCGCCCGCGCCTTGCCGCCAAGACTACTATTGATGGTCAATGTGCCGTCCTCTTTGACCGTTCCGCCCGACGCGGCGGACATGATGGCTTCGGTGGACCAAAGATTGACCCGCAACGACGTCATTGCCCACTTCTTGCCGGACGACTGCTCCCATTTTTCAATTCCGCCCTCCAAACGCACCGTGACCGCTATTGACGCTGGCGGCGTATTCGCGATTACGACGTTTTCCACATTTTCCCGGCCTACCTCTACTCTTGTCTGCCCGCCCGACCCCGCCTTTTGCATGGGGATAGCCGTAATCGTGTAGGCGCCGGGCTTCAGGCCGCTAATTTCGAAGCTCCAATCGTCCTTCAGAATACTTGGGCTGTTCGACATCGGCCCGATCATATGCCCGTCAGCCGGCATGGCCATAAGTCGAACCGTCCGGGGCATGCCGCTGAATCCAGTCAGATTACCTCTCACCCTGTAGACGGCCGTTTTGCGGAGTGTTACGTCGAGACCGGGGACCTGGTGACCCGCCTCTACGTCCACTTGCCGCGCATCCTTTTCTTCGAGCGCGGACGGATAGTAAGTGGTGATGTACTGTTCCTCTGGTCTGCCGCTTGTATTTCTCGCCGGCGCATCGCCCATCATGGCGGAACGGTCCAAGGGCAGCACCGATAAAATGTACCGGCCAGGACGGAGATCGGCCAGGCGGAACTCGCCCGTATCGCTGGTTACCGCGGAACTGACCGGAAGCATCGTAAACTTACCTCGGAAGTACCTACGAGAAAGGGCCTGTACCGTAGCTCGTGCGAACGGTTCGCCTTCTTCATCCAAAACCCGCCCGGTGAGGACGGCTTGCGGCGTCAGCTTAATAGACAACCCCTTGATTTCCTGGTTGGCGGAGAGTTGCAGAATGGCTCCGAACATAGATCTGCCGCGCGCGCCATAGGAACCGCTGAGAAAGCCTTGCCGTTCTGCCGTGAGACGGAACGCACCGGGGTCGATGGAGTCGATCTGGAACTTTCCTTCCGAATCCGAATTTGCGACGTATACCCCCGCTTCGGATCCGGGAACTCCGACATATCCGCCCGAGCCCGGTGTATTCGCCGGACGGAGCGTTACCTTTGCGCGCCGGATCGGTTCGCCTGTCTTTTCATTGGCTATC
Source organism: Bryobacteraceae bacterium (assembly GCA_035714175.1). Classification (GTDB taxonomy): domain Bacteria; phylum Acidobacteriota; class Terriglobia; order Bryobacterales; family Bryobacteraceae. Next base: position 19,391 of record DASTML010000271.1, on the reverse strand, counting down.
TGCCCTTCCAGCCGGGCTGTTTTTTCGGGCGGGGATTGTTGCTGGGCAAAGAGCGGAATGCAAAGCCCGAGAGTAATTACTATTCGATACACAGGTAACTCCGTTCGCAAGCAGTGTTTTTACATTAAATCCTACTTACAAAACGGATGGAAGCGTTTTTTACGAATTAGCGGTAGATGAATAGATCCGCGCTGTCGCCGCCGTAGCTGTTGGCTGGCGACGGCATGGCACAGGAGACGAGCGATTTCGCCGTACTCCAAGCCAGGGGGATAGTTACATCAATCTGATACACGCCCACTGACCCGGCGGAGAGTCCCGCAAACGGCACCTCAATGCCTTGCGCGGGATTTAGTTCATAGCTGGACCTATAGGTACGCAGATAGCAGGCCATGGGGGTAATTACTGTTGCGGGCGGGGAAGAGGGAGAAGGTTGGTTGCTGCCAACCGGCTGATCAACAGGCCCCATGTTTCGCGCAAAAATATGGACCGTTTCGCCGGGGCAGGCTGGATCCGACTCGGTAACCAGACCGCGAAAGTCCTGGTGGGCGGCCTGCAAGACACCAGTGCGGAGGTCGCGCTCAAAGCTTATGGTTGGCGCGGGGAGGATGGTGAGGTTCGTCTGCTGGAGGAAGGGGCTGCCCGGACCCTGGACCACAAGAGGGAGAACACCGGACTGTGCCGGCGTCTCCCACGGAATCTGCATGGTGATGGTCTGGCCGTAGTGCTCCTGCACCGGATAGCGAGTTCCCCCGGCGGTAAGAATCGTATCTCGATTGAGCCCATTGCCCGTCATACGCACGACGGAACCAGGCGCTCCAAAATACCCGCTCAGTTGTATGGAGGGTGACGCCGGAATCCGTTCGGTCACAGCGCCGCTGTCCAACTGGACGTAAAGATACTGATTGGATGCGGAAACAAGCCAGGCGCCGCGGCCGTCGCCCTGGATAACGGCGTCGACAACTCCGCCGGGGATCAGGGGCAGCTGTTGTGCATCGCCGGAAGGCCTCCGCAACACGGCCTGGGCCGTGGAGCCGGACGGCACGAGATAGAGCAGAGAACCGTCGTTGGCGAAAGTGGCGCGGAAGGCAAACTGAGCAGACGGAGAAGCGGCGACGATCTTCTGCGCTGTTCCTACAGGGTCCGTGAGGACAAGCTGCAGTCCGCCGACGGCCGGACGTTCGTAGGCTATGGCGTTGCCGCCGGGATTTATTCGGGCCCGGGTGGCTCCCTGCGTACCGGGGATGGCAGCCGGATCCTTATCGCCCACGACGTAGATCAGTCCTTTGTTGGCATCCGTGACGTTTTGAATGACAACCGAGCCGTCGTCGGCGATGGTGGGCTCGCCGAGGAATACGAAGTACTGCGGCAACTCGCGTTTGGATGATGCGGCGGGATTCAGTATGCGCGTTCGAAAATCAAAAGTTAGCCCGGCCAAAAATGTGCCGTTTCGAGAGATGGCGAGTGCGTTGTAGTCATCCGGATCGAGCGTTATGCCGGTGACGATGAACCGCGTACGCGGAAGAGCGAACAAACCGCAACTGCCGCCGGCACACGGCGTATTCATGCCATAGCCGACGATGGTTCCATCGCCGCTGGTAAGCGGATTGATCGCAGCGGGACTAAAAATAGATGCGCCCTGGCCGGAGGCAACCAGGGCGAGGCCCGTTTCGTTCAGCCGGTACACTTTGGACTGCGGGTCCGAACCCGAGAGGGAGAGATTGGAGGTGAAGTACAACTGACCGTTGTCGGTGGCCGCAAGCTGGCCGTGCGCCGCACCGGCAACGAGGAGGGAAAGCAGGACGAACCGCATGCCCACAGGATATGCTAACGCGCTCCCAGCAGGGCGAGGGCATTCCGGATCTCGGCGTCGGCCGGCTTGGCGGTCTGGGCTAGTTTTAGCTCCGCAATCGCCTTAGCGGGTTCGCCGGAACGGGCGTAGATGATGCCGAGATTTTTGTGAAGGTCACCCTGCGCGCGGCACTGGCCGCAGAGTTGAATCGCCTCTTTCAACTGGTCGACGGCGCGGGGCCAGTCGCGATTGGCGGCCGCGGAGAGCGCGAAATTGTTGAGCGTCTCCGCCTGGTCCGTGAGGCGCTTTTGTTGCTGCATGGCGGTGAAGCGGGCTTTGTACTCGGAGGCGAGCTTTGGATTTTTCGAGCCAAGGACGCGGATCAGATTGTAGATCGCCTCATTGTGCTGCGGATTGGCTTTCACGGCGCGTTCCCAAAGTTCGATGGCCTTCTCCGATTCTCCGGCGCCCTGATAGTTCTGGCCGAGCAGATAGAGCGCATCGGCGTTGGCGGGTTGGACGGCAATGAGCTGTTCCAGGTGTTTGCGGGCCCCGGGCTGGTTATTTTGCTGCTTTTCCGTGACGGCGAGCAGGTAGAGCGCTTCGGCGTGGCGAGGATCGAGCGTGACAGCGCGTGACAGCGCGGCAGCGGCGGCCTCATAGTTCCGAAGGTCATAGTTGGCGCGGCCCAGATTGTATTGAGTGACGGGCGAATTCGGAGAGATCGTGGCGGCCTTGGCGAAGGCTTCGAGGGCGCCAGGAAGGTCCAGCCCATCGGCGAGGCCGATCCCGAGATTGAGCCATGCTCCCGCCGCGGTGGGAGTTAGTTCGGCCACTTTGCGAAACATAGGGATCGCCGCTTTCGGGTTGCCGCCGCGCGAAAGCGTCATCGCCAGCAGACTAAGCGTATTGACGTTCGCAGGTTGCAATTCGAGCGCTTTCTGGAACGGTACGAGGGCTTCCCCAAACTTACCCTGCCCGGCAAGCAGAAGGCCAAGATTGCTGTACGCCTGCGCATAGGAGGGGTTGTAGTCAATTGCTTTCCGGAACATCGACTCCGCTTCCGGCAATGCGTTCCGGCGCCCCAGGAGCACGCCGAGATTGCTGTAGGCTTCGGCAAAACGTTCGTCGGCCTGGATGGCAGCGCGGAAGACCTGCTCCGCGCGGACAGTTTCCCCGATGCCCATGAGCACGACGCCGAGTTGGTTGTGCGCCGGCGCGAACTTGGGGTCCAGAGAAACGGATTTTTCCAGTGCGGCGCGTTCGGCGGGTATATCACCGAGACGGGCATGGGCGAGGGCAAGGTTGTAGTAGGTCACGGCGCTGGTGGGGTTCTTTTCCAACGCCTTGGTGTAGTATTCAACGGCGAGTTTCGGGTTACTCTCTTCCAGGGCCTTGTTGCCCATGGAGGCGGTGGCGTCGGCAATCTGCCGGGCGCTGTTTTCCTGTTTCGCAGCCCGTACCGCGTCCAACTCCTGCGCGGCTTCGCTCGATAGATTCAGTTCCTTCAAGACTTGCGCGAGGAGAAACCGGACGTCGGCGCCGTTCGGATTGAGATCTTTAGCCTTGCGTAGCGCGGCGAGCGCCTCCCGCGGCTTACCTTCCTTCTGCAGGGCAAACCCGAGCTGGTAAGCGGCATCCGCGTGCTTCGGATCCAACGCGACGGCTTTCTGCAGCGGCGCGATGGCGGCTCCATAACGGCCGAGACCCCGGAGAGAGACGCCCTCCAGATAGGCGAGTTCAAAGCCGATGGACGCGGGCAGCCGTTTGATCTGCGGGAGCGCGGTTTCGTAATCGCGGTTGGCGACCAGCGCACGGACAAAGGAGAGCCGGGCATCCTGGTTGTTGGGATCCAGTCCCACTGCAGTTTGAAAGGCTTCGGCGGCCTCCCCGTAGTTACCCTGATTGGCAAGTGCGATACCGAGGTTGAGAAAAACGACCGGTGCACGAGGCGCAAGAGCGGCGGCCTTGCGGAGCGGATCCACAGCGTCGGCAGGCTGCCCGTTCTCCGTGAATGCCGCGGCGATGGCCAGATAGTGCCCGGGTTCGTTCGGCTCGACGGCGATAGCCTTGCGTAGCGTTGTGATGGCGTCGGGAAACCGGCGGTCCAAGATCAATGCCCGCGCCAAGCCACGGAGAGCGACACGGTTGTTGGCATCTGCGGCGAGGACGGCCCGGAACTCGTCTATGGACGCCGGGAACTGATTCGCCGCGGTGAGAGCCGTGGCAAGCGCGTTGCGGGCCGTGTGCAGCGAGGGGTTGAGCGCCAACGCGGCGCGGAAGGAGAGAATGGCGTTCGCGGCATCGCCTTTCTCCAGGAGAGCCAGCCCGAGATTGTAGTGGGCCTCGACGCTCTTCCGATCGACGGCCAATGCCCGGCGAAATTCCGCGACCGCACAATCCAGCTGATTTTTTTGCGTGAAGTAGCCGCCGGCGGCATTGCGGGTGGCGGCCGTGTGTTGGGACCGTTGGAATTGGGCCGGAAGTTCACAACCCGGTTGAGCGAAAAGAGAAGAGGCGGCCAGTACAAAACTGGCCGCCTCTGGAAAACAACGCATACGGGAATCAGCGTATCAGAACTTGAACTTAAGTCCCAATTGCAACTGACGAGGCTGGTTAGCCAAACCTGTAACCGTGCCGAAGAGCGAAGCGTTGGAAAGGTTGGCATTGGGAGCAGCGTAGATGGGGTGGTTAAACATATTGAACCCTTCCACGCGGAGTTCGAACAGCTTGCCTTCCCACGGCAGCGGGAATGCGCGAATCATCGAAAGATCAAACTGTTCCCAACCGTCGGAACGCAAGATGTTCCGGCCGGAGTTGCCGAACGTGAACGGCGCCGGAGAGGCGACCTGTGATTTGTCGAACCAAGCGGACGGGACCGGGTTGCTTAACTTGGGGTTTCCGAGCAGGTTCAGACGCATGTAGGTACCAGCGTTGCCGGTGTTAGCGATGTCGCCATTAATTTGGAGGCTGTATGGCTGACCGGACGAGAGCCGAACAATTCCGTTCACCTGCCAATTGCCGACAACGTAGTCCAAAGCGCGACTGTTGGTGGAGAACCGCCGGCCTTTGCCGATCGGTACATCGTAGATGAAGTTCATGGTGAGCACGTGCGTCATGTCGAAGCCGGAGACGCTACGGTCATTGTTGAACATGTACGGATTCTGGATGGAGCAGCCTTCCACGCCATACCAGCCGGAGCAGCCGATGTCGATCGACTTCGAATAGGTGTAGTTGACCATGTAGCCGAAGTCGTTCCGGATTTTGCGGTCCAGGAGCATCTGGAGACCTTGATAGTTGCCCCGACCCCAACTCCGGTCGTAGTAGGTGGGCCGGATATAGGGGAACGGCGCGCGGGCGCGCGGGTCACCGGGGCCCGGCGTGGTGGCGGTGTTGTAGAAACCACCGATGTCGAGGCGCCGGCTGCCGGAGCCCACGTAGTTCACCGTGAGGACCGTGGCGCTATCGATCTGGTGCTGCACGCCGAAGTTCCATTGCAGCGAATACGGGTTCTTGGCATGCGGATCCATGTACCACTGCACCTGTTCAAATGGGGTCAACTGCGGTAGTGCCCCTGACGGGAAGGGGTTCTTCCCGCTAAAGGTGGGCGCTGTTTGCGTACCGACCGGATTGTTCAGATTTTCCTGTAACTGTTCGCCAACGCTCGGCCATTGCGCCGAGTAGTTTTGTGCGGTCTGCACTACGGCGGCGTAGTTGTCAAAGAAGATGCCGAACGAGGAGCGGATAGCGGTGCGCTGGGACAGGCGGTAGGCAATACCCAGGCGCGGTTGCCAGTTGTCGGTCGAGTTGTAGTAAATCTTTCCACGCGGGTCGACTTCCACATTCGCCGGCAATTTACCGCCGGGAACGCAAGGCGCTCTCTTCAAGTCTTCGCAGGAGCCAGGCATCTTCTGGATCAGGTAGACGCCACGCTGCATGTCATAGGCGCCGGTATAGATGTTGTCGTTGCCTTCCTGGCCCAACGGCGGAATCATCGTCTGGTCATAACGGACGCCGAGGTTTACGGTCAGGCGATTATTGACCTTCCATTGGTCCTGGAAGAAGAACGCCATATGGCCGCCGCGACGGACCGTGGTCTCCCGGTTGCGGAAGCCAGCGGCGTCGGGAACGTCCAGAAGGAAGGAGGCCAACTGGCTGCCCGTGTTGCCGGGACTCTGCGGATTGGAAGTCTGGAGCGGACGATAGGTAGCGCTGGCGTTCAACGGAGAAGCCAGGAAGTCCATGTTGTTCCATTCGCCGCCGAACTTCATCTGGTGAGCGCCGACGATTTTGGTGAAGGTCGACTTATACTGCCACACGTCCGAGGGCCGGTTGAATGAGATGCCTTCGCCGCCGGACACCCATCCGTCGATGTTCATTGCGGGCATCAGTGTGCGGCCGCCCAGGAAGTTGCAGCAGAACGTATCGCGGTAACCAACTTTGGTGGCGAAATCAGCGGGGAGCGAACGATAGCGGGTACCGCTGTCGTCGCGGTTTTCCAGGCGTCCGAACTGGACCTGGAGGATCGAGGTAGGGCTAAACGTGTGCACCCACGAGGTGCCGATGTTAATGGCGTCGAACTCGCGGAAGCTGGCCAGCAACGGCCGTCCGCCGGAGGACGTTTGGTTCAACATGGACTTGCTCAGGCGGAAGAAGACATTGTCTTTGGGCGAGACGACACGGTCGATGCGCACACTGTACTCTTCCTGATTCTGGCTGAGGGGCGTGGGGTCAATGGCGTTACGATCGCTGGTGACAATTCCGCCCGCGGCAGGGAACGTTTGCTGCGCGTAAAAAAGATTACCGGGATCGATGCGGCTGGTGGGTATCCGGTTACCAGGGAACGGAGTACGGACGTATCCGGTACCACTCGGATTGGCGGCTGTCGTGTACGGGTCGAAGATGGCCCGTGCTTCATCGCTCAGGTCGCCGGCGAGGTTGGCCGCCGTCGGCACACGCAACAAGCTGTTGTTGGCCCGGCGGAAACGCCAACCCTGATAGGCGGCGTGGAAGAAGGTGTTGTTTTTGCCGTTAATGATTTTGGGGATCATCACAGGCCCGCCGACCGCGGCGCCGAACTGATTCTGGCGGAACGGCGTGACGGCCGGGAGGAACGTGCTGCGTGCGTCGAATTCGCTATTGCGGAGATATTCCCACAAAGAACCGTGCAGCGCATTGGTGCCGCTTGCGGTCGCGACGTTGATAACGCCGCCGAGTGCACCGCCGAATTCGGACTGATCATTGTGCGACTGCACCTTAAACTCTTCAATGGCGTCGATAATCGGCGCGACCGCGGGGGTAGAGAGCATCAGCCCCTGATTGGTGATGCCGTCCAGCGTCCAGAGATTAGAACGATTCGTCTGCCCGTTGATCGACGGAAAAATGAAAGCGCCGATACCGGGGTGCGCGAAGCCGGAGCCGCTGTTTTGGGAGACGCTGACCGGCGCAACGCCGGGGGTGAGCGAAAGAAGCTGGGTAAAATTGCGGCCATTGAGCGGTAGGTCGACCACTTGCTGTTTCGCGACTACGGCGCCGATTTCCGACGTCGAACTCTGCACTTCCGCGCCGATTGCTTCCACGTTCACCGACTGTTCCACCGAGCCGACTTCCAGATTCAAGTCAATGGTGGCCGTCTGGTTCACGGCGAGGTTGAATGGCGATAACTTGTTGGTACGAAAGCCAGTTTTGCTCACTTCCATGGTGTAGTTGCCCGGAAGGATATTCAGGATGGTGTAGATGCCGGAGTCGTTACTGGCCGAACGCATCTCAACAGAGGTGGCGGTATTGCGCAGAATGACGGAGGCGCCGGGAACGCTGGAACCGGAGGAATCACGGATGTTGCCGTTGATGGTTGCGGTGGAGGTTTGGGCGGCCAGGGGGGAGGCTAAGGCTATGGTCAGGAAACATAACGCCGAAATCCGAATCGTTCGTTTCATGGGATAGTAGATTTCCATTAGAGAGGTGTCTGCGCTATCAAATCAAATCGGTTAGGCGGCGTCAAGTCTATAGATTGGAAATTCAGAAATTTTCACATGGGAGTTTGATACAACAGGTACGATGCGGTGGCGAAAGGGGTTGGGAGTTGCCGGTACATGCCTGCTCGCCTTTGGCCAGGCGACGATTTTGGATCAGGTAGAGGACCCGCGCGAGCGAAAAGCGTTCTTGTCGATTTATGCGGAACGAGACGCGTTGCAGAGGCGCTCATTGGCCGCGCGGTTTGGCCGGGATTATCCGGCATCTTGGCTGTTGGCTCCGGTGTGGGAGGCCGAGGCGAAGGCGGCGGCGGAGATGGGCGATTTGGCCTCGGCGTCTTTTCTTGCGAAGCAGTCGCTGCGGTTGTACCCGGAAAATCCCGGACTCCTCGTTCCGTTGGCGGGCTGGCAATGGAAGCGGGGCGACCGGAAGGCGGCTGCCGGGACCGCGCGCGAAGGACTCCGTTATCTGGACCTCTTTATAACGCCCACCAGGAAAGTGCGGGAAGAACTACGGGCGATGGCGGTTGCCCTGGGCGGCGAGCCGCCTACTACGGAAAGACAACCTGTCTCCGGCGGCTACGCCGGCAGCGCCGTCTGCGCACAGTGTCATCAAAAGGAGCACTCGGCCTGGAAAAAGACCGGGATGGCAAACATGCTCCGGCCCTTGGCGGAGGCGCGCATTATCGGAGACTTCGCCAAAAGATCCTTTGACGGCTTCCGTGTGGGCGGCGGAGAAAAACCGTATATTGAAATGCGGCGCGACAACGGCGAGTGGGATCGTTTCCCGGTGGAGTTTGCCATTGGATCGAAATGGCAACAAGCCTACGCCGCGCGCGGGAAAGACGGGGCTCTCCATGTGGCGCCGGTACAATACAACCGGTTGCGAGGCGAATGGGTGAACTATTGGAAGATGATTGACCCGCCCGGATCGGACAGAGCGGAGTTGACGCGGTTCCACCATATGGAACGAGTGACGGCATACCAGGAAAATTGTGCCCCTTGCCATACCAGCCAGCTTCGCGCGACCGGGTTTGCCGAAGCCGGCGTCAATTGCGAGATGTGCCACGGCCCCCTGGCCACGCACGTGCGGGGAGCCGCGCCGGCGTTCCGGTTCGACAAGTTTTCCGCGGAAGAATCCGTGCGGGTATGTGCCCAGTGCCATGCGCAGTCAGCCTTGAGAGACGCGCAGGCGTTTCCACCTTTATATCGGCGTCGGCCCTATGCTGAATTCGCCCCCCGGGCCTTCTATCGCGACGGCCGGTTCAAAGAGACAACGTTTCTGGTGGAAGCGTTCGAACGGACTGCATGCTACCGGAAGGGCGGCGCGACTTGCGCCTCCTGCCACGCGCCGCATAGCGGAGAGGCCGGCGACCAGGGTCTGCGCTTTACGCAAGAACCGGACCGTATGTGTTTGCAATGTCACGCGGCCGGCACTTTTGCGGCGGCCAAGCACACGAAACACGAGGGAAACGCAGCACGCTGCGCGTCCTGCCATATGCCCAAGATCATGAACAGCTTGCTGTTTAAGGCTGGATCCCATCAGATAGATGAGAAGCCGTCGGCGGAGATGACGGCGCGATTTGGGCAGAAAGACAGCCCGAATGCGTGCCTCCTCTGTCACACGGACAAGGGGGTTGCCTGGGTAAGCGAACAGTTGCGGTCCTGGTAGCGTTGCTGGCCGACGGGTGGGCGCAGGAATACGTAGGGTCGGAGGCTTGCGGGCGTTGCCACGCCAAGATCGTGGCGGCGTTTGGGAAGTCCGGCATGGCGCGCAGCGTGACTGTGGCGCGAGAACACTTGGCGAAAGGCGAAGGCCAAACGGTGAATGCGGCGCTTGGCCGGACGTTTGCGGTCACAGCTCGCGAGGGACAGTTGTTTCAAAAGGAGAGCGGGGCGGAGTTCGCAAACGAATATCCGTTGGCGTACGCGATCGGCAGCGGCGCACACGGAATCAGTTTCGCCGTACGGAGGCAGGATCATCTGTTTCAAGCGCCCCTCAGTTGGTATGCCCGCACCGGAACTTGGGAGTTGTCGCCCGGTTATGAACACGCCGATTACGCGTTTAACCGGCCCATTGCCGAGGGCTGCATCGCCTGTCATAGCGGGCGTCCCCGGGTGGCGATAACCGGTAGCGGACGTTTCGACGATCCCCCTTTTGCGGAAATGGCGATTGGATGCGAGAACTGCCACGGACCAGGCGGCGGCCATGTGCGCGGCGGGAAGATCGTGAATCCGGCCAAATTGCCCCGCGTGCTGGCCGACGACATTTGCCGGAAGTGTCACCAGGGCGGCGATGCGCGAGTCCTGTTGCCGGGCAAACGAGAGTCCGATTTCCGTCCCGGTATGGCGCTGGGCGAAGTACTAGGCATTTTTAAAGCGGTGCGAACTGGCGACTCCGATCTGCTGGAACACCACGATGCCATGGAAGCCAGCCGGTGCTTCCAGAAGAGCGGAACCATGGGGTGCCGGACGTGCCACAATCCACATGCGGAGAAGGTGGACCACAACGTGACTTGTACCGGTTGTCATACGCCGCACAAGACGAACGAAGGGACGTGTGTAGGCTGCCACATGCCGAAGAGAGAAATCGGTTTTGTTGCGCACTCGGCATTAACCAATCACCGGATAGTCCGTACGGCGTCGCAATCGGCTCCGCCGGCCGGTTCCTCGCCCTACCTGCTTCTCAATACGATGCGATCCTTGGAGCCGTTAACGCTAATGCAGGCTTTCGGCCAAATGATGGACCGCTTTCCCCAGTTCGGGCCGCTGTTTGCCGGTCAACTAGAGAAGGCTCCTCCCGGCGACCCTTTAGTACTGGCGACACGCGGACGGCAAGCCCTTCGGGCAGGGCAAACGGCGGAGGCGGCGGCGCTGCTGAGGCAGGCGCTGGCGAAGGGCTACCAGGCCGCGGCTACTTATGAGGATCTGGGAGAGGCGTTGGCCCGGGAAGGGAAGTTGGAAGAGGCGCTGGTGGTCTTGCGCGAAGGCTTGCTTATCTCGCCATTCTCGCAGACGCTCCACAAGTCACTGGCGCTGCGGCAGATCAAGCTGCAGCGTTTTGACGACGCCCGAAAAACGCTTGCGCGCTATGTGGAGCTGTTTCCCGAAGACGATTTTGTGCGCAGACTGCTTCGGCAGGTGGGCGGCTAGTTCAGCGCTTTTCGAGTGGAAAGGTGTTGCGGGTTAATTTGCAGGAACCTTTCCAGCGTTTCGCGTTTCCTCGATGGAACGAGAGCAGCAAGCAGGTGGTAGTTTGTTTCGTCGTAGGGGTCCAGCCGGATGGCTTCGTTCAATTCGGCTTCCGATTGTAAGATGATGCCGAGTTTTTGGTGGTACGGCGCAAAGGCCGGGCGTAGCCGGATCGCAGCCCGGAGAAGTTTGGCGGCGTCCTCTCTCTGATCTTTCAAAAATAGCAATGATCCCAGGGCGGCGAGCAGTTCCGGGTCATTCGGGTGCGTGGGGTAGGCGGCCGAGAGTATCCGGAAACTCTCCTGCAACTGCGCGGCTGAACCGTTCCGTTCCCCGGCCGCCAACAAGGCCAACCCGCGGTTCCGGTCCCCGTTTGGCCCCGGCCGCCAGGCGCGCAATGCCAGTGCAGTTGGCAAAGTAGGCGCGGGTGGCCCCGGCCGGCGGATTCTATGATCGGTGAAAGCCGTATGAAGACCGTCGACGGCCTGCCGTTTGGGCATATGGCAGGTCTCGCAAGCGGCTTCGGTGCGCGGATGGGAGGCGGGCCGCTGGGCATGGCAGCCTTGACACGTCTTGGTAATAGAAACTGCTTCTCCGTGAACTTTATGACAGGACCCGCACCACAGCGGGCCGCACTTCGATTGCGCCAATTGTTCGGAGTGGCTGATGACCTTCAACTCCTCCGCCGGAGAAACTGCTACGAAAATCGCCAGATAATCCTCCAGCGCCTGTCCGGGCCGAAAGTCTTCGAGCTTTCGATTCGGCTGTGGGATACGTGCTTCGCCATTCAGGTGACACTGTTCGCAGACGGCCGCGCGCTGGGCTGGCGGAAGGCGCGCCGGATTGGTCACGTTTGTTTTCGTGGGATGCAGGGCATGGGGCTCGGCGTTGCCGTGACACCGTTCGCAGGAGATCGCAACCGGGGTGATTTGGGCCGACTGAGAGGTATGACAGAAAAGGCACTCGGGTGTGACGCGGCGGTTGAAATCGATATGCGGGAGGTTTTCATACCCGGGCGCCACATCCCATAGGTTTCGGTTTGGATAATACGCAACCGGAGCCTGGAAAAGTTGGCCGGCGATTGTGGTCAGGTAGCCGGCGGCGTGACTCCCCGACCCGATTTGCCAGACTGCTGGATAACTGGCCAATAGACGACCGCTTCGTATCTGAAACTTGTCCGGAGTGATCGTCACCTCCGTGCGGCTGCCGGCATGCCGGACAACGGACGCTGCCCGGATGATGGCCGGGGCGAAGGATCGGCCCATCGGCGTTTGGGCATAGCCCGCTGCCTGTGAAGGATGGCACATGGCGCAAGGCGACTCGGCCCACACGGATAAGAAGCATGCCAACAGGAGGATCAGCCCACGAATCACATAACGATAGTACGCCGAACCCAGGGATCAGGGATCCTTGGCGCAACGAAACCCGAGGTCGACCGCCTTGAACCTTGCCGGTATGTTTTCGGCAACGGCCAGCGAGGCTTCATCGAGTTGATACAGATAGGACCCGCCCTTGACCAGATACCATGGCTCATCAATCCGTGCGGGCGGGTTCAGTTTGGCTTCATAGGTACGCAGTCCTACGACGGTCGGGGCGGTCTGCTCCCCGGTGAACTCACGGACGTTGCCCACCATTTGCAACACGTGGAAGGGACTGCGTCCGTGCCGGAACGCTTCGGCGGATACAACATGGCTCCAGTCGTTGTCGGGATTGTCGGCGACATTCGCCATACGCACGTTGGGCTGGTCTCCCCAGGGATACAGGCGGCCATCCAGCCCTCTGGCGGCTTTCTGCCACTCCTTTTCGGTCGGAAGCCTTTTTCCGGCCCATTTTGCGAATGCAAGGGCGTCGTCAAAGGTGACATTCGTGATGGGATGCCCGGGCTTCCCGTGCTCGAATGTATCAGGCAATTGCTGGCTAGTCGCTTTGCAGAAATCGGCGTAGTCTTCGTTGGTGACCTCGGTGACATCGATATAGAAGGATGGGAGTTCCACCGGCCGTTTGTCTGCTCCATACAGGAAGGGACCTTTGGGAATCAGCACCATATCTCCCGAAGGATCATCAAGCCGAGCTACGGCTTTCTGGGAGCTGAGGAACAAGTAGCCGATTACGCCCGCGAATACCATCGCGACCGCGCCTGCTCCCGTGATCCATCGTGTAGTCAGATGAAACCGGCGCTTTGGCGGAACCATAGCGACAGTTCCCGATTGCTGGGTAACGGGGCGTTCCTGCGTCGGATCTTCCGCCATCCAGGCTTCCAACTGCTGGACAATCAATTCCATCGATTGCGTCCGGCACTTGGGATCGCGCGTGGTGGACTGCCGGACGATCTGTTGCAATGCCGCCGGAATGCCCAACTGCTTCATGGGGGCAGCGGGGATCTCTTCATGCAAGATTTGATAGAAAATACGCTCGACGGTGTCGGCCTGAATGGCTCGTTGTCCGGTCAGCAGTTCGTACAACAGAACACCGTAGGAGTAGACGTCTACAAGCGGCGTCACCGGTAGACCCATCACGAGTTCGGGGGCCACATAGTGAGGGGTTCCCAGTGCATATCCTGCCTGGGTCAAGTTCACATCGCCGGTCTTGACGATCCCAAAATCCATCAGCTTAACGCGGTTGTTGGAATCCAGATGCACGTTGTCCGGCTTCACGTCCCTGTGCACGAGCTGCAGTGCATGGACATGGGCTAGCGCCCGGGCTAACTGCAAGCCGATGGAAACACGCCTCCGTAGCGGAATGTCTTCCTTAGACTGCAGCGCATCTTTCAATGTTCTGCCAGTGAGAAATTCCAACACCATAAAGGGGATTCCATCTTCCTCCCCGTAGTCATGCGTGGTGATAATGTTCTCGTGCGCGATACCAGACGATACGCGCGCTTCCAGAAGAAAGCGAGCGCAGGTATCGGCGTTCGTTGCGGCCTGGTGGGTGAGCAACTTGACGGCGACTGTGCGTCCCAAGACGGTATCGCGGGCCCGATAGACTTCGGACATGCCGCCGCCAAGGAATTTGTCGAGTTCGTATTTTGCGATGCGAGCCGGTAGTTTCACGTGTGCAGTGGTAAAGCTTCCAGTGATTTATCGGCCGGAATTGCTCTGAACTTGAGGCGGAGTAGCGGGGGGTCGTGGGAATAGGGGGTTGGCCGGAGCGTATATGCCAATCCAGTGATTGGCGAATTCTAGGTCGGCGGTCGGTTTTACCGCCGGCATATGGCAGTTCACGCAGTTCATTGACCGGGCAACGGGCGCGGCGTGGCGCGGAGAAGGATGGCAATCGGCGCAGGCATCAGCCCGCGTGGGCCTCTCTCCATGGGGAGCATGGCAGGTGAAGCAGGTTAGCCGGCCCTGGCTCTTTCGAAAACAAGCGCTCTGGCTGAGCGATACCGGTTGATGCCGCGTGTTCCAAGGATTCGCGAAGTCTGTGTCGTCGCCCGGTTTGGGGGGCTGCCGGTGGCAACTGCCGCAGAAAGCATTGACTCTCTCTCCGTTCCACATTCGCGGCTGGTCCACGTTGCTCCTCGTTGGTGTGCGAACGTGCTCGCCGCCGGCGCCGTGGCAGGTTTCACACCGCACGCCCATCTCAAATGGGACGATGCTCTCTGTGCGGTCGATCCGTAATGGGCCCGTGGAGTGGCATTGAAAGCAACGGAGGATCTGGGCTCCGGGGTCGTAGACAGGATACGGAACGCCGGCGGCATTGACGTGGCCCGGTGTAATGGCCTCGCGTCGGGTGCGGGTATACCGCGTAAGTCCGTGTTCCTTATAGAGGCCGGGCCGAATCCGGGACACGGGAGTTACTGCCTGGAGGCCTGAACCGAAATTCCAAATATCTCCGGAACGGCTGAGCGCCCTGGCGTGTCCTGTCTGCGACTGCGACGTATATTGCTCGAAATGGCAGGCCCGGCAGGCCGCTGCCCCGACAGGTTCAGCGGCCGCCGGGCCGAGGCCAAGCAGCAGGATCAGGACAACTTTAGAAATAGAACCGGCCCGTGAACTGCATCTGTCGTCCGAAAACGCCAGCGCGTTGCGAGAGGATCTTACCAAAGGTTGCCGCATTGTTGGGGTCGGTGGCGGGATCGGCTCCAAAGAAGGAGTTCGCCACATTGTACGCCTCCAGCCGCACCTCGAATTTCATACGTTCCGTAATCGGGAACATCTTGTTCAAAGTGACGTCGGCGTTGATGGTATTGGTGCCCTTCACGTTGTCATACTGCAAGGGGTTCGTCCGCCGCGTGAAAGCCGGCAGGGGCTTGAATGCGTCGACGTTGAACCAGCGTCCCTTTTCCGGAGAATCGACGCCCGGATCCCCGGACACCAGTGCTCCGCCGAACCGTAGATATAGCCCTGTATTGTAAGTGAATAGCCCACTGGCGGCCCAACCGCCCAGGATGGCGTCCACGGCGCGCGGGGCGCTGGACATGAACTTTCGTCCACGTCCGAACGGCAGTTCGTAAATGGCTGCCCCTGTCAGCCGATGACGTGCATTCTGCGCCGGCTGCCAGGTTAGCGATTCAGTAAACGTGTCCACATTGTCGTAGAAGATCAGGTTCTGCTCGCGATTGTAGTTATACCCGACCACGAAATTGAACCCATTGACGAACGGCCGCTGGAACTGCATCTGCAGCGATTTGTAGCGGTTTTGGCTCCCGGAACGCAAGGTTTCGGTCATGCTTTGGTACTGCGGATAGGGCCGCAGAAGTTGGCTGACTGGGACGTTGGCCTGAGTCCGCAACGTGCCCGGCATTTTTGTGGCAGGCAAGGCGTTGAAAAATGGGTTGGGTACGCTGGCATTTACGGCGTTCTGTACCTGAAAGCCGATCCGCGGATCCACCTGATTGATATCGAAATTGTACGGCAGGTGGCGGCCGAAGTTCATAAACCAGGTGATATCGGCCAGAATGTTGCCAGGCAGCGTCTTTTGCAAACTGATGTTGACGCGATCGTTAACTCCCGGCCGGAAGTCCTGCTGATACCAGGTGGGCGTACCGCCCAAGCCGGTGTAGCTGCCCAATGACTTACCCACCACCGCGACGAGTCCATTCGGAAATGGATTCGACATCCGTTGCTGCGGCACGCCCTGGATGGGCGCAATTGCGTCGGTCTGTGCATCGAAGCCTGGAATTGGGACCGAACCCAGGATGTTCAGCCCATCGGTCAGGGTGGACGGAATGATGTACCTGGCAAATCCGGCGCGAATGGCTGTCCTGTCATTCACGCGGTAGGCCAGCCCGAGACGCGGCATGAAGAGAGTCTTCGGCGGATTCCACGAGTTGCGATTGTTGTCATCAGTAAAGAGCCAGGAACCGTTGTAAACGGGCGGGCTGGTGCGGAGAGCGGTGGCCGCCGCGGGCAACACCGGCTGGTTCGCGCCCTGAAACTCGGGAATCGGCTTGGTCAGGTCCAGATAGCGAGACAGCCGGTTCTCCGGGTCAGTCATGGCCCCGAAGTACTCGTAGCGGACGCCGAGATTGAGAGTCAGCTTCTGCGTGATCTTGAAATCGTCGTGGAAAAATAGACCCATCATGTTGACGCGCGGACGTTGTATGGGAATCGACGCCACATTCGAATTGTTATCCAACGCTCCTAAGAGAAGCGTCGCCCACCCGTCGCCGGAGGTACCCAGGTTCGGATTATTAAAAGTGGCATTTGTCAGGGCGCCGTTGATGTTGAAGGTGGCCAAACGGGGCCGTGCCGCGTTGACGTTCTCACGACGGTATTCGCCGCCGAACTTGTAGTAGTGCTTACCGGCATTCTTCGACATTTTTGATTCGATGTTGTACGAGTTTGGCTCCTGGTACCAATAGTTGCCGCGGCCAAGGTTCGTGGTGGAACCCTGCGTCACATTGATGCCGGGGTAGTAGATATCCGGCAGATCAGCGAGATAGGGCTTGTACCACGGATTGCCGGGCCAAAGATGTTCCAGATCTTTCAGAGTCGCCGACGGAACGCCGAAGGAGTCAACGATGGAGTTGTAGGCGCCGCGAATGTTGAACACCGTGGAGGCGTTCAGCGTATAGACCGCATCTCCGGAAAAACTGCGCGAGTGGCGTTTGGAGCCATCCACCTGCAGCGCGGGCGATCCGCCCGTGTAATCATCCTGTTGCGTGTAGGTACGGAAGATGTTGAACCGGCCGAAGACCTTCAGCTTGTCATTGACGTTGTAGTCCACGCGATCGGAGAAATTCCAATAGCGGAAGCGATTGCCGAAGCCGGCGAGGAAGTTGTTCAGGCCAGTGGGTCCGGTGCCCGGATTGTTGGCCTTCCACAGGTCACCGACCACGATCTTACCCGTAGGATCGATCAGGGACGGCGGAATGATGTTGCCGGCGAAGGGTGTGCGGGTAACGACGTTGTTGTTGACCTGAGTCGTCCACGGGTCGTAAATCGTCCGAAGTCCGCTTGCTGTGTTCAAGGAGCGCGAAAAGTCTCCCGTGCGTTCGGCGTCGGTGGGCAGAGTGAATTGCGCCGAACGCGGATCAATTGTCCGCCAACCTTCATAGGAGGCGAAATTAAATACCTTGTTCTTCACAATCGGAGAACCCAGCGTTGCGCCCCAGACGTGCTGGCGCGTCAGATTCGATCGCCGCGTGATGCGATCCGCCAAAGCATTTAGCGCCGGATTGCGGCCTAAATAGTACGCGGTACCTTTCCAGTCGTTTGTCCCCGATTTCATGGAGACGCTTAACACGCCTCCCGCCGAATGGCCGAATTCGGCGTCCACCGCATTCTGCTGTAGGTTCACTTCGCTCACCGCGTCCATCGGCGGCGTATAGGACGATTTTTGTCCCGTCATCGACGGTGATCCGTCCAGGATGATGTCGTTTTTGGTGGATGTGTTGCCGCCCACATCCAATTGGGAGGCCGCCCAATGATGAAAGGGACTCTGTTCCGTGGTGGACCGCACAACCACCGATGGATTCAAGGACGCCAGCAAAAAGGGATTGCGATGAATAATCGGGAGATTGTTCGTCATCTTGGTGTCTATCGTGAGGCCCATCGTCGACGTGTTGAACTGCACGGCCACAGGCGAGGCCTCCACGGTAATGGACTCCTTGGTCGATCCAGCCTCCAGACGCGCGTCAATCGTAACGTCAGCGCGTGCTTGAACCAGGATGTTTTTCTGGACAAACTTCCGGAATCCAGTAAGTTCCACGGAAACTGTGTAGGTTCCCGGAATCACAAAGTCAAAGAGATATTGCCCGGTCGTGTTTGTTTGCGCATTGACGCTTACGCCGGTATTGTCATTCAGCAGCGTGACGGCTGCCCCGACGATGACCGCATCGGAAGCATCGGTTACCCGGCCTTGGATTTTGCCGCGCGAGTCCTGCGACCACGCGGCAGTTGCGGCGAGCACAAAAATACCCGCCGAAAGCAGTTGCTTTACATTCATTCCTTAACCCCCGTGAAAAGGATGGCAATCATAAAATCACATCAGCTAAGGGCTTAGCAAGTGGAAACACGCTCAGAATGCGGAGCCTGCCGCGTTGCGGTATTCTGTTCGCTTCGGAGTTTTATGAAATCGTTATCTGTGTGGATCGTGGTTGGCGCGTCGGTGCTGATGGCCCAGCACATGCAGGAAGACGACAAGAAGAAGCGGAATCCTGCAATTGGAAACATTGCCGCAATTGCCGCCGGTGAAAAGTCATTCAATGAAGGTTGCGCCGCCTGTCATGGACAAGGCGGCCAGGGGGGCCGCGGGCCCAACCTTTCTCACGGCCGCGTTATGTGGCATTCCCTTTCCGACGAGGCAACATTTGAGCGAATCAGGCAAGGCGTACCTTCCGGAGGTATGCCGCCCACCCCGGGTACGGATGAGAAGTTGTGGCAATTGACCGCTTATGTAGTCTCGCTGCGCGCGCCGGCGTCGGAATCGCCGCAGACCGGCGATCCGGAGGTGGGCCGCGCGTTGTTCTGGGGCAAGGCCGGGTGCAATGAATGTCATTCCATTCTTGGCAAGGGCGGCAAGATTGGGCCAGACCTGACCGACGCCGGCGGTAGCCGCTCCGCCTCCGTCATACGAATGGCCATCGAAGATCCGGGTGCAAATGGCTCAAAAGGCTTCGAAAAAGCCCACGTGGAACTCAACAATGGCCGGTCGCTGGACGGCGTGTTGAAGAACCGGAACAATTTCTCTCTGCAGTTGCTGGATGCGCGCGGCGACCTGCATCTCGTGCTCGTCAATGACGTTCGGACTCTGACGGTATCGAAGAACTCAGTGATGCCAGCCAACTACAAAGCGCGGCTCAGCGGGGCGGAGATCGATGGGCTGGTTGCCTATCTGGCCAAGCAGACGGCGCGCATCGCAGCGAAATAAGACAGGATCGAGAGAATTATGCAAAAGACCGGATTGGCTGTATGGCTACTGGCTACATCTGCCTTCGCGCAAGTGACGCCGGAGGACATCGCAAAAAGCCCGAACGCGAATTGGTTGACGTACGC
>DASTML010000270.1:0-14832 GCA_035714175.1 Bryobacteraceae bacterium | reverse complement strand
AGAAGCCCGGCGCGGCCGTAGGCAGTGGTCTCAATGAACATCGTCAGTCCTTACTATCGGAGGAAGGCATACTGAACTGTATGCGAATTCTGCTCCAACGAGTGTCTTCAGCCAGTGTAACCGTGGAAGGGAACGTAACGGGCGAGATTGGCCCGGGACTGCTAGTGTTTCTCGGAATCGGGCACGGAGATACGGAAGAACACGCCGTCTATCTTGTAGAAAAAATCCTCAATCTCCGGGTATTTGAAGACGAACTGGGGAAGATGAATAAAACGGTGGGGGATATCGGTGGAGGCTTACTCATCGTATCCCAGTTCACGCTCTACGCTGATATCGGCCGGGGCCGCCGGCCGGGTTTTGATAAGGCCGCGCCGCCGGATCTGGCGAGGAACCTATACGATTTTTTCATAAATCAGGCTAAAATCCGGCACGATAATACGGCGATGGGCGTTTTCCAAGCTCATATGATCGTTAGGCTTGCGAATGATGGCCCCTGTTCTATCTTCTACGATAGTATTGACAAATTCCCGGATAAGTCGCACCCTGTGAAGTAAGAGTATGCCAAGAACTCCATCACAAGTTGACCAATCCGCTTTATACGAAGCGGCCCTGGAAGGTCTCGAATTACAGAAACAGCGCCTGGAGGAGCAGATCCGTCTGGTTCGCGCCCTCCTCGGCGGAAAGAAACCCCGCGCCGCTGCCCCCGTTGCCAATGAAGATGCGCCGGAATCCGGATCGGCGAAAAAAGCCGGCCGGAAGCCGCGCCGCAAGCGCAATCTGAGCCCGGAAGCCCGGAAACGTATTGCTGAAGCGCAGCGTAAGCGCTGGGCCGCCTTCCGGAACGAAGCAGCCGACTAATCCAGCCGCCAGTGGAAGCGGTCGGCGATCTCTTCCACTGGCCCATCCCCGGCGATCCGGCCGCCGGCGAAGAAGATAGCCCGCTGCGCGACGCGACGGGCGAAAGATACATCATGCGTCGCGATTAACTTTGCCTGCGGCAACTCCTGCAGCAAACGAGCCAAATCTCCCTGTCCCGGCGGATCAAGGAATGTAGTGGGCTCATCGAAAACGAGCACGTCCGGCGTCATAACTAGCACACCGGCAATCGCCGCGCGTTTCTTTTCCCCCGCGCTGAGATGATAGGGCGCACGGTTCTCCAAGTGACTAATTCCCAGCGCGGCAGTAGTCTCGCGGGCACGGCGCGTAGCCTCGACGCCATCCACTCCCTGATGTAACGGACCGAAAGCAACGTCCTCCAAGACGGTGGGCATGAACAGTTGGTCGTCGGAGTCTTGGAATACATAACCAACAATGCGGCGGATGTCCGGCAAGGTTTCGTCATTGAGCGGCAGGCCTCCGATCCGCAAGTCGCCTTCCCCGCGGAGAAGGCCGGCGAGATGGAGGAGAAACGTCGTCTTTCCGGAGCCATTGGCGCCAAAGAGGGCTACGCTTTCACCGGCGGCCAATTGAAAGTCGACGCCGCGCAAAGCGTAGGCGCCGTCCGGATAACGATACTGCAGTCCGCGTACGTCCACAACGGGCAAACTCATGACAGAACCCTCATGCAGAGGCGGGCGCCCACAGCGGCGAGGGTACACCCGGCGACGAACACCCCGTCCTGCCATTGAAATCGCGACGGCCGGGGAGCCAAGAAGTCGCCGCGGAATCCCCGGGCAACCATAGCCCGGTGAACGCCTTCCGCTCGTTCATACGAGCGGCCGAACAATACGGCAAGAGCTCCGCTCGAGCGCCGCCAGAGGGACGGCCGGTTCCGTGCCGGGAGACCACCAGCGTCCCGGCAAGCGGCAGCCCGGCGCATACGCAAACCATGATCCACCACCAACTGCAGGTACCGCACAATCGATTGCAGAACCATGACCAGCAGGGCCGGGGCGCCCAACCCGCGGAAGCCGTGTAGAAGTTCAGGCAATGGGGTTACTCCCATTAAAAGAACAACAGCAAGCGCGGAAACATAACTTCGAACAATTAAGGCGGCCGCGAAGGTAGCATTCCCACTTTCCAACCAGCTTACAAATCCGAACAACAAAGGAAAGGGAAGGATGACAGCGGCGCGCGCGGCGACCTGCGGAAGCGGTAAGCCGGAAATAGCTAATCCGGCCGCGAAAACCAGCACCACTGGTAAGTAGGCTCCAGGAGACGACGGCGGGGTGGTAGATACGGCAACCAGGAATATGAGTAAGCCGGCTATCTTGGCTCGCGCGTCGCGCCGGTGCAGATAGGAGTCGCCCCGCGCCCATTCTTCCAACCGGAGCGAGGCGAGCCGGCGGGCATCGCCGCGCAACTAGGCGCTCCTTTGGCGGATCAAGAGACGTCCCACTGTCATGCAAATTCCATATATCAAACCAAGGCCGGCCAGACCCGCCACGGCTTTCTTCGACCATTCGGCAACAAAAAACGGTGCCTCATAGTCCGGAAGCGGCGCGTTCCAAATCGTGCGCTCCCGCGAGGCGATGCCCAGTTGGTGAGCTAACGATTCAAACCCGTCCGGCAGCGCGGATGCATACAACACGCCGGCTGCAACGATCAGAATAGCTGCCGTTACCAACAGACCCGCGGCCCGGCCCGGCGTTCCCCGCGGCTGCCGCAGCCAGCCCGGATTCAGCCGTTCCACGGCCTGCAAGACCGCAACAGTAATCAGCCCTTCAATCGTCGCGGTAGCTAGGAAAACCAGCGAAGATACGCCCACCACGGCGGAGCTCATGGGCACGCCAGACAAACGCAACTCCAGGATCGCTGCGGCCGCCGAAGCAAGAACCGAAAGAAATCCGCCCGCAAATATACCGACTGTCCGGAGCGGCCCCTGTGAGAGCATGCGGTACGGGATCCAACCCGCCCACACGCCAATTAGAGCCATATTCACGGCATTCGCCCCCAGCGCCAGCAAGCCGCCGTCCTGGAAGAGAAGAGCCTGGAGGATCAGAATGGCGGTAAGAATAATGACCGCCGCACCGGGACCAAGCGTCATGGCCAGAAGCGCACCGCCCAGCAGATGTCCGCTAGTACCGAAACCAACCGGGAAATTCATGCATTGTGCGGCAAAGACAAAAGCGCCCATGACGCCTAACAAAGGCGCCTGGCCTTCGGAAAGTCCCTTTTTTGCACGGCGGACGGCCAGCCCAATACCCGGCGCGGCGGCCACGTTCAACGCCGCCCAGACTGGCACGGAGAGAATCCCGTCCGGAATGTGCATAGCCTCTATTCTACCCCCCATAATGGAAGCGGAGTTCACTCCCGGAGGACGTCTATCTTATGATTCTCG
Organism: Bryobacteraceae bacterium; assembly: GCA_035714175.1. Lineage (GTDB taxonomy): Bacteria > Acidobacteriota > Terriglobia > Bryobacterales > Bryobacteraceae. The sequence continues at coordinate 11,552 of DASTML010000270.1, read as the reverse complement.
GCATTGGATCCGATCTGGCCGAGGTGGCCCGCATACGTGCCAGCCGCGCCCGCTTCGGCAGCCGGTTTTTGCAGCGGATTTACACGGAAGCGGAGGCAAGATACGCGCTGTCAAAAGCAAATGCCGATGAACGGTTGGCCGGTCGTTTTGCCGCCAAAGAGGCCGGCATGAAGGCCATTGGCACAGGGTTGGCCGGCGGCGTGACCTGGAAAGATTTCGAAGTAACCCGCGACCAGTCTGGAAAACCGTCGCTCCGGCTTTCCGGCGCCGCCGCCGGGATTGCGGCCCGAAAAGGCATAGGTCGCATTCATCTGACGATTACGCACACCCCGGAACTCGCTATGGCCGTGGTGGTGATGGAAGAGTAGGCCGCGCTACTTTTTGGTGCCAGCCGAGGTGGATTCGCTCCGCCCGGCGGGGCGCAACTGCGCGTCTTCCAACTGTTTAGCCTGTTGGAAGGTATAGATCATCCGGTGAATCACCGTCAGGTTTGAAATGACCGCAATGACGAAAAGTACAGGCGCCATCCGGTCAAACAACGCACCGATAATCAAAAGCACGACGCGCTCCGGACGCTCCGCGAATCCGACTTTACAGGTAGGAATCAAGTTTTCCGCCCGCGCTCGCGCATAGCTGACCATGACGGAACCCGTCATGACGACGGCGGTCAAAACAACATAGAAAAAACGGTCGATATTTGCGTAGTAGACCAGCAGGCCCATGAGCAGGCCGAGGTCCGAGTAACGGTCTAACACGGAGTCAAAAAACGCTCCGAAGCGGGTTACCTGATTCGTGTGGCGAGCAACCCGGCCGTCCACCATATCAAACAGGCCGGCGCCGATGATGACCAACCCCGCCCGTAGAAACTCACCGCGCGCCAACAAAACGGCCGCAAAGACATTGATCAATAGACCAATCAGCGTCAACACGTTGGGGTGTATGCGAGAAAGCGCTAAGCCGCGAACGATCAACAGAATGATCTGATTGCAGCCGGCTCCGATGGCGCGTGTGATGGTCATGGGTAATGAGTGAGGTTCCTGGGCAGGACTCCGCGTTTATTCCAACACTTCCCCGTGAATCGTAGTCAGTCGAACCACTTCATATTGCAACGTGGCGCCCGGCGCAACAATTTTCACTTCGTCGCCCACACGCTTGTTCAACAGGCCGCGCCCGATCGGCGAACTGGTTGAAATCAAGCCGTTCTTCACATCGGACTCTTCGCTGGCGACCAGGCGGTAAGTGGTTTCCGCTTCTTTCTCGGTATCGAAAACGACCACCGTAGAACCAAAACCAACGCGATCCCGCGGCACCTTCTGCAGGTCGATCATGGATAGTTCCGCAAGCCGCTTCCGCAATTGCCCAAGCCTGGCATTCACCAGACCCTGCCGCTCCTTCGCGGCATGATACTCCGCGTTCTCGCTCAAGTCTCCCAACTCGCGCGCCCGCAGGATTTCCTTCGGCAACTCTGTCCGGAACTCGTGTTCCAGGACGGCGATCTCGTCTTGCAGCTTCTTCTTTAATTCTTCCATTCCTGGCTCGACCGCTTTCCCCCCAAGTATAGCAGCGCTCCCCCGGGAAAGGGCCGCCGCCTTCCGTCCGGCGGAGTGCCTGGCTAACGGCCTCGAATCGAGAGTTCCCGGATAACTGGACCAAACTCGATGCGGAACCGGTTTTGCTGGCCCACCTCTTCTCCGACCCGCAGACGAATCACCCAGTACCCCGGGTAGGTGCGCTCCAGCGACGCCGCTTCGACGAAGGCGCCGGAACCTTCCAGCAGGGTAACGGTTGGCGTCTCGTAGGGCGTCGCGACGCCCGTCGCATCGGTCACTAGCATGGCAATCGTCACGGTGCTTCCCGCGGTGGCCGAAGACGGTGCGCCAGGTACAAAACTGGCCATGGCAGGTACGCCGGTGGGAGCCGCGTACCAGTAGGCTACCCGCTGCGGGCGCTCGCCGTCGACGGCATCCATCGAGTGAAAGAGGAGAAACCCCTGCGTTTCTCCCTGCGGCACTTCGCCGCGGAGAGCCACCTGCAAGTCCACTACATCGCCGGGGCCAAGCGAAAATTCGAAGGGTTCAACGGTGGGCGCCGTCGTATCGGCCGAATCGATGGACACGGACCACGTACCCACATTGGAGCTTACATTCTGCACACGCATACGTCGCGAGGCGTTGGCCCGGGTGTTGCCAATTCCGAGATTGAGAGAGACCGGGTCAACCGACAGCCGTCCGCGCAGGGCATTTTCCACGTCCAGCCGGCCCGCGCCTCCGGCTTGAACCCGGGCCGGCCGTTCGGCGTGTACGGGAAACGGCTGTGCGGTGTTGACCAGCAGAGAGCGGTACTGATTCGGAGACAGACCCGGACGAGCCGACTTTAAGACGGCGTAAGAGCCGGCCACTACGGGAGAAGAAAAACTGGTGCCGTACACGACGGCATAACCGGAAGAGTTATAAATGTCGCCGCTGGGATTATGGGCCTGCGCAGCGGTCAGGACCTCTTCAGCCGTCGCAATAAGATCGGGCCGAATGGCCCCGTCCGGGCCGGGACCGCGGGAGGAAAAACTCGACACGCCGTCGCCGTCCAGCAGGAAGGGAAGGGTATTTTGAAAAGCCATCTCCACGGCCATTTCGGGCGTCTCTTCCAATTTTTGTATTAGGCGGGCGGCATCCCGGCCGTCAATCATCATGGAAGGCAGAGTGGAGCCGCCGGCGCCGATGACGAAGGCGGCAGGCTCCGCATCCACGCCGTAAAAGAGAACAGCCGCGGCGCCGGCCGCCTGCAGATGGGCAAGCTTGGCAGAGAACTCGCAATCGCCGCGCGGGGTTAGAACAATCACGCCGGAGAACGAGCCGTCCGGCGAGGCGTCACAGGCATTTCCGCCGGCGAGCCGCACCGGGGCAACCACCGGGGCGGAAGGGGCAGTGCCATCGCCGGGCACGGCCGGCATGGCGTCCAGACCGCTGGCCCGGATGCCGGAGGAGAAAACGCGGTCTGTCCGATTGCCGCCGACAGTCAGGCCGCCGGAGCCGACGGCCGGGCCGGAACCAGACTGCAGGACGGGGCCGGAGTTTCCCGCGGACTTGACGACGGCCAGGCCCAGGCCCGCCGCACGTTCAATAGCAGCGGACAAAGCATCGAGATCCGGGCGGATTGCCGGCAGGTAACCGAAGCTGAGGTTCAGAACATCCATGCCATCGGCGGCCGCATCGTCCAACGCTTTTATCGCAATCGCCGTGTTCGAAGTCGCACCATCCGGGCCGACAAACACCTTATAGATGCCAAGCCACGCCTCGGGCGCCACGCCTTGTATTTCACCAAGGGGAGCCATCACGCGAGGACCCGCGGCCACCATGGCGACGGCGGTGCCATGACCGGACTCGTCGCTAGCCGAATCGTCATAGCCGCCGAGTTGGTCATAGGTCCGGTAGACGATGACTTTGCCGTTCAAACGGCTTTGAATCGCTTCGTTCGTCGCCCGGGGAAAGCCCTCGGGAGGGGTCATCGTACTGGATTGAAACGCCGGATGGTTCAAATCGAGACCTGAATCCAGAATGCCGATCCGAACACCGGCCCCGGCGCGCTCCGAACCGCCTATTTGCGCCCAAGCCTTATCGATGTTGTGAGTTTTTACCACGCGGTCCAATTCTGGCTGCAATTGAAATACAGGCCAGACGCGCGCCACGCCGGGCAGAGCCGCCAATTCCGCCCCGGTAGCGGCCGCGCGCACAATGAACCCGTTCATCACCACTTCCAAGGCGCTGCGGACCTCGGCTCGCCGGCCCATTCTCGCCGCCATCGCCGTTCGAACCCGCGCCTGTGACTCCCGCACGCCAAGCGCGCCGCGCGTACGGGAAGGCGCCGCCGGCTCCGTAAGTTCCAGAACATACAAATCGGGAACAATTTGCGCGGGAGCGATCCCCAGCGCCAGCAGAGCAGCGACAACTCTTCCCAGTGACATGTAGCAGTGCGGTTCCTTAGCGGACGGGCAACGAGGCAGTCTTCGCAGTAATGCCTCCCGAACGAATGACCAACGGCTGAATGCCAGTGGGCGAATCGGCGGGGACAGTTACATTGACTTGATACAACCCCACAAACCCGGGGGCCAGACCGCAGAATAACACTGGCGCCGGTCGGCCGCCTATGGACACCTCGGGGGTGGAGCGGCAAGAGGAGAGGGGCTGAGCGCCCGCAGGCTCGCCGGAAGCAGGTGCATTATCTACCGGGCCAATCCCGTTGGCGTATAGTTGCACCACTTGCCCGCGGGCGACGGCATTTGCCGCTGTCACCAAATTGTAATTGGCATCCAATGCGGCGGTAAGCAGGCGTCCGCTGCCGGCATCTGAGTATTCAAAGAACGCCGGAGAATAGTCATTTACCGCAATACGGACCGTGGCGGAAGAGAAATCGCCAATGCTGACTTTCATATCGACGGCCGAAATGCCTGCCAGTTCCCAGGGAACCTGCACATTGATCTGGCCAGGACTCACAAAATGTAGCCGCGCGGGATAGCTAAGCTGGCGGCCGGGAACGTCAAAACCGACGCTGATACCGGCGAGCGAGAGCGGAAGATACGGGGTAGAGTAAGCCAGGGTACTATCGGCCAGCGCCGCGCCGAAAATAGAGATATACGAACCCGGCGCAATCCCGGAACCAAGTTGGCCGCTGGCGGCGTTGACAATGCCGGAACTTTGAATCAGCGGCTGCTGAATGGCGCGGCCAACCCACTCGACGTGCAGCCCGCCGCCTTCTACGCTGAAAACCTGTTCGCCGAGGGAAGGCCCGGCGAAAACCACAGCGTCGGCAATACCAAGGGCATCAGTTTGGGCCAACGCCGTGTCCACGCGCCCGCCGCCGACTTCAGAACGGAAACGCACCGGCACGCCGGACGCTGGCACGCCCTGCGCATCGACAAATTTGACGTTCAAGCGGCTGACGCGCCCGTTGACCAGGGCGGTGAAGCCGTCGCTGGTTAACGGGATGGCGTTGAAAGGCACGTTGTTGCCCACAAGATAGGAATAGGGAATCCGCAGTTGCGTGACGCCGCCATCGACTACCAAGGCTCCTTCATACCACTGCGCCGAGGGGAGACTGCCGGTGACGCGAAGCGTAACAGTCGCGGTTTGTCCCACACCTACGTTCGCCGATGAGGGCGAGACCGAAACGGTAACTCCGTTGGCGCGAACCTCTTCGCTCACATGAAACTGGAGGTTCAGCGGACTGTTCGAAAGATTAACCAGGCGAACTTGGGCGCTCAACGGCAGCCCCGTCACAACGCCAAACGAGACAGCCGCGGGATCAGCCGCCACATTGGCGCGCACGGCGCGGTCCACATCCAGTTGTCCCGCACCCATGCCGGACTGGAAGGCGGCGATCCGGTTGCCGTCATAGTCGTAGTCATAGATATTGGGATTCGCCGCATTCACCACAGCCGACTTCACCTGCGCTGGCGTCAGGTTCGGCCCACGCTGTTTGACGAGGGCCGCGGCTCCCGCCACCATCGGCGCGGAGAAACTGGTCCCGTCGCCGCGCACAAATCCCGTGGGATCGTAGAGTTCGCCATTCGGGTCATACTTCTGGGTAGCCATGTAAAGATCGGCTCCGACAGCGACAAGTTCGGGTTTGATGCCGTTGCTGCCGGTGGCCGGACCTTGCGAGGAGAAAATCGCGATCTCATCGGCCGGTGCGTCGAGCGCGGTGATGGCGGGGTCCAATTGCGCTACGGCAGAAGGGTTTGTATTCACATATTGCTGCAACGCGACTCCATTATCCTTGCCGATCATCACCAGCGGAATCGCAGTGCCGCTCAGAGCGCCGGGCGCAAAAATGGAGTTCGAATCCGTCTGATAAAGGATGACGCCAACGGCGCCCGCCTGCTGTGCATTATTCACCTTCACGGCAAAAGTGCAGTTGCCGCGCGCGATCAGCGCGATCGTTCCCGAAAGGCTTCCATTTCCTAGCGAGGTACAGGCTTTGCCATCGTTTTGCAGTTTCGTCACATCACGCACGACAGCTTGCAGTGGTGTAGACGGCTTCGGGCCGTCGCCAAAATAGGCATTCATTCGCTGCAAGGCGGCGGGGCCGCCGGGCACGCGGACGGATTGAAAAAGCACGTGGGAGTTAACGGTCGCACCGACGGTGATCGCGTTGGGGGCGATGCCGGGCGAGGAGATGGTGTTTAGAGAAGGAATTTCCAGGCCGGCATCGCCGCTGTTGCCGGCGCTGACGACAACCGTCAAGCCGCGCCGGACGGCGTTTTCCACTGCTTCCACTTGCAGATCGCACGCGGTATTGCCGCCCTTGTCGCACACAGATCCCCGGTCGTTCGGCCCCCACAACGAAGCGCCGCCCAACGACAGAGACGCAACATCCATTCCGTCTAACAGCGCGGCTTCCAATGCGGCGATGATAACGTCGTCAAACGTGAAATCATTCACCCCCGGCGTTCCAAATACCTTGTAGTTTCCCAGGTAGGCCTTCGGGGCGACGCCCGACATGCGTCCGAGCGGAGTATCGATGTCGGCGCCAGCGGCGACGCTCGCGGCGGCTGTCCCATGACCGCTGCGGTCGCGCGGACTGGCGTCATCGGGGCGGGTATCGTTCGAGTAGGCGTAAATCAGGCGATCCACGAAGCTCCGCGCCGCGATGACCTTTGTATTTGTATAGCTGCACTCCGAACCGCTGCATTTGGGAAATCCGGATGGCATCGACAGGGAAGAATCCTGCATCGATGGATGCATGTGGTCGATCCCACTGTCAATAATGGCGATCCGGACACCGGTTCCGGCATTGCTCTTTCCGCCGAGGAAACTCCAGGCAGCGGGAGACCGGACCACATCGTTGGCGCGAGTCATTAATTTATGGATTGGGCGCAACTCCCGGACATAACGAACGCCGGGCAGGGCTGCCAGCGCATCGACATCTTCCGCACGGGCCGATATGTAAACGGCATTCACCAGCGTGTCCGACGCTCCGAACTCACGCAATCCGCGCCGGGCCACTTCGGCGTGAACCGCCGCTTGCGATTCGGCGACCCGGGCACGGTGGGAACGGCCTGCCGCGCTCATCATGGCTTCCCGGGTGGGCATGGCCGCCGCCACCGGAGCCTGCTCCAAAACCACCGCATATCGCCCAAATGCACCACTGCCGCGCGGGCCTTGCGCAACGGGAGCGTCCGGATCGGGAGCCGTTTGCCGCGGTTCGGACGCCTTGTCTCGTACCTTGCGGCTGGTTCTCTCCCGCGGTCCAGTCTGCGCCAACAGGGGCATCGCTGCCAAAAGAATCCATACGATTGCTTGCAAGCTTCACCTCGGGGCCGCATCCGGGCGGCGATTCCTATTCTCGCAGCCCATCCGGACGAAATGGGCGCGATTGTTATGAGGAGTTAACAAGCAATCTGGTTTCCAATTTCCATGTACCGTATTTTCATTACCCGCTCCGTTTGGCGAAGGCCAATTCGAAACGCGGCTGTGTCATTTCCGGCAACGCACACTCCACACTAAACGCAGTTTCGCCGTCAGACCCTGGTAATGGCCATTTTGCAGGTCCTACTTCTGGCGGCACAGGCCGCGTGCCCAGCGGCCGCCCCGTCCACGCAGACGACGGCGCTGCATGCGGCCGTGCACGCCGCCAATCCTCCGTGTGTGGACCGCGCGCTACAAGCCGGCGCGGACAAATTGACGCCCGATGCGGACGGCAGAAGCGCATTGGACCTCGCGGCGCGCATTCCCGACCGCAAGACGAGAGAGCAGATCGTGCTCCTGCTGCTCCGGCAGGGGGCAAAAACGCCACAGGTTCCGGTGCCGACGCTCTCCTCGGCCGCGCTTCGTGGAGAGACCGATCTGGCCGCCATGCTTTTACAACTCGGGGCAAAACCGGATACGCCGGACGCGCAGGGGCGGACGCCGTTGCAGGCGGCTTGCCTGAAAGGCAACGTAGCGATCGTCCGGCTGCTGTTACAGTACAAGGCGAATCCGAATCTTCCCGACAAATCCGGGACCTGGCCACTCCATGACGCGGCGCTTGCGGGCGAACCGGAAGTGATCCGGTTGCTGGCAGCGGCAGGCGCCAATGTGCGGGCGGTATCGCGCGAATCGGGTGAGTCGGCGCTGCATATCGCAGCTTCGTGGGGAAAGGCGGAGGCGGTCCGGGCGCTGTTGGCCGCCGGAGCAGACAAAACGGCGCGGGACGGCAAGGGCAGGACGCCGCTGCAATCGGCGGTTGCAGCGGAACAGAGGGAAACGGCGGTGCTGCTACGGTAGATCCGATAGAGCCCGTTTGTCCGGGCAGTCGCCGAGGTAGTAGAAGAATAGGTCCATGCTGATGGGATTCGAATCGAAAAAGATAACGCCATTGTCTTCGCAACGGCCTCCCAGCAATCCTTCGGAACGCGCATCGGACACCGCCCACGTCAGCCGCATGGCCTCGCGCAATGCGTCCAACTTCACTTTTTGCTCCGGCCGTAGCACGGCAACGTTTTCAGCCGTTTGCTTGCGGGTCAATTCCGTTTCCTTACGCCGCAACGACTCCATCTCCGCGTAGCGGATGCCAATCGCCGCTTCGTCCAGTGTTTCCCTCGCCAACTCTTCGCGGATCTCGCGCGCCACCTGCCGCATGCGATTCACGCCCGAATCCGTATAGGAACGCCGCCTGTTGGCCTCGATTTGGTCTTTCTGTTCTTTCGAAAGACCAAGATACGCTTCCGCAGACTCCCGCTTTGCCTCGCCCTGTTTGTCGACGGACCAATCCGGAATCGATGTGATCATCGGGATATAGGGCGCCTGGCAAACCTCGGGCATCGGATCGGATGCGTTAGAACGTAACCCGGCCGTAAGACATTCGGTTGACAACAACCCCATAGAAATAGCGGTATCGCGCCAACCGCCTCGCCCGGCCCACTCCGCCAGCACGCGCAGCTTTGCGATCTGTGTTTCCGTCAAAATGGCCGTTGCCGTTCGCATCCATTCGATTTCCTGGCTCCGAAACAGCCGGCGTGCCCGTTCGCGCTCCGCGTGCAACCGCCCCAATTCCGCCGGGCGTAAAGGAGAACGCTTCGTCTCCTCCAAGATTTGCGGCTGTAACGTCTCCCACGTGTCCCGCAGAGTTTTAGACCCACTCCAATAGGAAGGCCACTGCAAATCGAGGGCGCGGGATTGCTCTTGCGTCAACCCAAGATATTCGCGCACCTCGTTCGGAGGTCGCGGGATAAGAACGCCCACAATCTGCGCATGTACCGATATCGTTGCCAGAATGGCTAACCCCGCCAAACGCCGCATAGATAACAGCGTACGCCCCAGTACCCAACTTCACAAGCAATTGTGTTACCATTACGCAAGGAGATCCATTCATGGCCAAACCCGCCTTTGCGCCGGGCGCCCAGGTAGAACATGGCAAGTTCGGGCTAGGTAGCGTCGTCGAATGCACCGAAGAGCACGTCAAGATTAATTTCGACGATCACGGGGAAAAGAAGTTTGTTCTCTCTATCGTTCTCGGCAGCTTGAAAAAGAGCGATCGCCAGCCTCCCGCCGGCAAGAAGAAGACAACCCGTAAGAAAGCTGCCCCGGCCTCGGCTTAGTTATTTCCCGCCGAGTCGCCTAATCTTCTCTAACAACCGTTTGGCTTCGTCCATCGACGGGGCTCCGGCAAGGTGAGCTTCGGCCTCCTTCATCCGGTCCAACGAATAAAATGCCCGGCCGAGTGCAAACCGGCCGGGTTCGTATTTGGGAAACCGTTCCGCCAACACGGTGAGCACCCCAATCGCATCGTGCGTCCGACCTTCCCGGATCAGAAATCGTCCCAGGTGGTAGCGCGGTTCGGGTGCCCGGTCCCTGTTTTCGGCCATGGCGGAGCGGAACTGGGATTCTGCCTCTGCCGGTTCCCGTAATGCTTCGTGCACGGAACCCAGCGCGTCCCTTACCCGCCACGGATCCCGGTCAGTGGCCGCCAACGGCAGCAGCGTCCGCTTGGCTGCTTCGTATTGATCCAGCGCCAGCAACGTGCGGCCAAGCAGATAGCAGCCATTGGTTTCTTTTGCCGCGCAGGCCTTCTCCAGATGCGGACGGGCGTCGGCAAACCTGCCCTGTTCCAGCAACGGCATGGCCGCCGCCACTTGCCAGGCCAGCCACAACGCAGTCATAGCTCTTCGTCCGGCACTCCCGCCGCGCGCAAATCCCGAAGCAACCGGCCACCCGTATTCCGCGGAAAGCCAAAATCCCACCATGGCTGCCCGCCGCCGCTCTCCCATACCCGGATCTCCCGGCGCACCAACAAGCCTTCGAATCGTGCATCGGCATCGGTCACGCGATCTTCCAGTTCCAGCACCGCAATTGCGCCGCGGATGTCCAGATCGTGCCGGTACTCGGACAATCCGTACGAATACCCGCGCTCCACCTCGGCCACAAACTCCTGCCACCGGCTCACCAGACCGGCGCTCCCGGCGCGCACAATATGCGCCGGGAACCCATTGTCTTCCAGGTAGATGCCGATTTCTTCTTCCGTCAAGCCAGGGAGACCTTCGGCTCCGGCTCGTACTCTATCAGAGCTTCCCGTCCGCCGTTGAGGATCGACAACCGGCCCGCCTCTACCACCAGTTCGTTGTACCGGCTATTGGCAGGCGTCGCCAGAACTCCCTTTTCATCGATCTCCGCCAACAACGCCTGACGCGCCGCCACATCTCCGGCCGCATCCACGCGGTAAATGGCCTTCACCAGATACTCCACGCTCCGCACGCCATAGCCCACCGGTTCCAATCCGGGCCCGCCCAGATCGTTGTATTGGAAGTAGTCCGGGCTGGGCTCGCTGTAGAATGTCGCCCCTGGCGCGTCGCTTTTCTCGGAGAACGTATAGCCCAAGCCCCGGTACTGGTCGCTGTGATCGAGCATGGCGCCCGTGCCCCCGCCGCAGTACATCGTAATTCCCTGCGTATTCGGCCCCGGCCCCTCGTTCGGATAACAAAGCGTGGTCTGCACGTTCAGCACGGCCCCGTTGTCCCAACGCACCCGCGTGTCGCACCACAGATAGCCTTGCTTGCCGTTCGGATAGGTGTCGACAATGCCGAAATTGGAAACAGCCACCGGCTTCAATCCGGTGATGAAATGCACCAGATCCACATAGTGACACCCGATGTAGGTGAAGCAGTCCGTGTTCTCCACCGTGCACCAGTTCTGGAAGTTCGACTCGCGGTAGTACCACTTCTCCATCAGCCGCGCGGTGCCGAGCTTGAATTCGCCTAAACGCCCGGCCCGGTAGAACTGCCGCGCCTTGTGCGCCCGGTCGTCAAACCGCTTGTGATACTCCACCCCGACGAACAGTCCGCGCGCCCGCGCTTCGCGCTCAATCTCCAGCGATTCCCGCGCCGTCAACACCAACGGCTTCACGCAAATCACGTGCTGATTATTTTTCAGGGCCTCCATCGTCGCCGGAAAATGCAACTGGTCCGGCAGAGCAATCACCACCACGCTCCGCTCCGGCATTTCCGTCAGCACGGTCCTATAGAGATCCGGCTGCGGCCCGCCCGCAAACACCTCCGGGTACGCCTTAAACGACTGTCCAGGAAA
>DASTML010000269.1:0-44395 GCA_035714175.1 Bryobacteraceae bacterium | reverse complement strand
ACAGCTGGGCGCCGTCCGCTCGCCCCGGAGGAGAAAGACAAGCTCCGCCGCTTCTACACAAGCGCGCGAGAAGGCGCAAAAATGACGCATAATGACGCCATAAGAGCGCTTATTTCGCGCATTTTGGTGTCTCCCGCGTACCTTTTTCGCGTCGAACAGCCCCTCCAGGCCCGCCCCCGCTCCCCTCTCAACAACTGGGAACTGGCCAGCCGCCTCAGCTTTTTCCTCTGGTCCACCGTCCCCGACGACGAGCTTCGCCGCGCCGCCGAAAAGGGCGAACTCTCTGACCCGCAACAACTTGCGCGCCAAACCAAGCGCATGCTCGCCGACCCCAAGGCCCGCCGCTTCGCCTCCGAGTTCTTCGGCCAGTGGCTCGGCTTCTACCGCTTCGATGAGTACACCGGCGCCGACACCTCCCGCTTCCCCGAATTCACCGCCGACCTCAAATCCGCCATGTACGACGAGTCGGTTTCGTTCTTTGAATACATGGTCCGGAACGGCCGCCCGGTCCGGGAACTCCTGCAAGCGGACTATACGTTCGTGAACCCGCTGCTCGCTAAGCACTATGGAATGAAGGAAATAAAGGGAGAAACCCAGCGAGTGGAGGGCGCGAACGCCGCCCAGCGGGGCGGCGTTCTGCGTATGGGTTCGGTGTTGACGGCCACCTCGGCGCCGTTGCGGACCAGCCCCGTCAAGCGCGGCGACTGGGTGCTGCGGCGTATCTTGGGAACCCCGACGCCTCCGCCTCCGGCCGACGCCGGCTCCATTCCCGCTGATGACAAAGGATTTGGCGGTTTGTCGGTCAAAGCGAGGCTCAAAGAGCATATGCGCAACGCCAAATGCGCGGCCTGCCATTCCAAAATCGACCCGCTGGGTTTCCCGTTTGAGAAATATGACGCCGTGGGCCGTCTGCGCGCCTCCTATAGCGACGGCAAGCCGGTAGAAGACGAGGGCGGCATAGAAGGGCTGATTCAGACCCTGAAGGCCCAGGAGCCGCAGGTTTTGCGCAATTTGTCGTATAAATTGATCGGTTATGCGTTGGGACGGACTGTGATTGCCTCGGATCAGCCTCTGGTGGACAAGCTGGTGCAGGCTGGAGGAGCGGCCACATTCACCCAACTGGCGACCGAAATCGTCACCAGCCCGCAGTTCCGATTCCGCCGCGGCCTGGAGCCGGCGGAACTCGCCAAGGATGTAAAACGATGAAAATGAATCCCTCTCGCCGTCACTTTCTCCGGGGAGCCGGAGTGGCACTGGCGCTGCCATGGATGGAGTCGCTTCGAGCGGCGAACAAGGCCCCGGTCCGCTTCGCCTGCGTCTATTTCTCCAATGGCGTGGAGCCGATCCATTGGTGGGCCAAGGGGCAAGGCGCGCAAATGGAGCTGGGCCCCGCGGCGCAACCGCTGCTTCCCCACCGGGAGGACATCAACTTCCTGCGCGGGCTGTACAATCATCAGGCGTTTATCTCGACCAGTCCGCACCTGGGAAGGATGCCGAACCTGTTGTCGTGCGCCAAGGTGAGTCTGGACCCGGCCGATATCCGGGTCGGCACGACGTTCGACCAGGTGATGGCGCGGGAGATTGGCGGCCAGACGGCGGTGCCCAGCCTGGCGCTTGGGATTGAACCGAACGAGTTGCGACTGGAAGACGGGCTTTCCATGATCTATGGAAGCTGCATCTCTTGGTCCTCGCCGACGAAGCCGGCCACCAAGGAAATTTACCCCGCGCGGACCTTTGACCAATTGGTGGGGGACGGCTCCGGGCGGCAGTTGGACAAGACGATTCTGGATTCGGTGTTGGACGACACGCACTCGCTGCAACCGAAGATCAGCCGGGGCGACCGGGTGAAACTGGACGAGTATCTGGAATCGATCCGCGACATTGAAAAGCGGATTGAACGGGCCAAGAAAGAGGAGCGGATAGAGGGTTGGAAGCCGACGCTGGCCAAGCCTAACATGCCGCGCCCAGCGGATCAGTTGCCGCAGAATGTGCCCGATCACATGAAGCTGATGCTGGATCTGGTGGTCTTGGCGTTCCAGATGGACAAGACGCGCATTGTGACGCTGATGTTGAACAACGATCTGTCGCAGATGAATTTCAAGTTCCTGGAAGGCGTGAAGGGCGCATTGCACCTGGACCTGACGCATAACGGCAAGGCGGCGGCAGCCGAGGCGATGTATCTCAAGACGAACCAGTTCCATGTGGAGCAGTACGCGTACCTGATCCGGCGACTGAAGGCAATTGACGAGGGCGGGCAGTCGCTGCTGGACAACTCGCTTTTGATGGGTTGTTCCAATTTGTTCGACGGCGACACGCACGGCGCGGACCAGATGCCGATTGTGCTGGCGGGCAAGGCAGGCGGCGCGTTGCAGACCGGCCGGAATCTCGACTACCTGGAACGTGGAAACGACAACCGGCGCGCGGCGAGCCTGTATCTCTCGATCATGGACCGGATGGGGGTCAAGTTAGACCGCTTCGGCGACAGTAGTCAGCGGCTGGCGGATTTGTAGAGTCATTTGCGGTAATTGTTTTTATAGTAAGATCAGGCATCGTTCACAAGCGACTCACTTAGATTCGCAGAGGATGCCTATGCCTTGGGATTTCCAATCGCTTTGTCCGTACCAGTCGCTCATTTTGGCTAGAGTCCTCTATTGACTGCCTTGCAGGCTTTGTTGCGACTCCGTGGACTCTCAATGATGAGATCAAGGACGAGACTAATCATGTTGCGTTGATCTTTCGGCGATCACGCGTTCTCGCCATTCATGTTTCTGAGACCGCTGTGCGGGACCTGATTACAGAGAGGTTCTCTCAGCCGGAATCGGATGGATTCCGAAAGCTCAACCGCGTGGAGCCAAACTTGCTCAACGCCGCCTTCATGGATGGCCCCACTCGCACCTTGTGGCTCTCCGGCGTCAATCTCCGTTCTGGCTTGAACCGCTTGCGGATCAAACCTACCACGTGACTGCGGCTCGATCGCAATTGACGAGGGATTCCTTAGGTAGAGTTGTGGGCGCATCTCCCCGTAGCTCTCGTATTTGGACCGGCACTTCTAAGGATTGGCCTACCTGCACCCGCGAGGTGTCTGAAATCCTGCATCACCTTGCACAAGTTACGACGGGCACGGATGCGCCTCTCCCGTTCGTCGCTACGGCAATGGAATCTCTCGATGCGCTTGGCAACGCTTATGAACTTGCGATCCTGCCGCCGCAGATCCTGATGGACGACCCCTCTATCGATCCGGTCGCCGTGCAAGAACTGGAAAAACTGAGTGAAGAAACTTCCTTCCAGATACTCCGAACCGCTGGGCCAGAGATTGAGGTACTGGCCTCCTCTGGCCAAACTCCTTTGGGCCGAATTACCTTCCACCTGACGCCTAAACGAGACGGCAAGTTTGTGATTGCAGCGGAGCCCCATGATGACAGTGACGAGCTTCAAAAACTCGCGCGCCACTGCCGCCGTGATGATTGGTTACGCATCTGGTTTGATTCCGAGCACACCTATTCAGCTGGGGGGGTATTTCAGGTGCGCTTCCGGGATTATCCTTTCGACAACATTCAGTATCACGACTTTGCAAACTTCAGGGTGGCTCGTTTGCGACGATGGCGCGATGGAAGTTGCCGACTTTATCCATCTTGACGGCGATCTCCTGACTCTCATCCATGCGAAGGGCGCGCAAAGCGCCGATCCCGCACGCAACGTAAGCGTGTCCAGCTACGAGGTGGTCGCCAGCCAGGCGACCAAATGTCTTCGCTGGCTGGATGAGGTATTTCTCAGCCAGAACCTAGCGGCCGGCATTGGTCGCAAAGTAGGCCATGCGGTTTGGCATGACCGTGAACCGAGTACACGGGAGGATTTTCTACGAGAGATCCAAGACTTGGGAACAAGGTATCGACGCCGTGTTGTTATCCTGCAACCCCAGATAACGGACCGAAACTTCGCCCACGGAGCAACAGCGAACGGGCCGGAGGGCATCAGGCACCGGCAACTCATGACTCTCCTCAACGGAACAAGGGCGGCCTGCCAGGCAGTAGGAGCTGAATTGGTAGTGGTGGGGCAACGGGTGGCCGCCGGAAATGCCCCACGCACTCAACGCGCCAAGCGATAGCTCCTCTGAAAAGACATACCCCGCCAAGCGACCAGGGTTGGCTGTTTGGCGGGGCGAACAACGTCTGACGTTTGGGACTACCAGTCGACGACGGAGCCGTCGTCTTCGTCGTACTGCGGGCGGTAGGGGCGGGGTTCGCCGACTTGCGCCATCAGTTTGTTTTCGTCAATGGTGATGCCGAGACCGGGGTCGGTGAGCAACGGACGGAAGCCGTTGACCACGGGCGGGAGAGGCTTGGCCAAGAGATCGGCGTACTCATTGTCGCCCCGCTCCTGGATGAGGAAGTTCGGGATCGATGCGCCAATCTGTAGGCTGGCGGCCAACGAACAGGGGCCCTGCGGATTGTGCGGGGCTAACGGCGTATAGTAGGCCTCCGCCATGCCCGCGATGATTTTCAACTCCGTGATGCCGCCGGCATAGCAGATGTCCGGTTGCAGAATCGTGGCCGCGCGCTTCTCCAGAATCTCTTTGAAGCCCCACTTGGTGAAAATCCGCTCGCCGGTGGCAATCGGGATATGCGTCTTCTTCGCCATTTCCGCCATCACATCGACATTCAGCGCCTGGGCGATCTCTTCATAGAACCAGGGGTGATAGGGCTCAATCGCCTTCATGAGCGACATGGCGGTAGGTGGCTGTATGGCTCCGTGGAACTCGACGCCGATATCGACGCCGGATCCCACTTTGTCCCGCAGCGCCTTGAAGCGCTCCACCACTTCCTCCACGAACTTCATGCCCTCGTTGTATTTGAAGGGATTGCGCTTATTTCCCCGCAACATGACCTTCATGGCGTTGACGCCCGTCTTCTCACTCAACTGTCCGTACACCCGCACTCGGTCCCGGGTATGGCCGCCGAGCAGTTTGTACACCGGCACGCCGTACACCTTGCCCTTGATGTCCCACAATGCCTGGTCAATACCGCTCGAGATGGCCGTCTTAATGGGGCCACCCCGGTAGAAGGCGCCCCGATGGATGGCCTGCCAATGGTGTGTGACACGGCAGGGGTCCTGGCCGACCAGATAGTTGCCGACTTCCAACGCGCCCGCGGCACAGGCCTTGGCGTCGTCCTTCAACATTTCCCCCCAACCGGTGATGCCGGCGTCGGTGGAAATTTTGACGAAAACCCAGGAGTTCTTCAGAACGAAGCTCTCAATTTTCGTCACCTTGATTTTGTCGTTCGGACCAACGGCGGCCGCATCGGTGCGCGGCGCGGTGAACGCCGCGTCCATGCCGAGCATGGCGGCGGAGCCCAACATGCCGCGCAGCAGGGCGCGGCGATCTGTTTTGGTTTCGGTCATTACAATCTCCTGAAGCTAGAACTGAATACGCATCTGCACCTGGTAGAACCGGTTCAACGACGACGTCTGGCTGGTTACACGGCCAAAGTTCGTGGAAGTGGGGTTGGTGTCCGGAGCGTTCATCTGGGAACGATTCTGCAAATTGATGATATCGCCCCGGAACTGGAGCTTGAACCGCTCCAGGAACCGGAACTCTCGCAGCAGGTTAGCGTTCCACTGGTTGAGCCCGTCCGCGCGCAGGCCATTGAAGAAGCGCGGGAAGATGCGCGTGTGGAACTGTGCGGGATTGTTATTGGCGATGCGTTCAAACGGAATGTTGGTATTGAACCATTGGTTCAGCGTTTTGGGAGCGGAGGTGGCATCGGCTTCAAAGCTGTTGATGTCTCCGTAGTAGAAGTAGTTCCCCCACGAGAGCAGCGGGCCGGGCTGGAATTCATACGTTACGGCGGACTGCCAGCCGCCCAGGATGTGGTTGAGAATACCGGTCTGGAAGAAGGCCCGGCCTTTGCCGAAGGGGAACTCAAAGATGCCGGTGGCGGTAAAGCGGTGCGGACGCGCCGTATCGCTGGGCCACCAGACGGTGGGTTCCGTATTGAACTCATTCTCAAAGATCATCTTGTTGTCCTGCACCATGCGGGTATAGGACGCATTGAGATTGAAGCCCTTGGCAAAGCGGCGCTGGAAATTGATCTCGAGCGCATGGGTGCGCGCCAGGCCGGCAGAGGTTGTGCTGTTGAACAGGCCATTCATTTGCGACATGGGACGGAGCAAACGGTTCTTGGCCACGGTGGGGCTCTGGAAAGCGCCAAGGGTGGACAGTTGCTGGTAGAGCACCGGATTCGAGGACTGCAGCGCGGCGAAGTTGCCGATGTAGTAGGGATTCGGCACCTGGCGGTTCAACTCATTCGCAATGGCGACATTCCGGACATTGCCGGTGGCGAAGTACGATTCTGGCAGCGCGTCCTCGCGAAGGTTGATGCCACCCGTGGGCCCGAGGCGGTCTGCCCACTGGCCCCAGTAGGCGGCCTCCACCATCATGTTGCCGGTGAGTTCCCGCTGCACGCCCATGCGCCAGCGCTGGACGCGGGGATGGGGGCGATTGTAATCCGTATAGGTGAAGCCTTGTCCGGCGCGCGCCATTTCGCCGAGGCTGTTGCGGAAAGGTGTATCGAAGCGGGTGCCATCGGCGCGAACGGGAAAAGGATCGGTGAGCGGCGAGACTCCGTTGGCCGGGTCACCGGCGCGCCAGGTCTGCCCGAAATCGTTAGTGAGGACTGTGTTCGTGGTGCGGGAGTAGCCGTATTGATCCGGACCCTGATTGAGGGCGTTCAACGTGTCATAGTAGACGCCGTAGCCGCCGCGGACGACGGTTTTGGGCGTGACCTGCCAGGCGGCGGAGAGGCGGGGCAGCCACATGAGCTCGTTGCGCCACAACTGGCGACTGGCTCCGTTCTGCCCGGCATAGAGATTGCCGCCCTGAACGACAAACTGGCTGGCGGGGAGTTCCGGCAGCGGATTGGCGGCATAGGCGGCCTGCGCGGCGGCAGAGATGGGAAGCGTCAACGTGGGGTCATAGCTGGTGATGGCGCGGTTGTACCGTTCGGTGGGCCCTTTTTCATACTCCATGCGCAAGCCGAACGTAACCGTCAGCGTGCGGGTGACACGCCAGGTGTCCTGCCCGTACCAGCCGTAGTAGGGGCTCATCAGCGCAAACGTATCGTTCGTATCCACCGACATACCCGTGGGAATGCCGAGCGCAAACGTCGCCCAACTGAGGCCGAGGGTGCCGGCGGCGTTGAAACCGTCTTCGTCCTTCCGGACATAGGTGTTCGCGAAGGAGAACTGGCCGGAGGTGAAGCCGCCGTTCTGAATGTTGGTGCGATAGTGGGCGCGGAAGTCGATGCCGCCGCGCAAGGAGTGGGAACCGCGCACATGGGAGATGTTGTACTTCAAGGCCTGCTGGCGCCCAATGGGACCGGGGTCGACATTGGTGCTCATGATCGAGTCGTTGCTTCCCCAGAAAGGCATGCCGATCCAGTTGACACGCGGCAGAACGCAACTGGAACCGCACTTGGCGTCCATGTAGGCAGGCAAGCCAACATCGGACGGCTTGTACTTCCGGGTGCCGAGGCGCTGGTTCTGGATGAGGAACTGCGTGGCGTCCACGCTGATGTTCATGACGGTGGCGGCGCTCTTGGTAAAGGTCCAATCAACGGCGGCGGACTTCGACGGCCGCTTTTCATTCCAGGCCATGAGGCCGGGCTCGGTCTGGTAGGTGTAGTCCTGCGCGTCTTCCAGGTAGCTGCTCTTCAGCCAACGGAAGAAGAAGCGATGGCGGTCGCTGGCCTGGTAGTCGATGCGGTTATTCCAGGAGGAGTAGTTGACGTTGTTGGGCATGCCGGTGGCGAGATAGTTGTTGAGCGGCTCCAGACGGGGATCGGTGGGATCGTTGTTCGGGAGAGGCATGCGCTTGGTGTAGAAGTCGTACATGGGGTTCTGCATGCGGGCGCGCGGCAGGACGTTGCCGGCGAAGGGCGTGCGAACGAAGTGGCCGGGGCGGTCGGGGTCAGGCCGGGTAGTCAAGGGGTCGTAGACCTGATAGCGGGCGGGGTTGACGGCGACCTGGAGGAGCTGGGAGAAGTCGCCGTTGCGCATCGCGACAGTCGGGACGGTGTAGTTGATTTCGCTGGGGCGGGCGGCCTGCTGGTTCTTGAGTCCGGAGTAGCCGAGGAAGAAGAAGAGCTTGTTGCGACCGTCGATGAGTTTGGGAATGACAACAGGGCCGCTGACGGTGCCGTGGTAGTTGTTCGTGTGGCCGGCGGGGAGCATAGGCGTATCGGCCAGGGCATCGGCGGCGGCAGTGTTTCCGGCGGCGCGCAGTGCCGCGATCTGCGAATAGCGGCTTTGCTTCACGAAGAAGGAGGCGGCGTTCCAGCGCTGGTTGAAGTACTGGTAGGTGGCCGAACCGTGGAGGGCGTTGGTGCCGGCCTTGGTGGACATGGAGATATTCAGGCCGGTGGAGTGGCCGAACGAGGCGTCAAAATTCGACGTTTCGATTTTGAACTCATCGATTATGTCCGGGCTCGGCATGATGGCCGTCCGGCGGTCTGTGCCGTTGGTGGACGCGCCGTCCATGGACCATTCATTGCCCCCGACGCCGCCGGGGGAGTTGTATGCGGAGCCGCCGCCGACCTGGCCCTGCACAAGGAACTGCGTGGTACCGGGTACCTGGACGCCGGGGGCCATGCGGGCGAGCATGGAGACGTTATTGCCAAGGACGGGAAGATCCATGATTTCGCGGTTGGTCATGGAGCGGCCGGTGGTCACCGAATTGGTATCGAGCATGGGCGCTTCGGAAGTGACAGTGATGGATTCGGCAGAGGCGCCGACTTCGAGGACGATATCGACTTGCAGCCGATCGCCGATGCCAACGGTGACACCGTTGCGCACGGATTTTTTAAAGCCGGCGTTTTCGACCGTGATGCGGTACTCGCCCGCGAGCAGCAGCGGCGCTTCATAGTAGCCGCTGCTGTTCGTGGTGAGCCGCGTGGAAGTGCCGGTGCCCGTGTTGGCGACCAGGACGGCTGCGCCGGCAATTACAGCCTTCTGCGTATCAGTTACGGTCCCGGAGATAGCGCCGCGCGTATCCTGCGCCATGGCGAGCCCGGAGAGTAGAAGCAAACTTACTGCTGTGGAAAGCAATCGCACGTTGACCCCTTTTAATGAACAGCGGGGACCACTTATATATCAATCCCCCAGGGGTGTGCAATCCGCTTTCCGCGCCGGTTACGACAACGTGGCCATGTCGATGACGAAACGATACTTCACGTCGCTGCGGGCCATGCGGGTGAAAGCTTCGTTGATCTGCTGGATGGGGACGATTTCGACATCGGAGGTGATGTTGTGTTTACCGCAGAAATCGAGCATTTCCTGGGTTTCCAGCGTGCCGCCAATGACGGAACCGGAGAGGCGCTTGCTGCCGAAGATCAGGCCCATGGAAGACACGGCGAGCGGCTTTTCCGGAACGCCGACGAGACAGAGCGTTCCCTTGCGCTTAAGAAGCGCGATGAGGGAATTGATGTCGTGATCGGCCGAAACGGTATCGAGAATGAAATCGAACGAACCGGTGTGCTGGGCCATCTGTGCCGGGTCCTTGCTGATGACCACTTGGGACGCGCCCAGACGCAGACCGTCCTCGACTTTGCTGGCTGAGGTTGTGAAGAGCACCACTTCCGCGCCGAGGGCTTTCGCAAACTTGACGCCCATGTGGCCAAGGCCGCCCAGGCCGACAATGCCGACTTTCTGGCCAGGGCCGACCTTCCACTGGTGCAGCGGCGAATAGGACGTGATGCCGGCGCAGAGGAGCGGGGCGACACCGGCGAGATCGAGATTGGCGGGGACTTTCAGCGCGAAATGTTCGTTGACGACGATGCTCTTGGAGTAGCCGCCGAGAGTGTGGCCGCCGCTGTGGTTATCGGGGCTGTTGTAGGTGAAGGTCGTGCCCTTGGAACAGTAGACTTCATCGCCTTCCTTGCAGGAGCCGCATTCCCCGCAGGAGTCCACCATGCAGCCGACGCCGACAATGTCGCCGGCGGCGAAGCGGGTGACGGCATTGCCAACAGCCGTTACGCGGCCGACGATTTCGTGGCCGGGCACGCAAGGGTAGGAAGTGGGCATGAAGTCCGCCCATTCGTTGCGTGCTTGATGGAGGTCCGAGTGGCAGACGCCACAGAATAGAATTTCGAGTTGGACATCATGCGGGGTGACGTCCCGGCGTTCAATATTCGCGGGCGCTAGGGCTGCTTTCGAGTCCGTGGCCGAATAGGCTCGTACGCTGGTCATAGACCATTTTATCAAGCGAGCGAGCTATTTCGTCTTTTCGAGCAAGGAAAGAGTGCGATCCACCCAGCCGAAGGCTGCGTCGTATCCGGTGGACTTCCAACGGGCGACACCCTTGGGGTCCAGTATGTAGTTCGTCGGGAGAGAGACGTTCTTGTATTGGCCGTTCACCAGGACGGGGAACGTGTACTTGTTTTCGTCCAGATAGGGCTGGACGGACGAGAGATCCATGTCGGCGTTGAGCGTGACGATGGCGATATCTTTTCGGTTCTTCACTTGGTCATGGAGCTTTTGTAGTTCGGCGTGTTCGGCGCGGCAGGGTCCGCACCAGGTTGCCCAGAGATTGACGAGTACGGTTTTGCCGGCCAGTTCTTCGGCGCTCCACTGCTTGCCGTGAATATCGAGCAGCTTTAGCGAAGGAATTGAGTTATCCTCCGCCGCCTGCCATGCGGTGGGGGACGCCTGCGTGATGTTCCGCTCCCGCAGATTCCACGCAGCGGGGGAGCCACCGAGCGCGGCCCAGAGCGTTTGCATTTCTGATTGGATGGAGGCGATTACTTCCTTATGCGCCGGCACATTTTGCGGTGGTCCACTGGCGAGCCACCGGTCCCAGTAGGTGAACGCATCCAGCTTACGTCCGGCAAGAGCAGCGATATGGCCGGAGGCACGAAGCGCCAGAGCCTGCTCCTCCGGCAGTGTTGCGCCCACATCGAAGAGCTGCTTTTCGAGAGCCGCCGCCTGTTCCGGGCGATGGAGTTGCCGGTAGGCGCGGGCGAGGATTTCCACCGCTGATATTTCGGCCTGGCGCGCACCACTTTCCATGCTGGCCATAAACTTGGGATCCTCAGTGTCAGTGCGGCGTTGCTGGTGTTCGAGGCGCGCGGCTTGCGCCGCGTTGCGTGCCTCCTGGACAAGAGTGGGGATCGTTTCCAGTTCCATGCCGCGCTTCAGGAAAAAATTGGCGGCCAGCAGCGCATAAGGAAAGTTGCCGGCCATCTCCGGGTCAGACCGAAAGACAGCTATCGATTTGTTGATTTCGGCAAGCGCCACGGCGGGAGGGATATCCGTCAAATGAAGCACGGCCTGGAAGCGATAAAAATGAACGTTCGCGTTTCGAGGCCACCGACGGACCCACTCCTCCGAAACTGTGAATAAAGAGCGCATATCCTCTGTGCCGGATGCAGAAGGATGCTCCTTTTTCCACCTCGTCAACAGGAGCCACCATGCCTCCTGGGATTCCGGGAAGCGCCGGTCGATTTCGCTGTTCAGTTTCTGCTCGGCGGCGGTGTCGCCGGAGGAACGCGCGCCTTCGCGGAGAACCTGCAACAGTTTGAGATCTGGTTCGGGAACGGAGTTACGCAGACGCGCGACGTCGGCGGCGACTTTCTTGCGGAGAGCGGCGTGCTCTGGAAAGGGCGTGAGTTTGAACTCTATACGCCAGAGGTACTCGTAGGCGTCCCAGCGAACCGGATTGGGATCCGCTGCCAGCTTGGAGCGGAGAGCGGCGGAGACGCTGCCCTGCAGTCCGGTAGAAGTCGACTGGAGAAAAGCGATGTTGGGCGAGTATTCGAACGTAGCGGGACAGAGCTTCACGAAGGCTTCGTGGTGACGGAGGGTCTTCTCCGGGTCCGGCGGACGGCTATTGGCAGCGTTGTAGGCAATCGCCAAATGCGGCCACGCCATGTTGGGATCCAGGCGCAAAGCCTCTTCCATCAGGCGCGAGGCTTCGGGGGTATTTTCTCCGCTCTGGGATAGTGCATACAGATAGACGGAAAGGGCGTCCTTCGGATTGGAGTCGTACCGCTTTTTGAATCTGGCAATCAACTCTGTCCGCGAGAGACCGGCTTCGCGTTGAAAGGCGCGCTGCGCCAGTAGGTCATTGGGATATTGCGCAATCAATTGCTCGAAACGGGCACGGATTTGCTGCTGCACCTCAACGCGGGGAATTGACTGCTGGCGAAGCGCGCTGATTTCACGGAGCGCGACGGCGACAGGAAGGGGAGCATCGCAGTAAGTGGGCGCCGCCACGAGTGCAGCGGCGCAGAGTAATAGAGAAAAGATTAGCCGGCGCATGGAAACCTCACGCCGATCGTACCACTTACTCCATGCGAAGGGAGTCGAGCGGATTTAACATAGACGCACGGCGCGCGGGGACAAATCCGGCCAGCAGGGCTACGGCGAGGAGTAAGACGACGGCGGCGAAAAATGTCACCGGGTCAGAAGAAGTAACTCCGAATAACATGACACTCAAGGCCCGTGCGCCCGCCCACGCGAGAGTTAGCCCTACCGCCAAGCCGAGAAGGACAAGACGCAGCGTCTGCCACAGGACGGCTCCGCGCACGGCCGCTCCGGAGGCTCCTAGCGCCATGCGGATGCCAAGTTCCTTCCGGCGCTGCGTGACTGAATACGAGATGACGCCATAGATGCCGAGGGAGGCCAGCAGCAATGCCATGCCGGCGAAGCCGCCGAGAATGGTGACGATCAGCTTGCGCGGGGATACGGAACGATCGACGATATCTTGGAGGCTGCGGAAAGCGCTGAGCGGGAGAGCGGGGTCCATGGCGCGGAGTTCGGAGCGAACGACGGCCTCGAGGTCCTGTTGGGCGAGGCGGCCTCGAATGACGAGGTTAACGCTGCCGAAGTCATTGGTTTGCCAGAAGGGGATGTAGAACTCGTTGCCGGCGCCGCTTTCGAGGGCTAGGTGGCGCACGTCGCGGACGACGCCGACAACCTCGCGATCCTTATCCGGCCGCATCACTTTTCCGATGGGATCTTCGCCGGGCCAGAGCCGGCGGGCCAGCGTTTCATTGATGACGATGACATTTTTGCTGCCGGCGTTATCAGTCATGGCAAGATCCCGGCCTTTGACTACAGGAATGCCCATGGATTGGAAGTAGTTGCCGCCGATGATGCGGACGAAGCCATCGGGAAAGGTTTCCCGCGTATAGACGACGCCCTTGGCGGGCGCGCCCCAGCTTCGGTTCGTTCCGAGAGGCAGGGAGTCAGTGATTCCGGCATAGTCCACGCCGGAGGCCGCATTGACGCGTTGAATGGCGTCGCGGAAGTACGCCCAGCGGGTGGCGGCGTCCGGAAAGTTGCGGCCGGGGTCGATGCGGATGGTGATGGTGGAGCTGGGTTGGAAGCCGAGGTCGACATCGAGAACACGTAGGAAACTGCGAATCATCAGACCCGAACCGACGAGCAAGAGGCAGGCAAGGGCGACCTCGGAGGAGACGAGCGCAGAGCGGAGAAGGCCTCCCTCGCGCCCTCCGGAGGAGCCGCGTTCACCGGATTTCATGGCCGATTGCAGTTCCATGGAGGAGACGCGTAGCGCGGGGAGCAGGCCAAAACCGATGCCGGTGGCAAGCGCCAGGAGCGTGGTAAAGCCGACGGCGGACCAGTCGACCCGCACCTGCGAAAGAAGTGGCATTTGGGTTTCGAGGCCGGCGAGGAAACGGGTCATTGCAACGGCCGCCAGAAGACCGAGAAGGGCGCCGGCGGAAGAAAGGATCATGCTTTCGACGAGCATCTGGCGGATGAGCCGCCCACGGCCCGCGCCCAGCGCGGCACGGATGGCAATCTCTTTCCCGCGAACCGTGGCACGCGACAGAAGCAGGTTCGACAGGTTCGCACAAACGATCAACATGACCAGAAACACAGCTCCGGAGAGGAGGTACATGGCGGGGCGCAGTTTGCCGCTGATGTGTTCACGGAGGGGAGCCGCATAGGGGTTAAACGCATTCCACTCGGGGTGTTCCCGGTTGACGCGGGGACAGTGGACGGCCAGTTCGGCGCGGGCCGCTTCCACGGTCACGCCGGGACGTAAGCGGCCAACCATGGAGAGCGTGTTGCCCCAGCGGCTGGTTTCCGGGACAAGGGGGAACGGGTAAAAGAGGTCGATGCGCTGGCTGGGGGCGAAGATGGCCCCGAAATCGAAGGAGGCTGGCAGGACACCGGCGATGGTGTACGTGCGATCGTTGAGCGTGATGGCTCGTCCGGCGACGGCCGGGTCAGAGCCCAGGTGGCTCTTCCAAAAGGCGTGGCTGAGCATGACCGCGAGCGGGCCGTTGAACGCTGCTTCGGCTTCGGTAAATTGGCGGCCGATTTGGGGGTTTACGCCGAGGACCTCGAAGAAGTTGCGGGTGACGGGGACGGCGGTGAGCCGCTCGGGTTCGCTGCCTCGGGAGAACCGGAAATCGCCGATGCTATAGAAGGCGAAATAGGCGGCGACGCCGCTAAACGAATGGTTGGAGCGTTGCAACTCCTGGAGTTGAGAGACCTGGACTGTCCGATCTGAAAGGCCCTCCCCGTTGTTGTTGGCGATCCAGACGAGATCGTTGGCGGAGGCAAAGGGCAGCTCGCGGAGTAGGAGTGTATGGACGACGCTGAACACCGTGGCTCCCGCGCCGATGCCGAGGCTGACGATGAGCGTGGCGAAAACGGCAAGGCCGGCATCGCGGCGGAGCGCGCGGAGGCTGTAGCGGATGTCCTGGACGAGCGTTTCCAGAAAGGGGAGACCACGGGCGTCCCGATGCTCTTCGCGGGACGCGGTGACGCCGCCGAGTTCGGCAAGCGCCGCTTTCCGTGCCGCTTCGGGCGTCATACCCCGGCGGACTTTGTCGTCCACAGCCAGAGCAATATGGGCGTCCATCTCTTCATTGAAATCGCTGTCGAGGCTCTCCCGGCGAAAGAGAGCGGAGACAGCAGCGGCAAAACGACGGAGGGCGCTCATGAACCAGCCCCTTCGACTTTCGGAGCGAAGAGGCGGGACATCAGACCGTTGAGTCGCTGCCAGTACGCGGCGTCATCAGCCAGTTGCGTGCGGCCTGCACTGGTGATGGAGTAAAACTTCGCCTTGCGGTTATTTTCCGAGGTCCCCCATTTGGCAGCGATCCAGCCGTGCTGTTGGAGCCGGACCAGGGCGGCGTAAATGGTGCCCTGGTTCAGTGTGATCTCATCGCCGCTGATCTGTTCGATCCGGCGGGCGATGCCGTAGCCATGCAAGGCGCCCATGGTGGCGAGCGTTTGCATCACCATGACGTCCAGCGTTCCCTGGAGAAGGTCCATCTTGCTCATGTGGTATTCCCACAGAAAGAATAGCAGACTCCTGTGTGATTGCCACAGGAGAGTGGGTAAATTTTCCAGATTGATAATGAAGGGATATGCCGGACTATCGGATACGGAATCGGGAAGAACTTCGGGAGGTATACGCCGCCGTGCTGGAACGCGCCCGGTTGAAGACTCTACCGCGCCTGGACCGGCACTGCCAGAATTTTATTGCGTTGTCGCCGCTGCTTTGTCTGGGAACGCACGGGCCGGACGGCGGAGATGTAACGCCCCGCGGCGACGCGCCAGGGTTTGTTCATGTTCTAGACGACTCGACGCTGGCCATTCCGGATTGGCGGGGCAACAATCGCTTGGATTCGTTGGAAAATGTGCTCGACAATCCGAAAGTGGGTCTGCTGTTCTTCGTTCCAGGGGTGGAGGAGACGTTGCGGGTGAATGGGACGGCGGAGATTTCGGTGGACCCGGCGTTGTTAGGCCGCTGGATGGTGAACGGGAATCATCCGCGTTCGGTTCTGGTGGTCAAGGTGCGGGAGGCCTACCTGCATTGCGGAAAAGCGCTGATACGGTCCAAGTTGTGGCAGGGAACGTATCAGATTCCGCGGAACCAACTGCCAAGCTACGGACAGATGTTGAAGGATCAAATTGAAATTGCTGATTCCGCCGAGGAGATGCAGCAGTCCGTAGAAGAGGCGTATAAGAACCGGCTGTACTAGACAGTGAAAGGCCCGCCGCTCTTTGCAGAGCCGGCGGGCCTTTCGGATGTTCCGGTTTCGCTTTCTTACTTGTCTTTGTGCGCGGAGTACTTGCTGAGCAGAGTCAACAGTTTCGATGCAGACGCCGGGGGCGGCGTGTTGCTGAAAACGATATCGGCGTTTTTCATCTTGGAACCGTAAAGCGCCTTGATAGCGTCTTCGTCATCCCGCATCGTGCTGCCTTTCAAGGAGATACCGGCAAACGCGCCGCGGGAGCGGGACCAGGAGAGGATCTCCGCACGCATGGTGGCATCCGTTTCTGCCGACGACGTACGGCCCACCGGGCCGGCCGCGGCCATCGCTTCGCCGCCCACCGTGAACTTGCTCTTTTCAAACAGGCGCTTGGCGCCGCGTTCGTTCATAACCAGCATGACAACGTCCGTTTCCGATCCACCGATCTGGAAACCGACGCTACCGCCTTCCACGCGAACCGCGCCGGGTGCGCCCCAACCGCCGCCGGGCTTCCGGCAGGTGACATAGCCGCGGCCATATTTGCCGCCGACGATGAACGCCCCGCTCTTGACGCCGGGAACAACGATGGCGCATTGCGCTTTATCGATCAGGTCCTGGGGAATGGACTTGTCCTTCGTGTCCATGATCTCTTGCAACACCACACCCGCTTCTTCCAACCGTGCCGCGTGGGGATTGCTCGATTGCGCCCACATTGGTGCGGCTAACAGAATGGGCAGGATACGTTTCATGGTCAACATACCTAATAGAAGACCAAATGCCCGGCAGGGTTACAAGCCAGCAACCGCTTTTCCTCCGCGAATGCAATCGGGAATGCCAATTCCGTCGTAGGCATTGCCAGCCAGATGCAGTCCGGGGTGGGCCGCCGCCCGCTCGCGGATCTCCCGGATGCGGGCTTTGTGGCCAAGTCCGTACTGCGCCATGGCGCCGTGCCAACGGGTGACTCGCGTAAAAAGCGGCACAGCATTGAGCCCGATCAATTCCTTCAGCTCGGCCAGGACATCGCGGATCAGATCCCCCTCGGGAACGTCAATTGCCGCCCCTCCGAGGAAACAACGGAGAACGGCCTTGGCTGGCGGAACGCGGTGATCAAATTTCGTTTTTACGTAGGTGCAGGCCGCCATGCGCTTGCGCTCCACCTTGGGCACCAGGAACCCAAAGCCGGTAATGCGCCCCTCTACGTCGGGCTGTTCATACCCAAGCGCCAACGTGACGGAGGAGTTATAGCGGATGCCGGCGAGCAGTTCGCTGATTCGCTCGTCGGCCGGCTTCAGAATTTGAGCAGCGGCGGTGGCTGGACAGCAAACAAATACGTTTTCGGCGTAGAGTTTGTCTCGCTTCAACTCAATTTCATAGCCGAAGCTGGATTTCCGGACGGCGATAGCTTCGTCCTGATACCGTTCGATCTTGCCGGCCAACTGGTAGGTAATCGCCTGCGTCAACTGTTCCATCCCGCCCTTTAAGGTGCGGAAGAGCGGGCCGGACTGTCCCTGTTTCGCCCGCTCGGCGCGCATGGCTAATGTTCCTTTGGTGAGGCTGCCGTACTTCTTCTCGAAGTTGACAAACATCTCCAGGACGGAGTCCGCGCTCATCTCCTCGGGGTCGCCGCCATAGACTCCGGACAGGAGCGGCTCGGCAAGATAATCCACCGCTTCCTGGCCGTAATGCTCCCGGATGAATTGGGCCACGCTGCGTTCGGGAGCGTCGGCACGGGGACCACGGAAGTACTCCAGCCCCATGCGAATCTTCGTACCCCAAGAGAGGAGCGGGCTCTTCACCACCGGACCAATCCGGGTGGGCACCATCATCATCAGACCATCCGGCATGGGAACCAGCCGTCCGTTCTTCACGATGCTGGTGATGCGCTGATGGTCGTTGCTGCCGATTACATCGGCTTCGAGCCCGAGTTCCCGGATCAATTCCATGGCCGCCGGCTTGGAGGAGAGAAAACTGTCCGGGCCGCCTTCAATCAGACAGCCCTCGACCTGATCCGTACGGATGACTCCGCCGAGCCGTCTCTCTTTTTCGACCAGTACCGGCCGGTGTCCAGCTTTCGCCAGATACCAGCAGGCGGCCAATCCTGTGATGCCGCCGCCGATAACCACATGGGAAGGCATGAAGCCCTCCCTTACGGTTTAAAGTCGCGAACGATTTGGACTGCGGCCTTGACGTTTTCCACCGGCGTTTCCGGCAGGATGCCGTGTCCGAGGTTGAAAATGTGGCCGGGCCGGGTGCCGGTACGTTTCAGCAGTTCGTGGATCTTGGCTTTCAGTTCCGGAAGAGGAGCGAAGAGCGCCACCGGATCCAGGTTGCCCTGCACAGCGGACCGGTAGCTGATGTCCATCCAGGCCTGATCGATATTGACGCGCCAATCGACGCCCATGACGTCGCCGCCCGCCGCGTGCAGTTCCCGGAAGAAACCGGAGGCGCCGGTCCCGAAATGAATAACGGGAACACCGGTGGAGCGAATGCGCTCGATCAAAGCACGAGAATAGGGAGCCACGTAACGGACGTAGTCATCCGGGGAGAGCGCGCCGACCCAGGAATCGAACACCTGAATTGCGCGGGCGCCGGAGGCAACCTGCATGATGGCGAAGGGCCCGAGCACATCGACGATCTTGCCCATCAGGCGGCGCCAGAGGGTTTCATCCGAGTACATCAGCCGCTTGGTGTGGAGGAAACTGCGCGAGGGACCGCCCTCGATCATGTAGCTGGCGAGAGTGAACGGTGCGCCCGTGAAACCGATAACCGGCACTTTTCCCGCCAAGGCGCGGGTGACCAACTGAATGGATTCGCCCACATAACCCAGTTCATCCGTGTTGGAGATAGACAGAGAATCGACGTCGTTCGAATCGCGAACCGGATTATCAATATGGGGGCCTTCGCCTGCGCGAAATTCCAGTTTCAAACCCATCGGTTCGACAGGAAGCAGGAGGTCGGCAAAGATGATCGCCGCGTCGACATCAAGAATTTCGACCGGCTGGAGAGTGACTTGGGAAGCAAGGTCGGGACGCTTGCAGATCTCCAGGATCGAATGCTTCGCCCGGATCTCCCGGTAGGGCTTGAGGTATCGCCCGGCCTGCCGCATAAACCACACGGGGCGAACATCGGTCGGACGTCGCCGGCAAGCATCAAGGAATCGGCTGCTCATTGGAGCCACGCGCATTGGGCCTCCCCCCGGTCTTCGCAAAGAAAAGCGCGAAAACCGGTCGGTAACTGTTTCGCCGCCCATTGGCGGCCATTAATATAGGTTGGTTTGGTCCACGCTTCGGAATCAGTACACCGAGGCGCGATTACGGAGACGGAGTACATCCCCTGCGCCGGATAGCCGGTGCGAGGGTCCATGATGTGCGAATAGATACGCCGTCCTACCCGGAAAAACTTCTCATAGCTGCCGGAGGTCGACATCGACTGATTTTTCAAAAACAGTTCCGCGACGTGGTTTGCGGCGTTTTTCGGATCCCGGATTACCACTTTCCACCCGCGTGCATCGTCTGGCGGGGTGTTCAATCCAAACATGGAACTGCCGCCGGCATTAATCAAGGCGCCGGCTACGCCTGCCCGCTGGAGGATATCAACCATCTTGTCCACGGCATAGCCCTTCCCGATCCCGCCGGGATCGATTTCGAGGCCATCTCGAAGAAAGCGGACTGTGCGTGTGGAGGTCTGCAAGGAGAGATTCTGATAGCCGATCCGGGCCAGCGCGGTACGCACTTCCGACCGGTGCGGCATGCGGCCGGAACCCTTATAGAATCCCCAGACTCGCATCAACGGACCCACCGTGATATCGAACGTGCCTTCGCTCTGTTCGCTGTACCGCACGCATGCCTGCAACAGGTCAAACAGCTCCTGGCTGACAACGACGTCGCGGCCCGCGGCGTTTCGGTTCACTGCGCTCCATTCGCTTTCCGGCCGGTAGTTGGATAACATCCGGTCCAGACGGCGAGCCTCCTCTAGGGCCGATTCGACAGCGGCCTCCAAGTTCCCTCGGTCGCTGCCCCACGCGGCTATCGAAAAGGTAGAGCCCATGGCATCCACACTGGATTCGTAGCGGACCGGGGGCTCCGCCGCGTAAACCAACGCGTTTGCTAGTAACAACACTAGCACACCGCTGGTCATTTTACGGCGAAAAAGAGGCGAAATCACGGGGAAGAACAGTGTTTTCCACTTCCAGGAAGTGGATCGTCCCCTTCAACTTACCAGTTCACCCTGATTCTGTCACGCAAATGCTCCGGGATACCGGAGACCCGGCTCTGGCCGAAGTTCCTAATTATTTCCTACTCATTAAATTGCAGCGTTTTATGCACGTTGGTCTGATATGCTTTGGGTTCCCTAAACGAAAAGTCCGGTCTTGCAGTGTGAGGGGAAGGAAGAGGCCCAGAAGCATGCGCGTGCACCTGGTCAACCCGAGTGACTCCTCATTTGGCATTGGGGTGATCACACCTCGATGGCTCTACGTCCTGGCGGCAGCCACCCCGGCCCGCTACGGAGACCCTATCATCACCGACGAGACCCTGGAACAGCTGGACCTCAACTCTGTGCAACCGGGAGACATTGTAGGCATCGGGATCCACACTGGAAACGCATTACGCGGGATGCAGGTGGGCAGGGATTGCAAGAAACGCGGGGCGAAGGTGGTGTATGGCGGTATACACTCCACGCTCTACCCGGACGAGGCGCTGGAATTTGGAGAAGCGGACGCCGTGGTAAAGGGCGACGGCGACGTGGTTTGGGGTGAGGTCATTGAAGACCTGGTGAACAACCGCGCCCAACGCATCTACAACGGCGGACGGGTTTCCGGACGGCAATTCCTGCCGGCGCGATGGGACCTGGCCGGACGCGACAAATATATGTGGGCTTCGGTGCAAACCGTACGGGGCTGCCCCAAGCACTGCTCGTTCTGCTCCGTATGGCGTACCGACGGCCAGAAACCGCGGCAACGGGAAGCCGATGTCGTAATCGATGAAATCGTTCAGCTTCGGCGGATGGGCTACCGGTTTATCGCCTTGGCCGACGACAACTTTTACCCTGTGACCAAGACCGATATCGTGCTGGCCGAGCGACAGGGAAATATGGCCCGGGTCGCGGAATTGACTGCCATTCGCGATGAACGCTTCGACCTGATGCGCAAATTGGCCATGCTGCCGAAGGACATGGTCTTCTTTACGCAGATCACCATGGAAGCGGGTGAGGATCTGGAATTCCTTGCCGCCATGAAGAAGGCACATATTCTGGGCGCGCTGGTAGGCGTGGAATCCGTAACCGAAGAGGGACTGAAGGCCGTTTTTAAGGACTTCAACAAAGCCGGGGACAGCTTGGCGGATCGGCTGAAGACGTTCCGGGCTCATGGCGTCCATGTACTGGGCAGCTTCATTTTTGGACTTCCGACCGACAGAGAAGACTCATTTGCGGCCACGGCGGCGCTGGCCAAGGCGGCCGACCTGACGTTCGCCCAATTCGTAATGATGACGCCATTCCCGGGGACCGTCGATTTCGACCGCTGGGAAAAGGGACTGGGCGAAAATGTGCCGAAAGTACAGGGAATTCCCATTACGCGGTATTGGCTGATCCCGCATGAAGTCCGGCCGAAGATGTTTACGCCGCACCCCACGATGAGTTCTGAAGAGTTGCGGGAGCGGACGCAGGGAGTTTGGGACAAATTCTACGATTTGAAGGAAATCTGGGAACGCAGCAAGTGCGCGCCCACGCTGCGGGGGCGGTTGGCGTTTTTGTTCATTTCCAAGCTCTACCGGCAGATGTACGC
Source organism: Bryobacteraceae bacterium (assembly GCA_035714175.1). Classification (GTDB taxonomy): domain Bacteria; phylum Acidobacteriota; class Terriglobia; order Bryobacterales; family Bryobacteraceae. The sequence continues at coordinate 22,603 of DASTML010000269.1, read as the reverse complement.
CAACACGGGCATCTCAACGGACTCGGCGCGACGGCAACGGGCCACCCGGATGGCGCGTTGGCTGGCCATTCCCTGCCGCAAGCTGTTCTCGGCCAAACCGATGCCGGAACTCCAATCGCCCGTTGCTATCGACCGCGCTGCCAGCGGGCTCATTACCATCGGCGGATAACGGCCAATCCATGACAGAATATGGCGAACCGACATGCTCCGTATTCTGATCAATGAATGCAAACAGGAGGTCTCCTCCTTCAATCCGGTTGTCGCGCAGTATGAGGATTTTCTGACGGACCGGGGGCAGTCCATTCTGGACTACCACCGGCCGGTACGATCCGAAGTGGGCGGCGCGCTACAGGTTTTCGGGGAACGCGCAGACGTGGAATTAATTGGAGGCTACGCGGCGCGCGGCATTACGTCCACGGGCACAGTCTCCGCGCAGGCGTTTGCCCGGATTGCGGAAGAGTTCCTGGAGGCGGTGCGGCAAGCGCGCGACGTCGACGCTATCTATTTCTCGCTGCATGGGGCGTTAGCCGCCGAAGATGTCGACGATTGTGAGGGATACCTGTTGGAGAAGACGCGGGAAATCGTCGGCGAGGCCATGCCAATCGCCGTCTCGCTGGACCTGCACGGCATTTTGACCGACCGCATGTTGCGACACTCCGACGTCACCACCGTGTTCCACACCAACCCGCATGTGGACTTCTACGAAACGGGCCAGCGTGCCGCGCGACTACTGCTGCGTCTGCTGGACGGCGGCATCCGCCCGGTGCAGATCCGGATTCCGGTACCTGCGCTGGTACGCGGCCAGGAGTGCATCACCAGTACGGGTCTGTTCGGCAATTGGGTGCGCGAAGCGATTGCGTTTGAAAATAGCGCCGGCGGACTCTCCGGGGGCTTCTTTATCGGCAATCCCTTTACCGACGTGCCGGACCTGCAGTCCAACGTTTTCCTGGTGGCCGACGGCGACGAGACGGTAGCCATCGAGTTGGGCAAACGGATGGCGCTGGAGTTTTGGGACGCCCGCGCGAAGATTCAGCAGCCGCTGCTAAGCCTGGAAGAGAGCGTGGCCATCGCGAAAAATGCTGCGGGAAGGGTAGTATTGGTGGACGCGGCGGATGCCACCAGTTCGGGAGCATCCGGCGATTCGAACGCAATTGTGGCGGAGTTGATCCGGCAGGAGAATGCGCGCACGGCGCTGGCTCCGATTGTCGATGAACCGGCGGTGAAGGCCTGCTTTGCAGCGGGCGTGGGCGAAACGTTGACAGTGAACGTGGGCGGCGCCTTGGACCCCCGTTTTACCCCGCTGCGGCTGACGGGCCGGGTGCGCGTGCTGTCCGATGGCCACATGCACAGCGAATCGCACGGCGAACATTGGTACGCCGGCCCAACGGCGGTATTCGAAAGCGGCCCGTACACGCTGGTGCTGACCTCGCGCCCGGTGAGTCTCTACGATCGTACGCTTTTCCTCGTAAACGGGCAGGACCCGGCGGCATTCGATATGACGGTGGTGAAAAGCCCGCTCTGTCAGCCGCGATTCTTCAACGACGGCGCCGAGCACGTGCTGAACATCGATGCGCCGGGCGCAACCAGTGCCAACGTGAAAGGCCTGGGCCACACCGTGGCGCAGCGGCCGCTCTACCCGCTCGATGACGATTTCGCTTACACCCCGGAGCCGCGCGTGTTCCGGCGCGGATAAGGTTCTTGCATATGTCAACAACGAACGATTGGAAGATACGGGAGGTCCGCGCCTACGGGTTGCGGGGCCGGACTCCGGAGGGTGGTTGGTCGAATGAACTGCAACCCGAAGATTGCGTCCACACAATCATTGCGGTGCTAACGGAGGCCGGCACAATCGGCTGGGGCTCCGTCTTCACGTCAGAGGCGCTGGTGAAGGCGTCGCTGGACGTACTGCGGCCGCTGCTGATTGGTGAAACGGCGCTGGAGCCGGAGCGCGTGAGTGAGAAGCTGCACCAACATACGTTTTGGCTGGGGCGCGGCGGGGCCATTACGCATACGATCAGCGGCGTGGACATCGCGCTGTGGGACCTGATGGGCAAGGCTTGCGGGCAGCCAGTGAGCCGGTTGATCGGCGGGCGGCACCGGGAACGCGTACGCCCTTATGCTTCTCTCCTGATGCGGGAGCCAGCCCGGATGGAAGGCGAACTTCTGCCGGTGAAGGCACAAGGCTTTCGTGCATTCAAGATCGGCTGGGGACCGTTCGGCCGCCGCAGCAACGCGGTGGACGAGGCAATTGTGCGTGCGGCGCGCGAAGCGGTTGGCCCGGATTCTCTGCTGATGGTGGACGCGGGCGGTTCCGATGCCTATTGGCAAGGCACTTACAAGTGGGCTTTACGGGCGGCGGAGATGTTGGCGGACTATGATGTGTTCTGGTTCGAAGAGCCGTTGGAGCCGGATGCACTCGCCGATTTCGTGGCATTGCGCCGCGCTGCGAAAGTGCCCATTGCCGGCGGCGAAGTACTGACGCGCCGCCAAGCATTTGCACCATGGCTGACAGCGGGCGCCTTCGATATCGTGCAGCCGGACGTGACCAAGTGCGGGGGCCTGACCGAACAGCGGCGCGTGGCACAAATGGCCAATGACAACGGCGTCCGCTTCATTCCCCACGGCTGGAATACGACGGTGGGCCTCGCCTCAGACTTGCAGATTGCTGCTGCGTTTCCTGGCACCGATCTGGTGGAATACATCACCGGTTCCCCGTTTATGGACGATCTCTGCGCCGGCGGCTGGAAACTGGACGCCGACGGCATGCTGCCCATTCCGGACGGGCCAGGCCTGGGAATCGAACTGAACCTGGATGCATTGGCCGAGTTCTCCCGGGCCGATGTTTCAGACTTGAAACGCTGATGCCGCTTGCCGCCTACCTTTGGATCGCATTTGCGCTGAACTACATCGACCGGCAGATGGTCTACAGCATGTTCCCGGCGCTCAAGGCGGATCTTGGGTTCGCGGGGGCCAAACTGGGGCTAATCGGCAGCGTGTTCATGTGGGTTTACACGCTGTCGATGCCGCTGGCTGGCCGGTTGGCGGATATCTGGCGGAAAGACGCGCTGATTGTCGGCAGCCTGGGGTTGTGGAGCGCGGCGACGCTGGGTTGCGGACTGGCAGGGTCTGAGACAACGTTTCTGGCGTGGCGCGGCGTGATGGGCGTCACCGAATCGCTCTACTATCCGACCGCGCTGGTGTTGATGGCGAATCATTATGCCGAGAGCGCTCGGTCCCGGGCGTTGGGCATCCACCAGTCCGGACAGTTCGTGGGAGTTATGCTGGGCGGCTGGTATGGCGGTTGGGCCGCGGACCATGTGGGCTGGCGGCAGGCGTTTACCGTAGCCGCCGTGGCGGGCATTCTCTATAGCTTCGTGCTGTGGTGGGGACTGCGGCAGGTGAATTCGCCGGCCTATGCACCCGTGGCAAAGGAGCCGGGCGAAAAGGGATCGGCAATGGAGCTGACACGGTCCGGGCGCTATCTGGCGTTGTGCGGCGCGTTCGCAGCCTACTGCGCCATTTTGTGGATCGTACTGGCCTGGTATCCCACCTTCCTGCAGGAACGCTTCGGCCTGTCGATGACCGATAGCGGGTGGAATGCCACCGTTTACGTGCAGTTAAGCCAAGTGGCCGGCATCCTGGGCGGTGGATGGATCACGGACCGGCTGCGGAGCCGCTGGCGCGCGGCGCGGTTGTACATGGCCGCCCTCGGCGTGGCAGGCAGCGCGCCGTTCGCGTATTGGACCTTCGCGGCCGGCACGTTGGACGAGGCACGGCTCTTCTCGGCCGGATTTGGACTGTTCGGGGGGCTGTTGGCGACCAATGCGTTCGCGGCGGCCTATGACGTCATCGGCAGCCGCAACCGGGGACTGGGCGGCGGCGTGTTAAACATGATGGGCGGGTTGTCGTCCGCCGGCATGATTTATATGGCGGGGATATGGAAGGACACAATCGGCTTCTCCGGCATGGTGATATGGATGATGGCTGCGTCGTTGGTCGCCGCCGCTATTTTAGCGGTGACGGCAGCGCGCGGCAGGAGAATGCAAGAATGATCCGGCGGCGTGCTTTCCTGAGTCTTGCCCTGGCCGGGCGCGGATTGCGCCTGGCGACATTTTCCACTGATGTAACGCCTCCCTTGGGTGCGGCGCTCTGTTATGGCCTGGTGCCCCCAGGGTCTTCCGTGGTGGACCCGCTTTCCGCGCGCGGCGTCGTCTTGCTGCCGGCGGGCGAGCGGCCCATCGTTCTTTGTGCGGTGGACTGGCTCGGCATCGGCAACCAAAGCCGGGACCAGTGGTTGAAGGCGTTGGCGCAAGCCGTGGGAACTACGCCGCAGCGGGTTGCCTTGCATACGGTGCACCAGCATGACGCCCCCGGCGCGGACCATTCGGCACTAGCGCTGCTTCCCAAAGGTATTCCGCTCTTTGACGCCGCGTCGGCCCAGGCCGCAATGGCAAGAACCGCGGCTGCTGCCCGCGCCGCGACGCCCACGGCGATCACGCAAATATCGGCAGGCGCCGTGGAAGTAGACCGGGTAGCCTCCAATCGGCGCATTCTCGACGGGCATGGCAAAGTGGGCTTCGGCCGGATGACCGCTTGCCGCAACTCGCCGCACTGCGACGCGCCGGAGGGTGTCATCGACCCACTGCTGCGTTCGGTGAGTTTCTGGTCAAACGATACGCGAGTCGCCACGCTGAGCTACTATGCCACGCACCCCATGAGTTACTACGGAAAAGGCGGCATTTCCGCTGATTTTGTCGGCATGGCGCGCGCCCGGCAATCCGGTACCTTTCAGGTGCATTTCACGGGCGCGGCCGGTAATATCGGAGCAGGCAAGTACAACAACGGCTCGCCGGAAATGCGCCCCGTTCTGGCGGAGCGGATCGCCGACGCCATGACGCGCGCCAAAACCGCCGAAAAGCCAATCCCCATGGAGAGCGTCCGGTGGTCCGTCGCGCCCGTGTCTTTGCCGTTGCGCGAAGGCAAAGGGTTCAGCGAAGCCGAGATGGCGGCCGCAATCGCAGACACCAGGCTGGATCCCAAACAACGGGCCAATCATGCGCGCTATCTCGCCTATTACCGGTTGGCGAAAGCCGGGCGGAAAACCGAATTGAGCACGCTGCACATAGGCTCCGTGCATCTGCTGCATATGCCGGGCGAACTATTCGTCGAGTATCAACTCGCCGCCGCCAAGGAGCGCGCGGGCGAACTGGTGGCGACGGCGGCCTACGGCGACTATGGCCCCATGTACATCGGTACCCGGCGTGCCTACGAAGAGGGTGGCTACGAAACGTCGGCCGTATCGCGCGTGGCTCCCGCGGTGGAGGATGTGTTGATGACGGCCGTGCGGCAACTGCTCCGCTAACGCGCCAATGCCTTGGCCAGCAGGTTTGCCGTAATGCGTTGCACTCGTGGGTCAGTACCGAGTGGGCGGCACCAATGCGACCACGGCAGGATGTGGCCGGGGGGCGAACTCAACCCCTGCGCCCACCAGATGGTGGCCGCGTTAAAGACGAAGTTGCCCTTGGGGCCCGGATAGATTGTGGACGTCCAGTGGCTGGGAATCCGGCCTCCGGAGAGCGCATCGCCTTCAGCCACAATTTCCAGGCCGGGGATAGGCGCGGGGTCACCGTGAAACTCCCAACCGATCAGACCTTCTATCCGGTCGCCGGCCTTCATATTCGTTCCGGAAAAGACCCAATGGTCCGGCTTCGTGCAGATCCAGTCGCCGCCTCCGTTGAAGGGATAGACCGAATGCGCGCCCATCAACAGATTCGCTTTCGGCCCCTCCTGCGGGAAGGGATATCGAAAGAACTTGTCCAATCCGCCGTACGCGCCGCCATAGACACCCTCCCGGCTGATGATACGGTTGGGCCGCCCGTCCGAGGCCGGCTGAAAGGGAGCCAGGCCCATCACGGCGTTACCGCTCAGATACAAGTGCGTCACCCCCTGACGCACGGAGGCCATCGCCGCATCGTATTGGCGTTGATCCCAGTATTCATCGTGTCCAACGCTCAGGAATACCTTCGCTCGAGTGAAAGCCTCCGGCGTCAACATGTCCGAGTTGGAGGTGTAGGTCACATCATAGCCCTGGCTCTCCAGCCAGTAGGCGAGCGGAAATTCCCAGAGCAGAAACTCGCCGGAGCCGACAGAGAGCGGATGGTCAAAGATCTGCGGATACTTGGCGTAGGGTCGATCGAAACTCACGGCGACGGACGGCGCCCAGGAGTGGCGGGGATCCGTATAGAAGGAATGCGAATCCGGCCACTGGTTGTAGGCCGCCCAGGTATTATCGCTGCATTGAAAGAGAACGTCCGCTTTGCGGCGGTCTTTCACGATAAAGATGACGTAGCTTTGCCAGCCGTGCTCCGAGCCGGATTCGGGAATGGTGGTCAGCTTGCCGAAATACACGCCCGACGGCCACCCGGCCGGAATGCGCAACGTTTCCGCTGGTTCCCACTTGCATTCGCGCAGCCGGTTCGGGCCGGTAGGCGGGTCTTCCTGCGTTCTTCCGGCAAATGGGCCCAAACGGAGCATATGCCGCGCGCCCGCGCCGCCGTAGTAACCCATGCGAAAAATGTCGAGGGTGAACCGCCGGGCTGGCTTCGTGGACACATAGATTGGCAGTGTCTCGCCGGCATAGACGCTTTGCTTTCCGCAGTATCCCTCCACAAGCGCTGACCGGTGGCCCTTCGCCATATTCGGCCAAACCTTCGACAGCTGCCAGCTTGGGTCGCCGGCCCGGCGATTTTCCTGGGCAATCAGGCGGGGCAGCGGCAGGGTGGCTGCCGCCTGTAGGAGTTCGCGTCGGCGCATCCCGTTATTCTAATGGGCTACGGCCAATGGGAATGATCACCGGTTTCGATTTCCAACCAGCCGTTTTGCGGCAACGCCTCGGCGGGCAGACTGTCCAGCCAAAGCGACAGCTGAAAAGGAACCGTCTCGCCGGTTTGATAACCCAGCGATGCGACGGGAATCGATGCTTCCAAAATGCGGTGGAAGGCGCAGGCGGACGGACGGAGCGTATAGTCGGCGCGTTCCGTGCGCAACCGTAATTCCAGACGGGTGGGCTCCGGCGCGGGCTCAAAATCGCAGCGGATAAAAATGTCGCTTCCGTTGGTGCCGTAGTACAGCATCGCCAGCCCGCTGCGGCCTCCGTGCATGGCCCCTTGCCTCTGGTCCACTTTGTATTCCCCGGCGCCCATCCATTCGAAGTAGGACGTCACTTCGCCATCAATCACCGGATTAATGCGTGTAGAGGGACGAATATTGTGTTCGGCCACGGAGATCCGCAGGATCGGCCGCCCCAACTCCTCCGGCGCAGGCTGGCCAAGCAAGCGATAGACATTGGATAGGTGGTCGCGGAAGAGTTGATCGAATTCCACGCGGTTCGCCGATTCGTGATGCGGACCATACCACCAGCACCAATCCGACCCCTCCGCGATCAACAACTCCTCAAACGCCAATTCCCGGTCCTCCGGCTTCGCCTCGGCGTTATATTTGTCATAGGTCTGACGGGCTCGCAGCAGTTGCTCCCAAGCCCGGTTATCTTCGTCAAAGCCGATCCATACGTCGAAGTTCGCGCTGATCCAGGAGCCAGGAAAGATACCGGTCAATGGCGTCGGCGTATGCCGCTGCAAGGCTTCGCTCACCGTCAGCGCCGAGAGGTTCGGCGTCGATTCCAGACGGCGGTACAACTGGCGCAGGAATTCCCGTCCGCTTTCGGGAAAATACTCCCACGCATTCTCGCCGTCCAGGATGACCGGTACCAGCGCATCGCGGCCGCCCGCATTCTCGACAATACGCGAGATCAGATGATCGGCGGCCTCCTCGGGCCCCATCTTGGAGTAGGTGAAGCCGACAAGATCACTGAGATAGTGGTCTCGGAAGATCCCGTGCAGCTTCTGGTCTCCCTGCTGCCACAGATAGGGACGATACGTCTCGACAACGCCCGCATCACGCCCCAGCGTCCGGCTGAGCACACCGTTGTCCGTCGCGAACCATTCAAAGCCGCACTCCGCCGCCAACGACAACGCTTCGTCGGACACCGAGCCTTCCGACGGCCAGAGCCCGCGCGGAGCCACGCCAATCTGGCGCTCCATATAATCACGCGCCCGCTGCAACTGCACCCGCGCATCTTGCGGATAACGAAAACGCGTGGGCAGCGGCACGCCGTGGTTGGATACGCCGGCAATGTTGGAATCGCAAATCAGCGGAAGAATGGGGTGATAAAACGGCGTAGTGGAAATTTCAATCTGCCCAGCGGCGGCGAACCGGCGGTAGACGGGAATTATCTCGCCCAGTATCTGCGTCTGCTTTCGCCCCAGCAGCGCCTGGTCGTCCAAAGAGTAGTCGCGCCCTTTCTTGGCCAGGGCGGCAATTTCCGCGTCTCCCGTAAGAAAAAATTCGTCTACCCAGGCCAGTTGGGACAGTACCTGCAGGTCGCGGTAGTCCTGCACCGAATAGGGCCGGGTCCGGCTTTGATACAACTCGGCGTACCGCGGGTAACGGTGGATCAGATGATCTACGTTCGCCTGGAAAAAATACTGCAGAAGGAACTGCTTCTCGGCCTCGGTCAACGTCTCGGCAGGTTGAAGCGCCAACCGCAGGAACGGATCATCCGCCTGGCCGGACGCGTAGTCTTCCACCTGCACCAGCATGGACGGCACGAGGTTGAACGTCTGGCGAACCTTCGGGAACTCCGCCAGCAATTGCACCATGCCGTAGTAGTCTTTCAGACCATGCAAACGGGTCCAGGGCAGCTTATATTCCCCTCGTACCAGATCCTTGTAGAAAGGCTGGTGCATATGCCAGACAATGCAAACGTCGATGTGCGGCATTACTTTCCGAACCGGCTCCCGTCAGATTTTTCGGCGGAGTAGGGCTGCAAATTTGCGGTGGGCGTGAAGACGGGCAACATCGGTTGCGCACCGGCATCGTGCATGGTCATGGGACTGAGGCCGAGAATCAATTCCATGGTACGCAGGACGGACGTGGAGTTGTAGAACGTGGAGTCCACGGAACCACGCTTGACGTAAGGGGATACCACCAACGCCGGGGCGCGATGCGACTCCATGCCCGCACTGGTTTCCACCACGAATATTGCCATTTTCGGCCAGAAACTGGAGCGGCTCAGCCCCTCCACCATCATGCCGAGCGCGGCGTCATTGTCGGCAACCAGCGCGGGGGAAGGGTGTTCGCCCGCGGCGCTCCGGTCGTTGCTGAGCCGGACGAGGGTCAAATGCGGAAATCGCTTTTCCCCTTCCATGCGCGCCAGGTCCTGCAAAAACACTCTGGCCCGGTCCACGTCCGGATACTTCGTGTCGAACGCACGAAAATCCAGATTGGTATGGGGAGCAAGCGCCGGATCAAAGACCTTCCCGATGTGATTACCGATACCCGCGGGCTGCAACGGCCGGTTCGCGGAAAAGTAGCCGTAGTTTCGCACGCGGAGCCCCTTGGCAAGCGCGTTGTTCCAGATGTATCCAGCCGGAGGGGCCGCCGCCGGTTCTCCGCCCTCGTAGTCATAGATTCTCCGCCGCCCGGCGTGACTGTTCGGCCATAGCCGCTGCACATAATCGGACGCAATCCCGGCCGTCGCCCAGTTGTGGCCGTCGGCGTTCACATCCCCGTTCACGTGAAAGTTGTTCAACAGAATGAACTCATCGGCAATCTTGTGATGATTCGGCGTAATGGCTCGCCCAAATAGGGCGCGGGCCGGGTTGCCTTGGCCGCGCGGATCGTCGCCGAGAATCTCGTCAAAGGAACGGTTCTCTTTTAGGATATAGACGACATGCTCAATGGGCGAACGCTCCGTGGGCAATGAGGGAATCACTGTTGAGTCTTCCCGGTGGCCTATGTGCCGCTTCTCTTCCGTATACGGCGTGTTGCGGCGTACCTGGTCACTCCAGCTCAGCAGATTCGCGGGATCCAGACCCTGTATGACAGAGGCGCTGCCTCCGAAGCCTCTAGTACTGCGCCCATTCAGAACTACCAACTTGTCGCTATCGAGCGCCGCTGCGGCCGTGGGATACCAGCCCGTGGGAATAAACCCGCTCACCCGGCCGCGCGCCCCCGCAATATCCGCAACCGCCACCGCGTTGGCATCCGAACAGACGACATAAAGCGTGTCCTGATCCGGGCTCAGTGCGAGCGCGCTGGGCGTCATGCCGGCGGGCGAATTGGGATAAAGCGAAACGCTGATCGATTCCAACGGCTGCATCTCCCGGCTGTCCGATACGCCCAACACCCGTACCGCGTTCGTGTTCCCCAACGTCACAAAAATGCGGCCCTTGAACTGCGTGGAAGGCCCCTCTTCATCCGAGGTTTTCTTCTCCCGCCAGACCATATCCGTCGCGTGCGGACCGGCCACAATTCGATTGACCACCGCACCGGACTGCGCGTCATGCTGCGTGACAACACCATCCGCCCAACTCGACGTGAAGAACGACTTTCCGTCAGGGTGAAAAAGAATGCGGTAAGGCCGCCGGCCGGTTTTCCAATTCTCAATGGTACGGCCGGACTGCGGATTGATGACATGAACCGCGTCGTTGTAGATATCGGCGACATAGAGCAGCCGTCCGTCCAGAGAAAGGGCCACATCCCCGAAGAAGTCGCTTCCCTTTCCCGTACCGGGATCGACGGTCCCCATGTCGCGCGAGCGAGCCAGTATACCGTCGTCCGAGATCGTCAATTCGTGAACGACATGAGACGACGCGCCGCTCACGTAGACCGTTCCGCCCTTCGGATGAACCGCCAGACCGAGCCACGCATCAGCGAAACGAACCGTCGAAATCTGCTTCATCGTAGCGGCATCATAGGAGGCAAGCATCGGTGGATGATAGCCGCCGTGCAGAATCAACAATTGCCGTTTGTTCGCGGTTAGGACAATGGCCATCGGCAAGGTGTCTAATTCGACCTGGCCTCCTGCCGGCTGCAACGATTGACCTGAGGGCAATAGAATCCGCCCGCCGCGGGGCCTTCCCGGCGTCTGAGGTGCATTCTGCGCAAGCAATCCGGCCGCGACTAGTCCGGCCAAGCCAACCACCTGAAATGTCTTCTTCATTCCCTGTACCGCTGCGCTATAGGATATCGACGCCCAATGCCGAATGCTTTGGACGTGACTTTGATTCCGGGCGCGGCTTGTTGCCGTTTGTATTCATTACGATCGACTTTCGTGGTCACATCGCGCACAAGGGCAAGGGGTAAATTTAGACGGTCGGCGATCACGGCAGGCGTTAGAAAGTCCTCGACGTAGTACTTCAGAATTGGGTCGAGAACATCGTATTCGGGTAGCGAATCGGAGTCCTTCTGGTCCGGCCGCAGTTCCGCACTGGGCGGCTTCACAAACACAGACTCCGGAATCGCATTGTCCAGCCGCGCATTGGCGACGCGGCAGAGTTCGTAGACCAATGTTTTCGGCACATCGGAGATCACCGCCAGCCCGCCGCACATGTCGCCGTACAACGTGCAGTAGCCCACCGCGATTTCGCTCTTATTGCCGGTCGTTAACACCAGGGCATTGAACTTGTTCGAATAGGCCATCAGCGTCAATCCGCGCAGGCGGGACTGTATGTTTTCCTCGGCCACGCCGGGCTGCGTCCCCGCAAATACCGGTCCCAGCGCATCCACGGCAGCCTGGTATCCAGCGTTGATCGAAATGAGTTCAAACCGGATCCCGAGACGCTCCGCCATAATACGGGCATCGGTCACGCTGTGCTCGGTCGAGTATGGCCCCGGCATCCCAATTCCCGTGACATTCTCGCGGCCCAATGCCTCAACAGCAATGCAGGCCACCAACGAACTGTCGATACCCCCGCTCAATCCCAGCACGACCTTCGAAAAACCGCACTTGCGCAGGTAGTCGCGCGTACCCAGCACCAGCGCACTGTAGACGGCTTCCGGTTCCTCGGGAAGCGTGGCGTGGCTATCGCCTTGCCCCGTGCGAATATCTGCGATCACCAGATCTTCGGCAAAGCTCGCCGCTTCCGCGATCACGCGTCCCGTCGCATCCATGGCAAAGCTCGAACCGTCAAACACCAACTGGTCATTGCCGCCCACTTGATTGACATAAACCACGGGAATGCGGTGCTTGCGGGCCGTATTCGCGAATATCTGCCGGCGCAAGCCTCGCTTATCGCGATGGTAAGGAGAGGCATTGATGCTGATAAGCACCTGCGCCCCATGCGCCGTCAACTCCGACACGGGGTCGCGCTCATACAGCCGCTTTTCCCAAAAGCTTTCGTCGTTCCAGGCGTCTTCGCAAATGGTCAACGCGATCGGCGTCGAGCCCAGTTGCAGTAATTCCTGCTTTTCCGCCGAGCGAAAATAACGCTGCTCATCAAAGACGTCGTAGTTGGGGAGCAGCATCTTCCGTTGCCGGAAATGCACACGGCCCCGGCAGAGCACCGCGGCCGTATTCCAAATGCGTTTACCCTCGTGCGTGTCGACTGGTTCCACCGTGCCACAGATGATGGAGATGCGCAGAGGAGCCGCGTCAACAGCCAATTTTTCCAACGCTTCCCGCGCCTGTTCGATCAATGCCGGACGATCCAGAAGGTCCTGCGGCGGGTAGCCGATCAGTGACAACTCAGGAAAAACCACAACGTCCGCACCAGCTTCGGCGGCGCGCCGCGACATACGCAGCATCAACGCTGCGTTACCGCTAAGATCACCAACCGTCGTGTTGATCTGGCCAAGGGCGATGCGCATGTTCTATTTTAACGGCGCACCGCCCCGATTGGCTAGGCAAGAAGCTCGTGCAACACATTTCCGTGCACATCCGTAAGCCGGAAATCACGGCCGCTGTAGCGATAAGTCAGCTTCAGATGGTCGATGCCGAGCAGATGCAGAATCGTCGCATGAATGTCATGGACGTGAACTGGCTTTTCCACGGCCTTGAACCCGAACTCGTCCGTGGCCCCGTAGATCGTACCGCCCTTCACCGCGCCGCCGGCCAGCCACATCGTGAAGCCGAACGGATTGTGGTCGCGGCCCTTCTTCGCCTGTCCGCCGCCGCCGCCAACCTCACGGACTGGCGTACGCCCAAACTCAGACCCGCACACGACCAGCGAGTCTTTCCAGAGCCCGCGCTGCTTCAGATCCTTGATCACCGCTGCAAACGCCTGGTCGGAGTTTTTGGCATTCGTCTTGTGCGCCATGATGTCGCCGTGGGCATCCCACGGGTCGCCGCTGGCGTAGTAGACCTGCACCATTCGCACGCCCTTTTCCACCAGCCGGACCGCCTGCAGACAGCCCCGCGCCGTCGTGCCCTCCCCATACATATCCAGCGTGGCCTGCGACTCTTTGCGAACGTCGAACACCTCCGGAGCCTCGGTCTGCATGCGGTAAGCGATCTCCATCGACTTCATGACCGCTTCCACCTGCTCATCCTCGCCCGCCGACTTCTTGTGGATGTTCTCCAGCTTCTGCAGAAGATCCATCTCCCGCTTCTGCTCCGTCAGCTCAAACTTCGGATTGTTGACATAGCTAACCAGCTTCTTCGGATCGAAAGCCGTTTCCACCTTTACCGGCTTCTTCTTGTCCTTGTTCTTCTCGTCCATCGCCGGCGGCGGCTCTTCCTCGGCGGGGGAGCCGTCGGGATTGGTCCGTTGCTGGATACGCGAAGAGATGTAGGTGCCTTGATGAATCGCCGGCAGAAAGCCGTTGGACCACAACGGCGAGCCTACCGTTGTCGGCACAGTAGGACACAACACTACGAACCCTGGCAGACTCTTGTTTTCCGAGCCCAGGCCATAGGTGACCCACGATCCCATCGACGGACGCCCGGCCTGATTTGCGCCGGTGTTCATCATCAGACACGCCGGCTCATGGTTCGGAATCTCCGTGTACACCGAACGAACCCAGCAGATGTCATCGGCCACGCTGCCCAGGTTCGGCCACAGTTCGGAAATCTCCATGCCGCACTGGCCGTACTTCTTAAACGTGAACGGCGACTTCATCAACTCGCCTGTGCGGCGCTCAGTCTTGATGCCGCCGCCCGGCATCGGCTTGCCATCGTACTTCTCCAATGCCGGCTTCGGGTCAAAGCTATCAATCGACGAACAGCCGCCGTTCATGAAGAGAAAGATGACGCGTTTCACCTTCTGCGGATGGTCCAACTTCGACAAGGTCGTCTGGCCATCGGGCGTGACAATTCCTCCGGCGCGGGCAATCGATTCGCTCACCATACCGGCGAACGCCATCATGCCGAAGCCGTTGCCGACGCGGCGCAGCGCTTCGCGGCGAGTGGTGGGATTGTTGGATTTATGACTCATCAGATTGGATCCTTCTAGTTGATGAAAAGGAACTCGCTGGAGCTCAGGAGTACCTTCGCGTAGCGTCCCCACGCAGTGGCTTCGTACTTCACTTCGGGCGCGGCGCCCGGAGCGCCCCGGCGTCCGCCGGGACCGCCCATGCCCATTCCACCCATGCCGCCCATCATCCCCATGCCCATAGCTCCACCCCCGGCGGCGGGGGCGCCTTCGGCAGCGGGCATATCGGCAGGCATCGGCATTTCCGGTGCTTCCGGTTTTGCGGCAACATCGCCCTTCATCGCGCCTTCCGGCGCTTTCGGAGTTCCGCCCGGAGCGGCATTGGAGCTAATCACTTTCTCGCCTTCCGCGGCAGGCGCACCGGCGCCTGGCCGTCCGCGGCGTCCGCCGCCTGGCCCACGCTCCGGCGTCTTCTTCTTCCGTTCTTCGTATTCCAGCAGCGGTTCCATCTTCAGGTATTCGACGCCAAGCGCCACCTCTTCCTCAGAAGCATCGCGGCCATAGACCAGCTTGTAGGCTTTGCGAATCCGCTCGCGATTATTCGCTTCTCCCGCCACTTTCTTGGCCAGTTCTTCGGCCTCCACCTGCATGAAGTCGCTGTTCATCAGGAACAGCCGCTGGGAAGGAACGGTCGTGATAAACCGCTTCTCCGCACTGATCAACGGGCTGGGGAAATCAAAGAGCTGCAAGTATTCATCGAGCTTGTAGCGGCTTACTTTGCCGTACACGGTACGGCGAAGCATCGTGGGCGTCAGGTCCGCGGACGGTCCGCCAACGGCCGTGTCCAGGTTGCCGGAAACGTACATGATGGAATCGCGGACCTGCTCGGCGTCCATGCGCTTGCGGTTGGCGCGCCAGTAGAACCGGTTGCCCGAGTCCTTGGCAAATGCCGCCGCGTCATTGTCGCCGGAGAGTTGATACACCGAGCTCAGCATGATCTCGCGGTGCAGCTTCTTCATCGACATGCCGTTTTTCGTGAAGGTGGTCGCCAGGTATTCCAACAGTTCCGGATTCGTGGGCCGCTCCCCGGACATCCCGAAGTTGCTGGGCGTATCCACAATGCCCGTACCGAAGTGACCCTTCCAGATGCGGTTCACGATCACCCGCGTCGTAACCGGCTGCTTCATAATCGCCTCGGCCAACTCCAAACGGCCGCTTCCCTGTTTGAAAGGAGTGGGCTCGCCGGACGAGAGCACGCTGAGGAAGTGGCGCGGAATGTCCGGCCCCACCAGGTTCGCCGGATCGCCGCGGAAGTGCAGTTTGATCTCCGACAGGGTCTCCGCGTCCCGGACGCCGTGAATGAACGGGAACTTCGTTTCCAGCTTCTTCTTGAGTGCGTCCACGCCGCTCTGCATCGATTTCAACCGCGTCTGCGCTTCGGAACCCACGCGGGACTCCAGGCCCCAACCGCGGAACAGCAGCACGCCGGGCGTGCCCTGCCGGTTGCCCATCGCCATCATCGCGTTCGGATCATCCGCCTCGGGCAATTCGCGCTGGAAAATCTCGGTCCAGAAATTGTTGTCTTCTTCCGGCAGACTCTTCAGGCGCAGCCAGGAGCCGGGGTTGAAATCTTTGAACGAAGTGAAATTGCTCGGCTTGTCGGTGCGCTTTTTCGGCTTGGTCCCTTCCAGGTCTTTCGCCACGATGACTTTGTTTTCCGCGTCCAGTTCGTTGCGCTCCAACATCACCGCGATGATCTCTTCCTGGAACTTATCGGCCAGTTTCTTGGCCTCGGGCATCGTGCTGGCGGGCTTCTTGATCATGGCCTGCCACGCCGCTTTGTTTTTGTACTTCGTCGTGGTCTTGCCCATGTACTTCACCCACCGGTCCATCAGTTCGTAGTCCAGTTTTCGGGTCTCAACCACCTGTTCGATCTTTTTCTTCTGCGGACCCGTGATCTCCCACACGCCCTGTAGATAATTGGAAGCCTGGAACGCCAACGCCCGCGATAGATCGTTCGACAGGCTCTGATTGGCCTCCTGGAGAATCTTCTGCTCCCGGTCCATGTCTTCTTCCAACTTCTGGTATTCCGCCACCACCGACTTCGGAGCCATCGGATACTCTTCGTAGATCGTGTTATAGAAAACGCTCGCCAACGCGTAGTAGTCGGTTTGCGGAATCGGATCGTACTTGTGATCGTGGCAGCGCGAACACGCCACCGTCAGTCCCATAAAGCCGCGCGTAATCACGTCCACCCGGTCATGCCGCTCGTCGGCCCGCGTGATTTCGAATGCGCCGTTGTCGTAGTACCACGGCCCCAACCCAAGGAAACCGGTGGCGGGCAGGTTCTTGTGCCGCTCTTTCGCATCCAGCAAGTCCCCCGCCAACTGCGCCTTAACGAACTGATCGTAAGGCAAGTCATCGTTCATCGCGTTGATCACCCAATCGCGATAGGAGAAGGCGTTCGGATACGGGCGATAGCCCCGCGGAAACGGATTCAAGCTGCGGTAGTCATCTTCGCCGAAACGCGCCACGTCCAGCCAGGCGCGGCCCCAGCGTTCGCCGTAGTGCGGCGACGCCATCAGCCGGTCCACTACCTTGGCAAACGCATCCGGGGAACTGTCTTTCTCAAACGCGTCAATCTCTTCAAAGGTCGCCGGCAAGCCCGTCAGGTCCAGCGAAGCGCGGCGGATCAAATCCCGTTTCGATGCTTGCTTTGCCGGCTTGATGCCCTCTTTTTCCAGCTTCGCCAGGATGAACTTATCGATCGCCGTCCGCGCCCACTTCGTGTCTTTCACCGCCGGAGCGGCGGGCGATTGCAACGGCTGGAACGACCAGAAGGCCCGTGCCTCCGGGCGGATCACATACTTTCCATCGACCGTCTTCGGAGCCGTCGCCACCTTGGCGGGCCATTTGGCGCCGGCCTTCACCCAGGCCTCCAGCGCCGCGATCTCCGCGTCCTTCAGCTTGTTGCCCATCGGCATCTTGAGATTGGCATCGGTATGGCGGATCGCGGTAATCAGCAGACTCTTGTCGGGCGAGCCCGCGACAATCGCGGATCCTCTTTTTCCACCCTTAGCCAGGCCTTCCGCACTGTCCAACCGCAAGCCGCCCATCGCTGATTCCGTGTGGCAGCCAAAGCAGCTGGTGGCCAGAACGGGGCGAACCTTGGTCTCAAAAAAGTCCGGTGAATCCGGGGTGATTCCCTGCGCGCTGAGCGTAACGCCCACGGCAGCGGTCAGGACGATACAACGTCCGGCAATCCCATGCATACTGATCCTTTTTGCACGCCCAAAACAAAGAAGAATTGCCGCGTCATTTGGCGCGGTTAAGAGGTTGGCAAGGGTGGAACAGGGACCCTAAGAACAGGCAGCAAAGCCTGAGTTATCCACGTGGGTAAATCTAGTATAGCCGAATCAACTTGGATTCGGCCCGTTTCCAGTGTCTAAAATTCGTAACGCAGGGCGAACTGTATGACGCGCGCGTCAGCCGCCGCCGTGATTGTTCCGAACGTGGTGGGGTTCGACAAAGTCAGTGACGAAGGATCGTTCCAATTCACGTTATTGAACGCATTGAACGCTTCCGCCCGGAACTGCAACGTATGCCCTTCGAACGGCATCTGGAAGCGTTTGCCAAGCGAAAGATCCGTGTTCAACTGTTTCGGTCCACGAATCAGATTCCGTGCGCCTACCGTGCCGGGGTACTGGCCGTAGAACGCGCTGACCGCCGTGGTGGAGGAGGCGAATACGGAAGGCAGCCCGTTCTCATTGAAACCCATGCTCGTCTGCGGTAGCGTGGCGCCTGGCCGCAGAATCGCCAATGACGAGTTCAGGTAGTTTGTCGGATAGACGCCGCCCGTCGAAATCGTCAACGGCAGTCCCGAACGGAACTTCGTCAACGCCGACACCTGCCAACCGCCCACAAACTGATTCACCCAGCCCGGAGCGCTGGACAGATACTTCTTGCCGCGCCCAAACGGCAGTTCCATCACCGTATTGGCCGTAATGTTGTGGCGGATATCGAAGTTCGATACGGAGCGGGATGCGCCCGGATTGAACGTGTCCTGAATGGTCGATGGGGGTGCGCCGTCGCCGCCCGTCTCCGAACCCGACGCGATGTCCATTGACTTCGAGAACGTGTAGTTGAAGTCGAAACCCCAACCGTTCGTCACCGGCCGCCGTAGTACGAGTTCGCCGCCGTGGAAGGCCGGATTGCTCGCGTTCACCCACGCCAACATGCCCGCGTTCTGCCGCGCAAAGAACGTGTTGCAGCCATAGACGCTCAGGCAGTTGCCGTTCGCCTGCCGTACGCGGTCGAAGTCATGCAGTGCGTCCAGGTCGCTCCCGGCGTATGTACCGTAGACCGTGTAGAAGTAATTCGCCGTGGGACTGGCGCCCGCAACTTTTGTACCCGCCGCCGTGCCTGCCGCCGCCGGGAAGACATTCTCGAAGAACGGCACCGTGGGAAGAATCGAAGGATTGGCCCGCACCTGCGCCGGCGTGATGCCGCTTTCCAGATAGTTCCGCAGAATACCGGAGGCCTGTGTCCAGGTCTGCCCCGACTTCTGATCCTTGAACTGCGTCAACGGCTGGAAGTAGTCCTGCCGCAGAAGCCCTTTGCGAGAGAGCCGTCCGATATAGCCCAGTTCAATCGTCATCTTGCCCGGCAGAGGCCGCGCATAGTTCAGGTTGAGCAGCATCGAATAAGGAGCCACAAGGTTCGGGTTCACGGCCGCGTAGGAACCGAAGCCGCCGGCCACTGCCGGAGGCGTGAACGGGAAACCGCCCTGCGGCGCTGCCGGCAATGTGGGCAGCGCGCCGCCCGTGTACCGGAACGAATCCGTGAAGTCAGTGTTGGACGGTTGGGTCACGGTTGTCGCCAACCCCGGCGAACCGCTCGCCGCGAAGCTGGTCGCCATCGAACTACCGTAGCGGTCATAGACCATCGCGCCGCCCAGACGAATCACGCTGCCTTTGCCAAACAAGCGGCCAGCCAGCGAATCGCTCACCGGCGCATAGGCCAACGAGAGACGGGGAGCGAAGTTGTTGTTGTCCCGCTTGTAATAACCCGCGCCGTCGCGCGTGGGTCCGGCGAGGGCAAACGTCAGAAACGCATTCGGCATCGCGTTGCCGGGAATACCAGCCTGGGAAGCCGCTACGCGCTCGGCGAAGTACTGGTCCACGCCAACCGTAGTCGCCACCTGCACGCCGTTCTTTTCATACGGAACCTGATAGATGCCGTACCGCAGCCCGGCCGTGATCGTCAGGTCTTTCCGCGCCTTCCAGGAATCCTGCACATACATCTCGTACTCTTCGTTGCCGAACGCGCGAACCACGGACTGCCCGAAGGGAACCGTCGTACCGTCCGTCTTGTACTGGTAGGTGCCGCTGTAGGAATTGATGATCCCGAACATCGTGCCGAAAGCGTTGGTGGCCAGCGTGCCTTCGGACAACGCGAGCCCGCTGATGCCGCTGCGGGCGCGCAGGTAGGCGATGGTGGAGTCGTTGATGTCTGCACCAAGGCCCTTCAGCGTATTGCGCCCATAGCTGTAGCTCGGATAGTTATTGTCCTGCATCCGGTCATTCGTGACCAGACGGAAGTTGATGCCGAACTGCACCGTGTGCGTGCCTTTCGTCCAGGTCGTATCGTTGACAAAGTTGTGCGTCGGCTGGATGCGGACGATAGCCCGCGGGAAAGCCTGGAAATTCGACGGCGTAAAAGTCACCGACGACCCGCCCACGCCGGACTGCTGGGAGCCCAGCCGCGTCAGACCGTAGTTGAAAACGTTCACCAACGTCGGCGTAATCACGCCCGTGTATCTCGCCGAGATTCCTCGATGGTTTTCGAGAATCTTCGAGGCGGCTTCCTGCCCGGGGAACTGCGCCAGATTGGAGGTATCGTCGCGAATGTTATCGGTTAACGTGCCCCGCACGCTCACCGTGTGCATCGCGGACTTGTCGAGATTGAAGTCCATCTTGCCCACCAACGCCCGGTCGTCGCGCTTATATGGCGCATTGAAGCGAAACGTGGCAAAGTTCAATCCGCGGTCGCCGCCGGTCAAAAGGTCGTTCGGCAACGGGTACTTTTTCATCTGGTCCAGCATGTAAGAACTCGCCCCCAGGCCCAGCGGATCGATCTGCCGGATTTCGGCTGGCGTCAGCGTCTGAATGCCGCCGCTGTTGGTGCGCAGTTGAATAATTCCGTTGCGATACGTCTCCGTCGGTACGGTCCGGGTCTGTGCGGACGAGGAACGGTCTTTCCGTTCCTCCCAATTGAAGAAGAAAAATGCCCGGTTTTTGACAATCGGCCCACCGATTGAGGCTCCGTATTGATTCCGGATCAGCGCCTCCCGCGGAATACCCGCGCGGTTTGAAAACCAGTTATTCGCGGCAGTCTTGACGTTCCGATGGAATTCATACAACGAGCCGTGCAGATTGTTGGAGCCCGATTTTGTTACCACCGAAACCTGGCCTCCTGCCGAACGTCCCTGGTCCGCGCCCTGGCCCGCCACAGTCGTGCGGAACTCCTGCACCGAGTCCAGCGGAATGGGCAGTACGGCGTTAAATCCGTTTGCGCCTTGGCTGTCATTGACGTCCACGCCGTCCAGCGTGACATTGTTCTGATCGGCTTTCGCGCCGATCACCTGGCCCGTCGAAGTCACGCCCGGCTGTAGCGCCAGCAGTTCCACCACATTGCGAGTCTGTAGCGGCAACTGCCGGACCTGCACTTCGGTGAACGGACTTCCAATCGTCGCGTTCTGCGTATTGATCACAATCGCCTCTTCGCTGACGTTGATCGTCTCGGTCACCTGGCCGAGTTCCAGCGAAACGTTTAATGTGGCGGGCGTATTGATCTGCAGGCGAACCTGCGTGGTAAACGTGCGAAAACCGGGCTTTTGCACCTCAATGCGATAGGCGCCTGGCGGCACCTGGACAAACGAATAGGCGCCGGCGCCGCTGGCCAGCGATTTGCGCTGGGCGGACGTTTCGGCGTTGACGAGCGTGACAATGGCATCCGGCACAGCGGCCCCCTGCAGGTCCGCAATGGTGCCCTGCAGTGAACTGGTCTGCGCGGCCAATGGCAGTAGAGCGGCTAATGCCGCCAAGAATAATCGAGACACTTTGACAACCCCCTGGTAGTTTCAACACGCCGCAACAGGGCGCGAAGTCTCAGACGGAGAGGGGGGCGCGGGCTAGGCGCAATGAAGCATTTCCCGGACGCGAGAGGAATTCTCCGCAGGATAGAGAATCCGCCGGGGAGCCGTCAATCAATAAATCTGATGGAGCCTATTTCGAGGCCGGGACAGAGATCGTAATGTTCCGGAATTTCAAACCGCCCGTATGGTCGCCTTGAATGTAGAAAGGTCCCGGCTCCGCCTCGTTGCCATTCAGCGCGCCGCCCGTAATGCCTTCAATTTCTTTGCCTTTGATCGTTACGACGCCATTCCGGACCACCGTCAACGTACGGCCGACGAGCGCCACGTCGAAGGTCTCCCACTGCCCCGGCGTCCGCGCCACGTCACCCTCGGGCGCAATACGGCCATAGATCGAACCAATGCGCCGCTCCGGCGGGTTGGCGCTCAGCGGCTCATACTCCAGTTGCACCTCATACCGCCCACGCAAATAGAAGCCGCTGTTCGCGTGGTCCGGGCACAACACTTCAAAGTGGAGTTTGAAGTCATCAAAGGTACGCGTGGTACGCAGATTCGCGCCGTGTTCCGCATTCACCAATAGGCCGTCTTTCACCGTCCAATGGCTCTTCGACGGATCGCCCATCGGCTCCCATCCCGTCAGATCACGTCCGTTGAAAAGCGCCTCCGGAGCCGTCCATTTCTTCGGCATCGGCCGATTCAATTTCGGGGCCGGAACCCCTTCCAGCGGCAGCGTCTCGCTGCCCCGCGTCTGCATTCCCACCAGCTTCCCGCCTTTGGCCTCCAGCTCCCAAACCATTGCTGGCCGGCGTTCGGAAGCGGCAAAAATGCCAAGGGTCAGGTGATTGCCGCTCTGCTTCACATCTTTCAGCAGGAAGACATTGCCGCCCGTCGGCTGGCACCATACCTCCAATTTCCCGTCTTTCTCCGTAATGCTGAGGGCCGATGCGCGCACCGGGTGAGTGAAATTCCAACGTCCCACGAATGGGTTGGCCGCAAACAGGGTGGCCGCGCCAAGCAGCCCGCAAATCAACTGAGAAAGTGCCATCTCTGGCAGTGTACTATTTGATCGCTTGCCCGGCACGGATCTCATCCGAGCCCCGTTTCACAATCCGGTCGCCGTCGCGCAGATTCCCGAAAACCTCCACCAGATCGCCCGCAGGCGCCCCCTTCGACACACCCACATATTCCGCCACGCCGCCATTGTTCCGGATGACAAAAATCTTTTCCGTAGTCGTCACAA
>DASTML010000268.1:0-8867 GCA_035714175.1 Bryobacteraceae bacterium | reverse complement strand
ACGCCATAGTAGGGCAGCATCACCAGTTCATGCCTTATCTGTCTTTCCATACGGCTATTCGGCTCCACCGCAAATAGGCTGGCCGTCATTAATGCCAATACGGTGAGAATTCCTTTTCTCATGTATGTGCTCCTTTTCCGGCGCCGATCCGCGCCTACATAGAAACAGATCCGGCATGGCCTTGGAACGTTACGTTTTGGCCGAATTCGCGAGTGTCCGGTAACACGCGGCCGCTAAGCGTCATCCTATCGACGAAGGCACGATGCCTATCACATTCTGCAAGCGCACCCCAAAGGGAGGAGAGCGATGAACGCACTCGAACGCGAAGAAATTCTGACAAAAGTCCGCGGATGGTTAAAGGACGCGCACATCTGCATGCTCGCCACGAAGGAGCCGGATGGCAATCTGCGCAGCCGCCCCATGGCGATGCAGGACGTCGAATTCGACGGCGACCTATGGTTCTTTACCGATGCGCGCGGCCACATTGCCCGCGCCGTCCGGGATCATCCGATGGTATCGATTTCCGTACAAACCGATAACAATTCCACCTTCATCGCACTGTCCGGCTACGCCCGCCTGGTGAAAGACGAGGTCAAGGCAACTGAACTCTGGCGCCCATCCTACGAGGTCTTTTTCCCCGCCGGATTGGCCGATCCAGATTTGATTCTGCTGCGCGTGAACACGGAGACGGTGGAGTACTGGGATTCGCCCAGCGGTTTGGTTTCGAATCTTCTGAATCTTGTTAAAGGTCTCACCTCGGATACGCCCACACCGGTGGGGGAAAACCGGCGAATCACGTTATAAGGAGCTCAACATGTCACATGGAGTAATCGCCCGCGCCGCAATGACCGTCGCACTGCTTTGCGCTCCCCTTCTCCGGGCGGACGCAGTGGCGGAAGTGAAAAACGCCAAGGGAGAAAGCGTAGGGACCGTGCGCATCACCCCGGCCAGTGAGGCCGCGCCGGAGCTTGGCATCCGGCTGGACTTCAAACTCACCAATCTTCCGCCGGGCGAACACGCTGTTCATATTCACGCTGTGGGCCGCTGTGACGCTCCTAGCTTTGAAACGGCCGGCGCGCACTTTAATCCGGAGCATAAGGAGCACGGCGAGGAAAACGCCAAGGGACCGCATGCGGGTGACTTAAAAACCATCACCGTGCAGTCCGACGGCACGGCCCAGGCCACCCTTGCCGCCCCGCGCGCGAGCCTGAAGCCCGGCGTGAACTCCATCTTCCCGCCCGAAGGCACATCGATTGTCATCCATGAAAAGGCGGATGACAACCAGACCGATCCGTCCGGCAACTCCGGCGGGCGCATCGCCTGCGGCGTCATCCGTGCCAACGGCTCCTAACGGGCCGTCGCTTCTGGCCAGGCCAACTCCACGCCCTGCGCGTTGAGCTTGGCCTGCAGCGCGGCCAGCAGAACAGGCGTATCGCGGATGTGGCGCGGAGGATGGCCGGTGCGTACGCATTCGGCCGCCGTCGCCCCCGCCGATTCGCCGATGTTCCACTCCACCGGATGCAACCGGTAGCACCCGTTGGTAATGTGCGTGACCCCCAGATTTTTTGATGCCGCGAGTAGATTTTCGAGCCGCCGCGGTATCAGGGCGCCGAGCGGGATCTGGAATGGCAACGAGGCGATGTCAATGTAATTGTCTCCGCCGCTCGAAGGGTGCAGGTCAATCCGGTAGCTGCCGACGCCCACGCTATCGGGAAATGTCTCCGCCGCGCGGGCCTTCCGCGCCTCCGCGCCCACGTGCTGTTCCCGCACCGTGAAGGCCGCCTGTATACGCCGCGATTCCCGGATGTAGGGGTACATAGCAAGCCCATCTGCCGTTCCCGCCAGGTCTCCGCGCAGCCGCAATCCTTTCCATCCGTAACCGCCGCCAGGCCTTTCCGTTTCGGTCTGCATCCAATAGAGGAGCGACAGGCTCAGTTGCTTGGCCGCAGCCAGATGGGCGGCCGCTTCCTCCGGTGTATTCCCGTGCAGGTCGCCCAGCCAGTAATCGTTCTGTGGCCAGTTCACCAGGGAGACGTCGCCCGCATAGGCCCCGGGTGCGAAGTTGCGCTTGTTGGCGATCCGTCGATAGAT
Source organism: Bryobacteraceae bacterium (assembly GCA_035714175.1). Taxonomy (GTDB): domain Bacteria; phylum Acidobacteriota; class Terriglobia; order Bryobacterales; family Bryobacteraceae. The sequence continues at coordinate 6,776 of DASTML010000268.1, read as the reverse complement.
AAAAAGGTTTAGTTGGCCGGGCGGGTTCTGCTCCGCCGAAGGGTCGAACATAACGGCGCGCGGGGCCAACGTCACCGGGTTGCTCATCTGCCAGCTCAATAATCTTCCGGGCCAGGCGGGTCGCAACGCGGGCACGTAGTCGCGCCAGAAGGCATAGTCGTCCGGCCTGTCGATGGTATGGTCTTCTCCCGCCACGTAGTCCACCGCGAAGCAGACCGTGAACGCTTGCTGATTGGCGGGCTGGGCCTCGGCCGGCGCATGCGGTTCTCCCGTCTGTTTCTGCGATTCAAACCCGGTGACGAACTCCGCGCCCGTCAAAGGCAGAAGATCGCCCTGTTCAGTGGCGTCCAAAAAGTAGGCCGCCGTAATCGTCTTCTCCTGGCCGCCTTTGCGGCGGACCGTTACGGAGAGAATCCGGTCGCCAGTCACATCGGCCCGGACGGGAACAGTTTCCCGCAATAACGTCAACTGCCCGCCCGAGAGGTAGCGCGCCAGCATCGCGTCCAGTACGGCGGCCGAGACGTGGGGTTCATGCGTAATGCGGGAGACGCTGCCGTCCCCCGGATTTAGATTCCAACGTTCCCGCGCCTCGGCGGTTAACGGGTAGTGGTCCCGGTAGTAGCCGCGGATGCGGTTCCGGTACTCCCGGTACAGCCGCGTGCCGCCGAACTGTTCCACCCATCGGTGCTCGTCCGGCGGAACCATTTGGGAGGTCATCTGCCCGCCCACCCACGCGGTTTCCTCGGTCATCACCACTCGCATGCCGTTCCGGAGAGCGCCAAGCGCCGCCGCCACGCCGCCCGTTCCGCCGCCCAGAATCGCCACGTCGCAACGCAGTTCGCGCGCGGCGCCCCACACTCCCACCGCCGCTAGTTGGAGCACGGCTCGCCGATGAAGCATTTTCCTATGCTATTACGCGTAAGAATATTACGAGATAGTTCTCCAGAGGTGTGCCTTGCCCAAAAGTCTTTTGTTCGCCCTTTTGGCCCTGTCCGTCACGGCCCAGCAGATCATAACAACCTTCGCCGGTACCGAGTGGGTATTCCCCGGCAACGGGCGTCCCGCGCTCTCGGCGCCTTTCAGCGCCGTGGTCGCCACTACCGTGGATCCGCAGGGCCGGCTTGTCGTCTCCGACGGGTTGAACCACATCGTCGCCCGCATTGAAGCGAACGGAATGGTCACGGTCATTGCGGGAAATGGGGTCCCCGGCTTCTCCGGTGACGGCGGCGATGCGCAGCAGGCCTCTCTCTCGGAGCCGGCCGGGATCGTCTATGACGGCAACGGCAACCTTTATATAGCGGATTCGGGAAACTTCCTGGTGCGACGCGTCAGTCCCGCCGGCATCATCACCACCTTCGCGGGCAACGGCTATGCCGCTTATAGCGGTGACGGCGGTCAGGCGCTCAGCGCCGGGTTATCGCCCTGGCGGCTTGCGGTCGACGCGGCCAATGCGCTCTACATCGCCGATTACGACAACCGCCGCATCCGGAAAGTATCGCCCGGCGGCATCATAACCACGGTTGCCGGCACGGGGCGGCTGGCCTTCTCCGGCGGCGGCAGACCGGCCACCCAAACATCCTTTGCCCCCGGCGCGCTGCATGTCGACACGCTGGGGCGTATTGTCGTCGCGGACACCGACAACTACTATGTCTACCGGATTGGAACGGACGGTATTCTCAATGTGATCACCGGGACGGGCGCCCGCGGCTTCTCCGGCGACGGCGGCCCCGCTATAGCCGCTGCCACGACGAATATTGACGCGCTGGTCACCGACGCGAACAACAACGTTCTTCTCGCCGATACCTCGAACCGGCGCATCCGCCGCATAGACAACGCGGGCAACATCTCCACCATTACCGGCGGAGGCAGCGTCAACGTGACAATTACGCCGATCGATGCCTCGAATGCCTACTTCGGCTTCCCGGATTCGGTTTCGATCGATTCGCGCGGCCGAATCTTCATTGCCGACGTCGAAAATCAGTTCTTGCTCGTTCTGGATGAATCCGGCCGCCAGATCTCCCGCATCGGCGGCAATGGGGCGTTTAAGGCGGTCGTCAACGGTACGCCCGCCCCGTTAGTCCCCATGACGCAGCCCGCCGGCATCGCCGTCGCGCGTGACGGGTCCGTTTTTTATACCGAACTCCGCGGCCACCGCATTGTCAAAGTCGGAACGGACGGCAACGTCACGCTCATCGCCGGCAATGGCGTGGCCTCCTGCTGCGTGGACGGGGGACCCGCCATTAACGGCCGTTTTAGTTGGCCGAATTCGCTGGCCTTTGCGCCCGACGGATCGCTAATCATTGTGGATGGCGACAGCCAGATGATTCGTAAGATCGACCCGCAGGGCATTATCACCTCGCTCGCGGGCAGCCGTTTTGTCACCGGTTTCAGCGGCGATGGAGGCCCCGCCAAAGATGCCCTGCTGTACAACCCCTGGGGCCTCGCCATCGATGCCGTAGGAAACATCTACTTCGCCGACCGCCGCAACCACCGCGTTCGCCGCATCGACACGCGCGGCATCATCACCACCGTGGCCGGCAATGGACGCGCCGGTTTCAGCGGCGACGGCGGCCCCGCCGCCTCCGCCAGCCTCAGCACCCCCCACGCCTTGGCCTTCAACGCCGCGGGCGATCTGCTCATCGCCGACTTCGGCAACGACCGTATTCGCGCCGTCTCCCCCGCCGGCGTCATCCGTACGTACGCCGGCAATGGCGATTATGATTACTCCGGCGACGGCGGTCCCGCCTCCCGCGCCGGCATCAGCGGCCCCTACGGCCTCCACGCCGATAGCCGCGGCAATATTCTGGTTCTGCATGACTACAGCGTGCTGCGCCGCATTGATGCCAATGGCATCATCACCACGCTCGCCGGCGTCAATGACAACGGCTTCTCCGGCGACGGAGGCCCCCCGCAGGACGCGGCGCTCAATGTTCCCAACGGCATCGCCACGGATGCGGCCGGCAACATCTATATAACGGACGGCCTGAATAACCGCGTTCGCGTCATCCGCAGTCTTGCCTTAACCACCACGCTTGCGCCGGCGTCGGTCACCCTGACCGCCGTGGCCGGTTCCAGCGCCAGCACCGCGGCCTCCGTGCGGGTCGCCAGTTCCGTGAACGGCATACCGTTTGCCGCCGCCGTCACCTATGGCCAGGCCCCCGGCAACTGGCTCACGGTCAATTCTTCGAATTCGAATGCGCCGGCCACCTTGACGCTCTCGGCCAACGCCTCCAGCCTGCCCGCCGGGCGCTACACCGCCACTGTAAACGTGACGACCAATCCGGCCAGCGCCGCCAATCCGGTCGCTGTCGTGCTCAACGTCACGGAATCGCCCGCCCGCCTCTCCCTCTCCGTGGATTCCATGACGTTCAGCCGGAATGAAGGCTCCGGCGCCGATACCTCCGTTCTGGAGATTCGCAACTCTGGCGGCGGCGCCCTGAACTACCAGATCACCACCGCCACATCTGCCGCTGCGCAGTGGCTGAAAGTCAGCCCGGCCTCGGGATCGTTGAGCGCCGGCCAGGTGGCCGCTATCAATGTCACGGCCGATACGTCGGGCCTCAAAGGCGGCACCTACCTCGGATCGGTGATCGTCACCGTGGCCGGGACGCGAACCGTGGTCCCCGTCACCCTCACCGTACGGTCCATCCGCCGCACCATCCTCATTTCGCAGACAGGCCTTACCTTTACCGCGGTCGCGGGCGGCGGGTCCCCGACGGCCCAGAAGATCGGCGTGTTGAATATCGGATCCGGAGTTCTCACCTGGCGCGCCGCGCCCAAGTCCGGCCGCTTCGTTCAGTTGGGCAACGCCTCCGGCGTCATCAACCAACCGTGGCTGGAAATCGCAGAGTTCACCGTATCGATTAACCAGGCCGGGCTCGGCGCCGGGCAGTATTATGACCAGATTGAGGTAACCGGCGACGCCGATAACTCCCCGCAGTTAGTTACCGTGCTATTGAATGTACTGCCCGAGGGTTCCAACCCCGGTCCGGAAGTTACCCCTTCCGGTATGATCTTTATTACCAAGCAAGGGCAGAACCCAGGTTCGCAGAGCGTCACCTTTAACCACCTGGGCAGAGGGAGCGCAACGTATGACTCATCCCGCCTTGGCTCCTGGTACGAAACGGCTCCCGGATACGGCCGGGCTACCCCCAACGCGCCGGGGTCCATCGTCATCCAGCCCGCCCTGGCCGGGTTGACGCCGGGCGTCCGCCGTGGCGTCGTTACCTTCCAGGTGCAGGAGGACGGCAGCGTGCGAACAGTCAACCTCCTCTCCGTCGTCGCGCCGCCGGATGCCGGGCTCAAGGACGGACGCGGCGCCGCCAGTTGCGCCGCCCCCTCTTTACGAGTTGAATCGACTGCGCTTCGCGATGGGTTCTCCGCACGGGTCGGCGAGGCCGTCACGGTGGAAGTGAAAGCCGCTGATGAATGCGGAAACCTGCTGACTCCTCTCGCGGGTGGTACCGGCGCGCAGGTCATTGCCCGTCCGGAGAACGGGGACCCGCAGGTGCCGTTGGCCCATATCGGCAATGGCGTTTGGCGTGGTACGTGGCGGCCGGTCCGCGCGGCAACCTCCACGCGGCTCACCATTGTCGCGGTCTTCCTGGGTACGGCGGCCGACGTCATTGCGGGCCGTTCGCAGGCCGGCAAAGTGGAATTGAACGGATCCATCCTGGCGCAGGGTGCCGCCGCAGCACCGCTGCTCACCGCGGGCGGCGTGGTCCACGCTGCCACATTTGAAAGCGGCGTGCCCATCGCTCCGGGCAGCCTCATCACCTTGTACGGCGCCAAACTCTCGGACGGTGCCGGACAGGCTCCCGGCGTCCCGCTGCCCTCTACGCTGAACGGAACAGAAGTACGGCTGGGCGACCGGCCCCTCCCTCTCCTGTTCACCAGCGACGGCCAGGTGAACGCGCAGGTGCCCTACGACGTTCCGGTCGATACACAGCACCAGATCTCGGTGAAACGCGGCGAGGCGATCGCCGTTCCGGAAACGCTCACCGTCTCCAGCGCGCAGCCCGGCATCTTCACCAAGTCGCAAAACGGCTCCGGCCAGGGGGCCATTGTGAAACAGGACGGCATCACTCTCGCCGAACCCGGCACGCCCGCCCAACGCGGGGAGGTGATCGTGATCTACTGTTCCGGCTTGGGACCGGTGAGTCCGGCCATCGAGGCCGGCCGAGCCGCGCCCGCCTCCCCGCTCAGCGGCGTGGTGAACCCGGTGACGGTGACCATCGGCGGCCAGCAGGGACAGATCCTGTTTGCCGGCCTGGCGCCCGGCTTTAGCGGTCTCTACCAGATCAACGTCTACGTCCCTCAGAACGCGCCGACCGGCGACGCGGTGGAAGTGCTCATCGAATCGGCCGGGCAGAAGAGCCGGCCGGTGACGATCGCGGTGAACTAGATCGCCCGGCCATAGGGGTGGGCCGTTACCTGATGGGAACGGTCCGCCAGCCGAGTGAGAGTGCGCCATGGCAGCAGGCGCTGCCAGACGGCGGCTTCGCGAATCTTCAGGTTTTTGAGAATTTTGTACCGCAAAATGTCGTCAAAACCGGGCAGAAAGCCGCCAAAGTGCGTCGAAAAACCCGCTTTTTGCATCGCTTTTGCGAGTGTTTGCGGCTCAAAGAAGCTGATGTGAATCTCGGGAACGGCGTATCCCCAATCCAGAATCCGCCCCCGCCGTGGTTCCGCGTTACCCGTTGTAAGGAAGAGGATCCCGCCCGGTTTTAGTAAACGGCGGATACGTCGAAGCAAAGAAACAGGGTCGTCCACATGTTCGATAACTTCAATAGCTGTAACGACATCGAACATGTTTTCGCAAGAAATAAGTTCATTTTCTTCAAGGATGGGAATTCCGTATCCTCTCGCCAGATCCGCCACCCAGCCTTCTTCGAACCCCGCAATTTCACACCGGGCCTCTCTACGGACATGGCGGACCAGACCGCCGTTTCCGCAGCCGAAGTCCAACCACTTGGTACTGGAAGAAATCTCCGTAAGTTGTTGCACTACTTGGAGAATACCAGCCCATTCATAGATGCGGACCGTCCGTTCGGGGTGCTCCAGTTCAAACACGTAGTCGATCCAGGGATCAGGCCCCTGCCCGCGATAGTAGGCCTCGTTGTAGATCTGCCCGTAGTCCGTCCAAGGGTTCACAACAAACGTGAAGCCACACCACTCACATCGTTCAAACAGAAAGACTTTTGTGTGATGCGTCCCGCGTTTCTCTCCAATCGGGGCTGCTTCGGTTCCGCAAATTTTGCAAGTCATCGGCTAGGCGTCTCTGGGAACCACGTAGTAATCTATCGCCTCGGGAGCGGGAAGCCGGCTTGGCTCCCGGGCCGCGTCCGGGTGGGTGGCACGGTAGCGGGCCAGAATCCCATCTCTCATGGAATCTACTACTTCGGGGTGTTTTTCTGCGACGTTGTGGAACTCGCCGGGATCGGATTTCCGGTCAAATAGCTTCACATAACGTCCTGGAGTGGGATTACTGGTCTCGTAGCCGTCGGTCCGCTTGCGCTTGCCGGAACCAAGGATCAGCTTCCAGCGGGCGCTCGCCGCGTAAACCTCTTCATTTTCAAGGTATTGACTCATGATTGTTGTGCGCGGAAGTTGCGGCCGCTTCCCTTCCAGATACGGGCGGAGCGATTGGCCGTGCTGGCCAGGGACGGGCCCCAGATTCATGAGATCGGCAATGGTAGCCGTTACATCCACATGTTCCGTGAACTCGTTGACAACAAACCCTTTACGAATCTTGCCTGGATAGCGGACCAGCAGCG
>DASTML010000267.1:0-11900 GCA_035714175.1 Bryobacteraceae bacterium | reverse complement strand
CTGCCGTTGCGGCGGAAGTTCACAGCGCCGGAGATCATGATTCCGGTAAAGTGTAATGTCCACAAGTGGATGCGCGCGTGGGTGGGCGTTGTGGACCATCCGTACTTCGCGGTGACCGGAGCCGACGGCTCTTTTACGATCCGGAACGTGCCGCCAGGAAACTACACGGTCGCAGTGTGGCAAGAAAAATTGGGGACCGGGGAGCAGCCGGTGAGTTTGGCCGCTTCAGGAGCCAGCGAACTGACATTTACGTTGAAAGGGAACTAGAAGATGCGTTTGGGAATCGTTGCGGCGGGAATTGCGCTGTTGTGTGGATGCTCGAAGGCTCCGGAGAAGCCGAAGGGTTACCGGATTTTCGTCACGAATGAACGGTCCGGGGACTTGAGCGTAATCGATTCGACGACGCACGAGGTGACCGCGACGGTACCGCTGGGCAAGCGCCCGCGCGGCATACACGCCAGCCCGGACGGCAAGCTGATTTACGTGGCGTTGAGCGGATCGCCGATTGCGGGACCGGGCGTAGACGAGAGCACGCTGCCGCCGCCGGACAAGAGCGCGGACGGCATTGGCGTTTATGACGTGGGCCAAGGCAAAGTGGTGAAGATGCTGAAGAGCGGGTCTGACCCCGAGGAATTCGACATCAGCCAGGACGGCAAGTATCTGTACGTCTCAAACGAAGACGTTTCGGGAGTCTCCATTCTGGATCTGACGACGGAGAAGATCCTGGTGACGCTACCGACGGGGGAAGAGCCGGAGGGCGTGAAGGTGAGCCCGGACGGAAAGTTTGTGTACGCAACCTCTGAAGATGCCGGGATGGTCTACAAGATTGACGCGGCGACCCAGAAGGTGGCGAGCAGTCTGAAAGTGGGCCGGCGGCCGCGCACGATCGCTTGCATGCCGGACAATGTCCACGCGTGGGTGAATGCGGAGAACGATGGCACGGTGGTCTATTTTGACGCGGTGAAGAATGAGGTGGTGGAGACGATTCAGCTCGGCGAGGCGGGCGTTGTGAAACCGATGGCGGTATTGCTCTCGAAAGACGCCTCCAAGCTTTTTGTGAGCACGGGGCGTGGGAAGAAAGTCTTCATCCTGGATACGGCAACGCGGAAGGTGGAGACGTCTTTCGAAGTAGGACAGCGGCCGTGGGGAATTGCACTTTCGCCGGATGGGAAGACACTGTACACGGCCAACGGGCCGTCCAACGACATGTCCGTGGTGGACGTGGCGACAAAGACGGTGACAAAGAAGGTCGCGTTGACCGGTTCGCCGTGGGGTGTGATCGTACTGCCCTAGCGCACGGTTGGAGTTACGGCCTGAGGACCGTCGGTGAACGCCAGCATGGCGGCCCCCTTGGCAACGGCGACATTCTTCGGCTTTGTGCCGGACGACTCAATACTCGCCACCGGTTCCGCTTCCCGCTTGGCCGTGGCGCGAATTTTCAGCTTCGCTCCGTCGGGCGCTTCCACAGACCGGAGAAGGACATTGATACGGGTTCCCCGCCCCGCGAATAGGAATTGTTTCTTCTTTTCGCGCGAAAAGAGTTCTCCGGTAGCCCTCGCTCCCTTTGCGATGACCGTTTCTCCGTTGAGAATGACCGCCGAGCTAACAAAGAAGGCGAGCGGTGCGCCGGGTTCGGCGTTCGCGGCAATCTCCGTTTGCAGTTCGAGGTTGAGCGGTGTGCCGTCGGGGATAGAGAGCAAACCCTTGTCGTTGACGGCCGGCGAGGGTGGCGGCGCCGGCGGATCTGGCGTGGCGGCCGGCGTGGAAAGCGGAGCGACGGGACTGGGCTTGTTTCCCACGCGTTCCTGCGTCACAGGCTCGGCCGGGGAAGTCAGGGGTTTCGGCCGGATAAACCACCAGGCCACAGGAACTGCCAAAAGTAGTACAGCGGCGCCGGCCCAGAGCGTCGGACGGACCGTGGAGACCGGCGGAGAAGCGGCGGGATAGGACTCGGTTTCGATAGAGGGAGTCGAAGCCGTATCTCCGGAATCAGTCTGCTGCCGGATACGCTGGATGGCGTCCCGTACCACATCCATGGACTGTGGACGCGCGACGGGGTCCTTGGCCATGCAGTGTTGCATCAGTTGGGACAGTGCCGGAGGAAGCGAGGGGGAAAGCTGAATGGCGGGCACCGGTTCATCCCGCAGGACACTGGAAAGAATGCTGATATTGTTGTCGCCGGGGAACGCGCGGCGGCCGGTTGCCATTTCGTAGAGGACGGCGCCAAAAGCAAATATGTCGGAACGCGCGTCGACGGGTTTGCCCTGCGCCTGTTCCGGGGACATGTAGCAGAACGTCCCGACGATGGAACCCTGCGCCGTAACAGGGGCTCCTTTGGTTTCGTCCGGATCGTGTACGGGTCCGCGCAGGAGCTTCGCCAGGCCAAAATCGAGTAGCTTGACCAGGCCACGATCGGTCACCATGATGTTGCTGGGTTTGAGGTCGCGATGGATAATCGCGGCGTGATGCGCGGCTACAAGAGCGTCGGCGATCTGGGTGGCGTAGTAAAGGGTTTGCGCGAGCAGCAGGCCGTTGGGCGGAATCATTTCCTTCAACGTGCGGCCTTTGACGAACTCCATGACCATGATTTCCAGACCGCCGTCAGAGACGATGTCGTGGATGGTAATGATATTGGGGTGATTCAATGCGGAAGCCGCCTGCGCTTCCTGCACGAAACGCTGGCGGCTTCCAGGATCCTGGCTGTGATCCGGATGGAGGATCTTTAGCGCAACGAGACGGTTGAGCTTGAGGTCCCGGGCCTTGTGTACTTCCCCCATCCCTCCGGAACCCAATTTTTCCAGGGGTTGATATTGTCCACGAATCGGCGCACTCACCGTAAACGATGATCGCATGGGCCGGAAATCATGGGCAACGGGATAAAGTTTACCTGTAGAACGGCTGCCAGGTGAGCCAGCGGGGTCCCCACTTGATTTCGGCCTTGCCAGTTTCCAGGGCGCCAAGGTCCGGCGCCTTACCTGCGAAGTCTTCGTTCACGGTAGGAATCACAACGCCGGCGTCCACCGCCTTACTATTCGCCTTGAGCTTAAAGTTGAGATCCATGGCGTGATAAACGGCGTGGCGATTCGTGGCCGTGGGCGGTTCGAGCTTTTCGAAGATATCGAAATCAACGAGGATGCCGTGGGTTTCCTGGCCGGTGGCGGCGGCCAGATCCTTGAGCGAAGCGAAAGACTTCCACTGGTCCGGCTTGGTTTCGTAGATCTTCTGGCCCTTCGGAGGGGCAAAGAAGCGGAACTGCCGGTCGGTGACATTCGGATTGGGGCGGAAGCCATTGTAGTCCGAGCTATAAGCATCAGTGGCATTGGCCCAGGTCATGACGCCCGTGCCGGCGGAGTTCTTGCTGAGGAACAGATTATTGCGCCAGTGGGCGTTGGAATAGGGCTCAGCCGTGCCGTGCTCGTTGATGATCGTGTTGTGGTAGACGAACAAGCCGGCCGGGTGGGCGGAGAACTTGAACGATGTGGTGGAGGTGGTGTGGTAGAGGATGTTGCGGATGAAGTAGATGGGGCCGCCAAAGGTGGGTTGGGAACTGTAGCCGCCATGGAAGGCGTTGACGCCGCGGTTGTTGAAGACGCGCACGTTGTGAACGCCGCCATCGGTTTCCACGTAGTCGTCGTTAAACATGTGGAAATCGTTGTTGTAGATGTCGATGGAGGAGGCGCGGCGGTCGGGGTCAGCGGGCGGCGTGCCATAGGTAGAGATGCCAATGGCATCGTGGAAGTAAGCAATGGCATTGTGGGCGATTACGTGACCTGGGCCGTAGACCTTAATGGCGTAGTAACTCTTCAGCTCATGCGACCCGTAGTTGCCGATGGGCTGCCACATGAAACCGGTCCAGCCGTTCAGGCGGAAGCGGTCTTCGCGTCCGATGAAGAGATTGTCGGCGATGTAGAAGTCGCTGGAGCCTGCAAATTCCGTCCAGACGCCAAAGCCGATGTTTTCGAAGCGGCAGTTTTTGACGGTAAGGCCCACCGCGCCGAGCACTTCCTTCTGTCCGGCCATGATGCCGATGTCGGTGTTGCGGATGGTGATGCCATCGAAGATGTGATACTGCGAGGCTGTCACGTCGAACATCGAGTGGTTGCCGTCGCCGTCAAAGATCACTTCGCCGTCACCGGCCGATTTGATGGTGATGGGCTTTTCGGGGGTGCCCTTCAGCGTCAGCGACATGGAGCCATCAAAAGGCGTCATCATGGGGTCCACGTAGTTAAGGCGCTCCGGCTTGTAGAGGCCGGCATGGACGAGGATGGTGTCGCCGGGCTGCGCGCGTCGCTCCCAAACCACGCTCCAATCGCCGAGGCCGGCGCCATAGTAGGCTTGCAGAACGCTGGTGAAATGAGGCTCGACGCGCTGCCCCTTGTACTCCGGCGAATAGACGTGGCGGATGGCGCCGCCCTGGTAGGGCATGGGTTCGGTGCGCGTTTTCACCTTGACGGTTTGGGTGGTCTGGCCTGAGGCCCCGTCGGGGTCTTTCATCACGAACTTGCACTCGTACTCGGTACCGGGTTGCAGGTTCAGGATGCTGCCGGCAAAACCTTCGGGGACGGTGTAGTCGAGATTTTCACGGCGGCGGTAGATATTTTCGCCGCCGATCCGAGATAGCGGCATGCCTTTGCGCCATTGGGCGTCGCCTACCTTACGAAACTCAACATCCACGGTCGCGTTGCGGTTGGCATCGCCGTTGATGGCCCATTCGAAGCCAAGATTGAGAAGCGTAGGATGCTCGACGTGGAAACGTCCGGCGGTAATGGCATTTTGGGCTTGGAGGGCTGCCGCAAGAAGGAAAAACAGGCTCAGGCGCATAGCTCGCGCCATTATATATAGTTCACCAACGCAGGTCCCGGCGCGTTTCAGAACTGTTGAATTGAATCCGGGGCCCGAGCAGTTTTCCGTCTTTTTTTAATTCGACATCGTTGCGCTGGTCCGGCAGGTCTTCGATCAGAATCCGGTTGCGCAGGGTGCGGGGCGGCGTGGAGACAGGCAGTTCCAGGAATACGTCGACAAATTCCCTGCCCGCTTTGGCGCCAATGCAGCGCGGGCGCCGGGAAGCGAGATCGAGCGCGGCGGCAACATAGGCGCACAAGAGCGGTTCCGCTTGTCTGTCCCGATCGATTTCGATTTGTGGATGCGACTTGCGGAGTTGCGCCTCGATGTCATCGACGTGCAGCGTAGCGATGATTTCCAGAGTGGCGGCTGCCGTATTCCAGTTGATCTCTGTCTTGCTGTAGTGGAACGTGTGCGCAGGCAAAACCGCGCACATCCACAACCAGGCAAGCCGGCGCATGACTAGTTCTGGCCGCCGGATGGTGCGGCTTTTTCCTTTTCCTTGAGTTCGCGCATGGGATTGTTCTTGTCACGATCCTCTTTGAAGATCTGGAACTTGGACTTCACGGGGCGGCGGGGCCAGACGTTGTTGGCGGCATCGACATCGGCGGTTTCCAGGTGCGGATCGAGCTGGATGGACTTGATCTCTTTGCGTGTGGCAATGATCTTCTCCACTTGCAGATTATTGCGGCGCCAGATTTCGGCCGCGATCCGGAGTTCCTCGCGGGTCCCATCGGCGAACTCAACTTGCAGGATCACCGGCATGACCAGTCCGCCCATATTCTTCAGGCTGACGGCATAGAAGTTCATGGAGGGATCGAACATCCGCCGTTCGTCTTCTTCAAACTGTTTGATCCAGCTTTCGAACGCCTTCTTCTCCGAGGGCAGGACCGAGAACTCATCGAAGTTGTTATAGAAATCGTTCAGTTCCGGAAAGTCTTCGACGCGCTTGCGGAGTGGCTTGTTTCGTTGCGCTGATAACGTTACCGGTTCCGTCTCTTTCTCCTTTTTCGAAACCAGCTTTTCGACTTCGGGGTTCTGCGTATCCACGCTGTAGAGTTTGACGTCTTCAATGGCGATGTCTACGTTATCGGTGGTGTAAAACCAGCCGCGCCAGAACCAATCAAGATCGGTGCCGGACGCGTCTTCCATGGTCCGAAAAAGGTCGGCAGGCATGGGGCGTTTGAACATCCAGCGGCTTGCGTATTCCTTGAATGCGAAGTCGAAGCGCTCGCGGCCCAAGACGGTTTCGCGGAGAATATTCAAGGCAGTGGCGGTCTTGTGATAGGCATTGCCGCCCAGATCGACGATGCTCTCCGAATTGGTCATGATCGGGTCGTGGCTTTCGCCCTTCATGTATTCCACAATTTTGGCGGGCTCACCGCGGCGGGAGGGATAGTTGTCCTGCCACTCGCTTTCGGCCAGGAATTGGAGGAAGGAGTTGATGCCTTCGTCGAGCCAGGTCCATTGGCGTTCGTCCGAGTTGACGATCATTGGAAAATAGTTGTGGCCTACTTCGTGGATGACCACGCTAATGAGACCGTATTTGGTCCGCGCGGAGTAGGTCTTGTCGTCCTTCGGGCGAGGACCGTTGAAGCAGATCATGGGGTATTCCATGCCGCCCACGGGGCCGTTGACGCTGATCGCAACGGGGTATGGATATTGGAAGGTGTAGCGCGAGTAGACGTTCAGCGTATGGATGATGGCGTGGGTGGAGTAGCGCTCCCACAGCGGATTTCCCTCCTTCGGGTAGTAGGACATCGCCATCACGGTCTTTCCGCCTACGTTGTGCCCTTGCGCGTCCCAGGCAAACTTGCGGGATGAGGCAAAGGCAAAGTCGCGGACGTTCTCCGCGTGAAAGATCCAGGTCTTCTTGCCGGTGGGCTTGCTCTTTTCGTTGGCGGTTGCTTCCGCCTCGGTAACCACCATCAGCGGCTTCTTTGCGGTGCGGGCTTCGGCGAGGCGCTGGCGCTGCGCCGCGGTTAGCACCTGCTCGGGATTTTGTAGGACGCCGGTGGAGGCAACGATGTGGTCATTGGGAACCGTGATGCGGACCTTGTAGTTGCCAAACTCGAGCGTAAATTCGCCGGTGCCCAGGAACTGTTTGTGCTGCCAACCGTTCACATCGTTGTAGGCCGCCATGCGGGGGAACCACTGCGCAATTTCGTAAAGCCAGTTGCCGTCCTTTGGAAAGAACTCCGCTCCCGTACGGCCGGACACGCGCTTGGAGTTATTGATCTTGTAGTCCCAGTCGATGGTGAAGGCGAAAGACTTGCCGGGGGCCAGCGGCGCGGGGAGATCGACGCGCATCATCGTGCGATTGATGTGTTTGTGCAGTTCGTTGCCGTTCGCATCTTTGACGGGCCCAATGCGGTAGCCGCCAGCGAAGGGATCGTCCATATAGGTGCGGAAGGCGGCGATGGGGAACTTCTTCCAGTCCGGCGCGGTCTGCGTGAGTTCGTGATCCGAGTGAGGCTCCCAGATGTTCTGGTCCAGTTGGAGCCAGAGGTATGTGAGGGTGTCCGGGGAGTGGTTGTGATAGTGGATCGAGGCTCGGCCGGCAATCTTCTGGTTGACGTCGTCCAGTTCGACATCTATCTCGTAGTCGGCGCGCTGTTGCCAGTACTTGTGCCCAGGGGCGCCGGATGCGGAGCGGTATTCGTTGGGCGTAGGAAGAATTTCCTCCAACTGGCGGAACTTGTCGACAGGGCTCTTTTTGTTCTGTGCCGCAACAGAAACCGAAAGCAAAGCAACCGCGAGAAGTAAACTGCGTCCCATAATTCAAGCTATCAGAAGTTTCCAAGGGCGCCGCGGGAAGCCTATGCTGAAGATAAGCCATGCAGCACAGTATCGAGGCCGCCGAACCGAAATCCAGCATCAGCCTTGGGATGTTCGGAATGATTTTGATTTTGGCGGCGATCGGCGCGTTTTTTGTCGCGCTGGCCGTGGCGTACGCGTTTGCGATTCAAGACCGGCCAGGACAGGCCAATGTTCATCTCAGCATCTGGTTTTGGATTTCCACAGCGTTGCTCCTATTAAGCAGCGTGACGCTACAGTGGGCGCGCCGCGACCTGCGGCTGGCGCGGTTGCAGCCCTACCGGAACGGACTTTGGGCGACGCTTTGGCTGGGCGTGTTGTTTTTAGTCACGCAACTGCTGGGCTGCCGTGACTTGGCGGCGCAGGGTGTCTATGTAGTCGGCAATCCGCGCGGATCGATGTATTTCATGTTTTCCGGTGTCCACGCCGCGCATTTGTTGGGCGGCTTAGGCGGATTGTACTGGCTAATTCGCAAAGCGAAACAGCTAACGGACGGGGAGGAGCAGCCGTTACGCCGGCATCGGGCTGCCGCAAGAAATACAGCGGTCTATTGGCACTTCATGGGCGGACTGTGGGTAGGCCTGCTGGCGTTACTCGTCGCTTGGCAATAGTTTGAGAACGGCAAGCAGCGGCCGGTGGTCGGAGGCGGCGGGCTCGTTAATGACTTTGGCGTCCACTACGCTCCAGCGCTTGGCCGGCCGGAAGAGCACATAGTCGATTTGGCGTTTCGGGGCGTCGGCGGGAATCGTGGGGCGGGCGTCGCCCTTGGTCGCGGAGGTCCACTGCTGCATCAACGTGCCGATGACGAGATCGTCCGGAGGCGCATTCAAGTCGCCGGCGAGGATGGCCGGGAGACTGATCGGCAGGTTGGCCATACCCGCTCCCGCCATACGGTCTTCCTCGCTTTTGTGGTCGAAGTGAGTGGAGAGGAACGCCAAATCCTGCGAACAACGGTAAGGACGCATTTCCACCATGAGAATGGACCGCGGTTCCATGCCCGGGCTGGCTCCGATTGGAAATGTCCGGGAGCCCAGGACCGTTCCATTCACCAGGACCGCATTGCCGTATCCGCCGCCCTGCAAGGGCATGGAGGGTCCGAACACGCCGCGCATGCCGGTCAGCCGTTCCAACTCCCGGACGGTATCACGCCCCTTGATGCGCTCCGTGCGGACATCCACCTCCTGGAGGGCCACAATATCGGGACGGGCATCGCGAATGACCCGGCCCAAGCGCGCGAAATCCAGCTTGCCGTCCATTCCTTCCCCGTGATGGATATTCCAGGTGAGGACGCGTAACTCGCAGGCGAAAATCGAGGTCATAATAAGAGGCAGTACCGCTAGGAATCGCATTCCCCGCTATTGTCGCGCGCCGGTCCGGGTTTTGGCGCATGCCGCGGGAACATGAGAGACTAGGGGTGTGGAAAATCCTGGAGTCACAGCATGAAATTCGTACACGGTGTCATCCTGGCGCTCATGTTTTCGGTGATGGTCTATGTCGTCAACCGGGATATGGCGCGGCAGGATTTCCGCTCCGATAGCCAACCTGCTCCTTCCGCTGGCCTGCTGCCTGCCGCTTACGCGGCGGAGGAGCCGGCCACCAAGATGGACTGGCGGATGCTTCGCGAACTCAACTACCGGACAGGGAAGATTTCGCCGTCGCTCAAAGCGCTGGATGGCAAAATGGTGCGTATTCCGGGCTACATGGTGCCTCTGGAGGACGACTCCGAGATCGTGAGCGAGTTTCTGCTGGTACCTTATGTGGGCGCTTGCATTCATACGCCGCCCCCTCCGCCGAACCAGATCGTACAAGTAAAGATGAACAGCCAGAAGAAAGTGAAAATGAGCTTCTGGGATCCGGTATGGGTGCACGGCAAGTTGCAGATTGCGACTGTGAAGAGCCCGTACGGCGACGTGGGCTTCCAATTGACCGGCATGCAGATTGAACCTTACAAGGACGAATAAACCTGATGCGTTTTGCGCTTGTTGTTCTCGCTGTTGGATCGCTTCTCACCGCCCAGACCCGCAGCCGCAAGGCGCATGAACACGGGTCTGCCAAAGTGAATATTGCCTTCGAAACGGCAAAGGGTTCACCGAAGGGTGTTGTGGAGTTCGAATCGCCCGCCGATAGCATCGTTGGCTTTGAGTATGAAGCGAAAACGGCGGCCGATAAGGCCAAGGTAACGGCCGCGCTCAATACGCTCAAGGCGCGGTTCGGAGAGATGGTCATATTTCCGGCGGCGTCCGCGTGCAAAGTTTCGGCAAAGTCGGCCAAGGTGGAATCGGACGATCACCACCATGATGCGAAGAGCAAGGGCGGCAAACAGGAGCAGCACTCCGAAGTGCACGCCGAGTTCGATGTGACCTGTGCCAAGCCGTTGAGCGGCGGTGAAATCCGATTCGGATTCACGAAAGTCTTTCCGAAAATCCACGACGTGGACGTGGCGCTGTTGGTGGGAGATCAGCAGGCCAGCGCTGACGTTGAGAACGACAAGGGTGCATTGAAGATCGCCAAATGAGCGATACAGCTCCCGCTATCCGGTTAACCGATGTGCGCTTTTCGTATGTGAAAGGCACGGAGGTTTTGCGTATTCCCACGTTTGAGTTGGCGCGCAAAGAAAAGCTATTCCTCTTTGGCCCGAGCGGCAGCGGAAAAACAACGCTGCTGGGCGTCCTGGCTGGCGTTCTAGGCGGCTACTCCGGGAGTGTCGAGGTGCTGGGGCGCGATCTTGCCAAGATATCGGGCGCGCAACGGGATGCGTTCCGGGGATCGCACCTCGGCTATATTTTCCAGCTTTTTAATTTGATCCCCTACCTTTCCGTGATGGAGAACATTACGCTGCCCTGCCGCCTGAGCGCGGAGCGGCGCGCACGCCTGAACGGTACCTCTCTGGAAACGGCGGCCCACGATGTGGCCAAGCGGTTAGGAATTGACGAACTATTAAGCAAGCGCGTCACGAATTTAAGCGTCGGGCAACAACAGCGAGTTGCCGCCGCACGTTCATTGATCGGCACGCCCGAGTTGATTATCGCGGACGAACCGACCTCTTCCCTTGACTTCGACCACCGGGAAAGATTTTTGGAACTGTTGTTTGAATCGTGCAAGGCGGCCGGGTCTACGCTGCTTTTTGTCAGCCATGACCGGTCCCTCATGCATCTGTTCGACCGTCAGCTCTCGTTGCCCGATATCAACAAGGCAGGTCAATAAGATGGTTCTGCTTTCTTTGGCCTACCAGTCTCTGAAAAACCGGAAGTTAACTACCGGCCTGACCGTGTTTTCCATCGGGTTGAGCATCGCGCTGCTGATCGGAGTGGAAAACGTCCGCGTTGGGGCTCGCGAAAGTTTCGCCAACACCATTAGCCAGACGGACCTGATCGTCGGCGCGCGCGGCGGCTCACTACAGCTTCTTCTTTACACTGTTTTCCGTATCGGCGCGGCGACCAACAACATTACTTACGAAACGTACGAACATTGGAAGAATCATCCGGCGGTGGAGTGGACCATCCCCTACTCACTGGGAGACAGCCATCGGGGATTCCGCGTCGTCGGCACGGACGAAAATTTCTACAAGCATTACCGCTACCGCCGGGATCGTTCCATCGCCTTTGCCTCCGGCCGGGCGCCGGCTGAGGTGTTCGAAGTTGCTTTGGGTTCCGACGTGGCCAGCACGCTGGGATATAAGACGGGCGACAAAGTGGTCATTACCCACGGCGTGGCCGCTGCGACCGGACGCGGCATCCTGGACCACAACGACAAACCGTTTACCGTGACAGGCGTGCTTGCCAAGACGGCAACCCCCGTAGATCGTTCTTTGTACATCCCACTGGAGGGGATCTCGGCCGTCCATATCGATTGGACCGACGGCGCGCCGCCTATGCCTGGGGAAGAAGTTCCGGCGGCGAAGATCACCAAGCAGACGGTGAAGATTGACCAGATTACATCCTTCCTTCTACGCAGCAAATCAAGAATCGATACGTTGCGGCTGCAGCGGGAGATATCCACCTACACGGAAGAACCGCTGCAAGCGATCATTCCAGGGCTAACGCTACAGGAACTGTGGCGAACCATCGGCTATGCGGAAGACGCCCTGACTGTGGTCACGTTCTTTGTGACGATTGTTGGCCTGCTGGGGATGTTGGTATCGCTCTATACGTCGCTCAACGAACGGCGGCGGGAGATGGCAATTTTGCGGGCGATTGGCGCAGGGCCTTTCAAGATCATCTCGCTGCTAGTGTTGGAGTCGT
>DASTML010000266.1:0-6789 GCA_035714175.1 Bryobacteraceae bacterium | reverse complement strand
AGCGACGTCTACTTCTTTTCCACCCGGACCCAACTCAACCAGCGTTGGGGCACGGCCAATCCTCTCACGATTCGCGATCGCGAGTTCGGCGCTGTCCGTGTTCGCGGCAATGGCGTCTACTCTTGGCACGTATCGGACCCGCGTACCTTTCATACCAAGGTTAGCGGCACGCGGGAACTCTACACCGTGGCCGATATTGAGGGCCAACTCCGCGACATGACGCTCGGGCGCATGGCCGATGCCATTGCGCAGAGCCAGATTCCGTTCCTGGACCTGATCGCCAACCAAGTTGAGTTGGGCAATCAGATTCTGGAAGGGCTGCGGCCGCTTTATGCGGAGTACGGGCTCACTCTCGATAGTTTCGTCGTGCGGGAATTCTCGCTGCCCGAGGAACTGCAGAAGCGCCTGGACGAACGCATTTCCATGAACATGATCGGCGATATGGGCCGGTACACCCAGTTCCAGGTGGCGCAATCCATCCCGATTGCCGCAGCCAACGAAGGCGGGGTGGCGGGTATCGGCGCCGGTTTGTCGGCCGGCTATGGGATGGCGCAGGCGATGGGGCAGGCGTTGAACGCCTCCTTTCAGCCCCCCCAGCCTCCGCCGCAAGCGCCCCCTCCCTATGGCGCTGCGCCGGTTCCGGTTGCGCCCGTGGCTCCGCCGGCGGGTGCTGCGCCCGCGGCGGCGGCCCCCGCCGGTGAAACCAAGTTCTGCTTTAACTGCGGCAGCAAGATTCCGCGCGCGGCCAAGTTCTGTGCCGAATGCGGTACCGCGCAGCAGGCCTGATAGACTGATCTCCCATGGCCGACCTCACGGGCGGGCATGGCTGCGAATGGGTAATTGAGGCGTTGGGTTGCGACCGCGAACGCCTCAAGGATCTTGCTCAGTTGCAGTCTGCCTTTGCGGATTTGATTGGCGGATTATCCCTGCATCCGGTCTCGGAGGCGCAGTGGCACCAGTTCCCTGGTGCGGGCGGTATTACGGGCCTGTGTCTGCTGGCGGAATCTCATCTGGCCTGTCACACGTTCCCGGAGTTCGGTTCGCTATGCTTAAATATCTTCTGTTGCAGACCTCGCCCGGAATGGGAATTTGAGAAGTATCTTCGGGACAAGTTCGGCGCGTCGGAAGTACACATCCGTCGGCTGGACCGGAGTTATGCGGGTCCCCTTTTGCCATCATGAGCCAGCCTTCCGCCATCTGCCCCAACTGCGGCGCGCCGATACGCTTCCGCTGGTCGTCGGCAATCCAGACGACGTGCGAATACTGCAAGTCTATTCTTGTCCGGCATGATGTGAATCTGGAGAAGGTGGGGCAGGTCGCTGATCTTCCGCCGGATATCAGCCCGATTCAGATCGGTACGGAGGGCGTCTACCGCAACACGGCCTTTCAAGTCATAGGCCGCATCATTTATAGCCACGATATCGGCGCCTGGAACGAGTGGCATCTCATATTTTCCAATGGTTCCAGCGGCTGGTTGAGCGATGCACAGGCTGAATATGCTGTCAGCTTTTTGTCTCAGCCGGAGTCGCCGCTGCCTGGCCCGGGCGAGATCTACCGTGGTTGGGAGTACTCGCAGCAGGGCGTCCGGCTTGCCGTCACCACGCTCACCGAAGCGAGTTACGAAGGCGTGGAGGGCGAGTTGCCCTTCACTTATTGGGACAAGGAGCGTTGCCGTTTCGCCGACCTCCGTTCCGTGGACGGCCGTTTCGCCACCATTGACTATACCGAAGCGCCGCCTCTGCTCTTTCTCGGCGAATTCGTGGAGTTTGAGTCGCTTCGCCTGACCAATTTGAAGGAATTTGAGGGCTGGACCGCATGAACCCCGCTGCCCGCAAAATCGTTCCCAGGCCCAAGGCCCTGAACTGTCCGCAGTGCGGCGCGGCCATCGAACTGCGCGCTATGGGCGCGGCGGCCAGCGTAGTGTGCGGCTACTGCGCCTCCACGCTTGACGCAACCAATCCGCAACTTGTCATCCTCCAACGCTGGAAGGCGAAGATGACGGTGCAGCCGTTCCTTCCGCTCGGCTCTCGCGGCAAATTGGCCGGCGCCATTTGGGAAGTAATTGGGTTCCAGCAACGCGGCATTCAAGTGGAGGGCACGGACTACTATTGGCGCGAATACGTCCTGTTTAACCCGTATAAAGGATTTCGCTACCTCAGCGAGTACGATAATCATTGGAACTTCGTCACGGCCATTCCTTCGCTTCCAGTGGCAGGCACGAACGCGCGGAACCGTCCAACCGTCACCCACGACGGGATTGTCTATGACCATTTCCAAACGGCCCGCGCCAGCACCAGCTTCGTCATTGGCGAATTCCCCTGGCAGGTGAAGATGGGCGAGACCGTGGAGGCGGCTGACTATGTGAGCCCGCCCCACATGCTCTCCTCGGAAACCACCAAGGACGAAGTCACCTGGAGCAAGGGAGAATATGTCCCTGCGCAGGACATCTGGACGGCGTTCCAGATTCCCGGCGCTCCGCCGCCCCCGGTCGGTGTTTACTCCACGCAACCGGCGCCGCCGGCGGCCAAGAGCACACGTCCCTGGGGCCTGTTTTTTGTCTTCTCCCTCTTGCTGCTGGGAATGATGATTTTCTTCGCGACCCGCGCGTTGCAGGAAACGGTTCTGAACGAAACCTATACGTTCAACCCCGCCGCCACCGGCGAAAAATCGTTCGTCACGCGGCCCTTTGTCCTTCGCGGCGCAAAAGCAAATGTGCATGTGGCTGTCCACGGCGACCTTGACAACGCCTGGGCTTTCATCAGCATGGCGCTCATTAATGAAGAAACCGGCGAAGCCTTCGACTTTGGACGGCAGGTCAGCTATTATCACGGCGTCGACGGCGGCGAGTCCTGGACTGAAGATTCACGTGACGACGCCGCCACTCTGCCCAGTATCCCAGGCGGCCTCTACTATCTGCGGCTGGAACCGGAAACTGAAGCGCCCACCGGCGCTGCAGCCGCCCTGGCGCAGAGACCCATTCGTTACAACGTGCAGCTCGTTCGGGACGTACCGTTTTACTTCCGCTACTTCCTGGGGATCTTCCTGCTCCTGCTTCCTTTGCCCTTCATGGGGCGCAAAGGCGCCAACTTTGAAGCCCTGCGCTGGCACGAAAGCGACTACGGCGTACCGCCGAACGCCATTGCCTGGAGCAGTTCTTCCGGAGACGATGATGAGTAAGCTTTATCTGGTCTACAGTGCTTTAGTTGCCGGAGGGCTCTTCTACTCCGGCCTTACGGGATGGTCCTTCGGCTCCTATGACGAAGTGAAGGGCGTACCCAAATCCGTTCGTGACAACCCGGGCGCGTATCGCAGCCACTACGCCAGCAGCGCCCGTTACTTTGGGGGGAAATAGCCGCCATGGAATTTCGCATTGATCACTTTGTGAACGCTCTTATCTACGCCTTTTTGGGCGTCGCCATCTACTGGGTCGCCTTCATCGTCAGCGATAAGATGACGCCCGTCGACATCTGGGGGGAAATCGTCCAGAAACAGAACGTCGCGCTGGCGATTCTAGTCGGTTGCATGGCGCTGGGCGTGGGGATTATTATCGCGGCGGCGGTCCACTAGGGCTCTCTCGCCGACGCAATGGCGATCGTATTTTTCATTAGCGTTTTTCTGATCGCTGCTTGCGGTCTGATCTATGAACTGATAGCCGGCGCCTTGGCCAGCTATCTGCTGGGCGATAGCATTCTTCAGTTTTCCACGGTGATCGGGACCTATCTGTTCGCCATGGGGATCGGCAGTTGGCTCAGCAAGTTTGTTACGCGCGGTCTTGTGGCCCGGTTCATCACGATAGAGCTGATGGTGGGTTTGGTCGGCGGTTTTTCGTCGGCCTTCCTCTTTTTGGCCTTTGCGTATACGGAAGCATTCCGGTTGCTGCTCTACATCACGGTGCTGCTGATCGGCATCCTGGTGGGGTTGGAGATTCCCCTCCTCATGCGCATCTTGAAGGAGCGCTTCCAATTCGAGGAACTGGTAGCCAACGTGTTGACGTTCGACTATCTGGGTGCGTTAGGCGCCTCCTTGCTGTTTCCCCTCGTGCTGGTGCCCAAACTCGGCATGGTACGTTCGGCGTTGCTGTTCGGTCTGGTGAACGCCGGCGTGGCGCTATGGTCCACGTGGATTTTTGAAAAGCAGATTCGTGTGCCCGGCCGGTTGCGTGTCCTATCGATAGTGACGATCTTTGCGCTTTCGCTGGGCATGGTCTTCGCGGAACGCATCACGGAAACGGCCGATGCGAGTCTCTACGCCGACGAAGTCGTGATGGCGCGCAATACGCGTTACCAACGGATTGTCATTACCCGTTGGAAGGATGATCTGCGGCTGTTCCTGAATTCGCACTTACAGTTCTCTTCGCGGGACGAGTATCGCTACCATGAAGCGCTGGTTCATCCGGGCCTGGCGGCTGTGCCCAATGCAAAACGCATTCTGGTTCTGGGAGGGGGCGATGGCCTCGCCGTGCGCGAGATTCTGAAATACCCATCCGTGGAGTCGGTCACCTTGGTGGATCTCGATCCGGAAATGACGAAGCTCTTCCGGGAACATTCGCTGCTGCGTAAACTCAATCACGATGCGTTCCGGTCTCATAAGGTACGTACGGTGAATGCGGATGCCTTTCCGTGGCTCGAAGAACAAGGCGGCCAATATGACTTTGTGGTCGTTGACTTTCCCGATCCCACTAACTACGCACTGGGCAAGCTCTACACCACCGCCTTTTATCGCCTGCTGAAACGCCACTTGGCGCCAGGCGCCTTGGTATCTATCCAAAGTACTTCTCCGCTGTTTGCCCGTCAGAGTTACTGGTGTATTAATGAAACGGTCCGGGCGGCGGGATTGAATACCTGGCCCTATCATGTCTATGTACCCAGTTTCGGGGAGTGGGGGTATGTGCTGGCAGGGAAGGGAGACTACGCGCGGCCGCAACAGGTGCCGCCGGGGCTGCGTTTTCTCGATCAATCCAGCTTGGCGTCCATGTTCCAGTTCCCGGCGGACATGGGGCCGGTTCCCGCCGAAGCGAACCGGCTGAACGACCAGGCCCTGGTGCGCTATTACGACAAGGAGTGGCGGGAGTTTGCTCACTAGCCGGCAGACGCGCCGCGCCGTTTGCGCCGGCCTCGTGGGGCTAACTGTCAAGGCGGAACGCCCGGTCACAGGCGGGTTTGTTTTCGAATCACAGACCGCCGGCCATGCCATCCGGGACCGCCGCGCCATCCCAGCCCCTAGGCAGACCGTCCGCAAGCCTCTGGTGATCGTAGGCGGCGGGATGGCCGGGCTCTGTGCCGCCTGGTGGCTGGAAAAACGGGGATTTCGCGATTTCGTCATCTTGGAGATGGAAAAAGAGGCGGGGGGCAACTCCCGTTTCGGCCAAAATGAGGTGTCGGCGTATCCCTGGGGCGCTCACTATGTGCCGGTTCCTAATACGGATGCCGTCCTGGTTCGCGAGCTTTTTACCGAATTGGGGCTGTTTGTCGATGGCCGTTGGGACGAGCGCTGGCTGTGCCACTCCCCCCAGGAGCGGCTGTTCCTCCATGGGCGCTGGCAGGAGGGGATCGAGCCGGATATCGGACTGACGGCTGCGGATCGGAAAGAATTCCAGGCGTTTGAGGCGCGTATCCGCGAATTTCGAGATACGAAACAGTTCCGGATTCCCATGGCCACCGGCGCGCCGCCGGACTCACCGCTCGATAAGTTGTCGTTTCGTAAATGGTTGGAAACGAATGGCTTTCGCTCGGAATACCTGCATTGGCTCGCCGACTACTCCACGCGCGACGACTACGGCGCTTCCTCCGTAGATACCAGCGCCTGGGCCGGAATTCACTACTTCGCCGCCCGCGACCATGAAGAAAAAGGCCCGTTTACCTGGCCGGAGGGCAATGGCTGGATTCTCCGTAGGCTCCTGAAAAAATTAGAGAACTTCGTGCAAACGGGCCACCCGGTCCTCCGGATTGGCCGCACGGGCACGAAATGGGAAGTGCAAACGCCGCAAACGCTCTACCAGGCGGATTGCGTGATCTACGCCGCCCCTGCTTTTTTACTGCCCTATCTGGATCCCGCTGTTCCCCAGGTAAAAACAATGAACTGGTCCCCGTGGATTGTTTCCAACCTTACGCTCGACCGCATGCCGGCAGAGAAGGGGATTGAGCCGGCCTGGGACAACGTCATCTACCGCTCTCCGGCTCTCGGATACGTCGTTTCGACGCACCAAAACGTGCAAATTCGCACCGAAAAGACGGTTTTAACGCACTATTGGGCGCTTTCCGGCGCACCTTCTGCGCACTCCCGCCGGGATCTGTTGGCCAACGATTGGGGAGTATGGAAAGAACGAATTCTCACGGATCTCGAACGGGCTCATAGAGATATACGGGAATGTGTCACCCGGATCGACATTTTCCGCAACGGACACGCCATGATCCGCCCTACACCAGGTTTTTTGGCGAACCCGGAACGAAAGTCATGGGAAAAAGGGCGGGAACGCTTCTACTACGGGCACGCGGATGTGAGCGGGTTTTCGCTGTTCGAAGAAGCGCAATACCGGGGAGTGGAGGCGGCCGGCCGCGCGCTTCGCGCGCTAGGCCGTTGATTCTAAAGAACTGTAATTTTTCTTGCATTTTTCTTTCGTCAAATGTTGCATGCCCCCTCCCCCCTTGCTATTCTGAATTTGTCCGACAGCGACGGCGCTTCCAAACGAAGAGAGCTAAGCAAGTTTGGAGTTGCGCAGCGAACGCAAGCAGTGGTAAGCTGAAATTGCTGCAACAAGCAGCGCGGACACGCTGAGAGTAGGCCGGGAGA
>DASTML010000265.1:0-49462 GCA_035714175.1 Bryobacteraceae bacterium | reverse complement strand
ACTGGAGATTCATACCGAGCAACTGGAAAAACTGTTGCGCGGCGGCGGCGAAGTTGGCAAAAAGCTTGATTTTCTGCTGCAAGAGATGAATCGGGAAACGAACACAATGCTTTCGAAAACGAACGGGATCGGCGAGCAGGGTTTGACGATCACGGAGACGGCACTGGGTATTAAGGCCGACATCGAGAAAATTCGAGAGCAGTCATTAAATCTGGAATGAGTACTTTATTTGTTCTCTCGGGGCCGTCCGGCGCCGGGAAATCCGTTTTAATCCGCCGGCTGTTGGACGAGTTGCCCGGCATCCATTTCTCAGTGAGTAGTACAACGCGAGCCCCGCGACCGGGCGAGAGGGACGGCGTCAACTACCATTTTGTGACCCGTGAGCAGTTTCAAGCCGGCGTAGCGGCAGGAGAGTTCCTGGAATTCGCCGAATATTCCGGCAATTTGTACGGGACGAGCCGGGAAGAGTACGAAGGCGCGCGGCGAAGAGGCGAGGATCTGCTCCTCGACATCGAAGTCCAGGGTGCGCGACAATTACAAGAGAAGGGTATCGAAGCTGTTTACATCTTTACGATCCCGCCGAGTTTTGCCGAACTGGAACGAAGGCTTCGATTCCGCAACACGGAAAATGAAGCAACGATACAGAGAAGGCTCCGGCAGGCAGTGGATGATGTTTCGCAGATCGACCGATATCAGTTCATCCTGATTAACGACAACCTGGAAGAAGCGTATCAGCGTTTGCGCTCCATTTTTCTGGCGGAACGGACTCGCCGTTCGCAGATGGAGACAGTGCTGGAACCGATTCTGGCTTCTTTCCGGGATAGATAATAGGTAGAAGAAAGATCATGGCCGAGAACACTCCCCGCAACGCGCACCACTCGATTCCCGACGATTCTGAATTGTCCACCTACCGCTACATCATCGTAGCGGCCAAGCGCGCCCGCCAGATCCAGGGCGGCTCGCGCTCCTTCCTGCCGACCACTTCGCGCAAGGCGACCGTTACCGCGCTGGAAGAGGTTCGCCGCGGCCTGGTGCAGTACGAGGATCCGATCCGCGACGCTGCGCTCGCCGCGCGCAACGCCGGCAAGTAAGCGAGACGCCATGCATGTCGTCCTGGGCGTGGGCGGCGGGATTGCCGCCTACAAAGCGGCTGAACTCGCGCGGTCGCTCATGCGCCAGGGCTTCACGGTCAACCCCGTTCTCACGCGAGCCGCGGGCGAGTTTATTACGCCGTTGACGTTTGCGGCCTTAACTGGCCGGAAGGTGGTCACGGACCTCTTTGGTGACCGGTCAGCCGAAGAGGTGCTTGCCAGCTCGGTCGAACACATTCAAGTGGCGCAGGAAAATCGCGTGCTGGTTATAGCTCCGGCCACCGCAGACCTTCTTGCCAAGTTTGCGCACGGACTGGCAGACGATTTTCTTTCGACGTTGTACTTGGCATTTACCGGCCCTGTCGTGTTGGCCCCAGCCATGAACACGAATATGTGGAACCATCCGGCGACGGCCGCGAACATGGAAACATTGCGCGCGCGGGGACACCGGATTGTGGGACCAGACGCCGGCGACTTGGCTTGCGGAACCGTAGGTCCGGGGCGGCTGGCCGAGCTGGACCAGATAGTATCGGCAGTGTCGGCGGCAGTCTTGAACAAAAACGACCTGAGCGGCGAAGTGGTGCTAGTTTCCGCAGGTCCGACACAGGAGCCGGTCGACCCGGTACGGTACATTACCAACCGGTCCAGCGGGAAAATGGGATATGCGCTAGCGGAAGCGGCCGCGGTCCGGGGAGCCCGCGTGATTCTGGTAAGCGGCCCCGTGCATATTCCGCCTCCGCACGATGTACAACTCACGCCTGTGCGCACCGCGCAGGAGATGCGCGACGCCATCATGGAACATCTGGACGAGTCGACGATTATCATCAAGTCGGCGGCAGTTGCGGACTACCGCGTGGCAAATGTGGCCGCGACCAAGATCAAAAAGACGGCTGCCCGCGTTTCGCTGGATCTGGACCCGACGCCCGATATTCTGGCGGAAGTGGGATCCCGGAAGGGTGACCGGCTGTTGATCGGGTTTGCGGCGGAGACCAACGACATGGTGGCCGAGGCCCGCCGGAAGATGCAGACGAAGAAGGCCGACATGATTGTCGGCAATTTCGTCAATGTGGCAGGTACCGGATTTGAATCCGACTTGAACGAGGTCACCCTAGTGATGTCAACCGGAGAGACCGTTCCGTTGGCCCGTGCGAGCAAGCGGGAAATTGCGCATAGCATCTTAGACCATGCGCTGCGGTTGCGTCTCGCCCTGCACGCGTCACAATAACAAGAGTATGAGCCCCGAAGAGATCCGGCGCGTTCTGGAATATTATCAGGACCTGGGCATTAAAACGATTTACCGGCGAGGCAGCCAGTTAACAGCCAAACCGATGCCGTCAGTCGCGGCCCCAGAACCGGTATTGTCATTTGACGATCTACCTCCTCTGCCGCCGAAATCAACCCGGCCGGCCGCTTCGACAAAGCCAGCTCCGGTACCGGAAGAATCGCTAAGTTGGGATGATCTGCCGCCTTTGCCACCCAGATCGGGCCGGGGCACGGCGCAGGCGTCTCCTCCCCCCCGGCCTTCGTCACTTGCAACTGCTCCCCCATCCACTATGCTCGACATTCCTTCTCTGATCCCAGACAATGATTCGCTGGAACAGATCCGGACCGACATCGGCGATTGTAAGCGCTGCCGCCTTTGTGAAGGGCGGAACAAGATCGTTTTCGGTTCTGGCAACGAATCATCGCCCCTCGTTTTTGTCGGCGAAGGCCCGGGCGCGGATGAAGACGCGAGCGGATTGCCGTTTGTGGGCCGCGCGGGCCAGCTGCTGACGCAGATGATTGAAGGCACGGCTGCCAAGGAAAACATCCCGATCAAGCGGCCCGATGTGTATATTTGCAACGTGGTCAAGTGCCGGCCGCCGGAGAATCGAGCTCCACAGCCGGACGAGATGGAAATCTGCGGCCAGTTCCTGTTCCGGCAGTTGTCCGCCATCAAACCGAAGGCAATATGCGCGTTGGGATCCACGGCCGCCAAGGCTGTGCTGGGAACAAAAGACGGCGTGACCAAGCTGCGCGGCAACTGGCATAAATGGCGGGATGTGCCAGTGATGGTGACCTACCACCCGTCCTATTTACTGCGCCCCTATAACCAGAACGCCAAGCGGGAAGCGTGGGAAGACTTGAAAAAGGTGCTTCACTTTGTCTACGACTAACCCCCGCCGGGCTGGATTGTTTCTTTCCTTCGAAGGAATGGACGGCAGCGGCAAAACAACGCAAATGCGCCTGCTGATCGATCGTTTGCGCGCCGAAGGCTACGATGTTCTGGAAACGGCCGAGCCGGGAGGAACGGCGATCGGCCGGCAGATCCGCCGTATTTTGTTGGACGGGGCCAATCAGGAATTGGCGAGCCGTGCTGAATTATTGCTCTACTTTGCCTGCCGCGCTCAGAACGTGGAGGAATGGATTCGGCCAGCGTTGGGCGAGGGCAGGGTCGTGGTATCGGACCGGTATACCGACTCCACGCTTGCCTACCAGGGGGCCGGGCGTGGATTGCCTATCGATACGATTCGCTCGCTTCATGCGTTCGCCTGTGGGCCGACGGTTCCGGATTTAACCCTCTACCTGGACATCGACCGGGCGACCGGCTTGGCGCGCGCCCACGCGCGGAATGAGCAGCGGGCGGCCACGGATCAGCCGGACGAAACGCGTATAGACGACGAGGCCGCGGAGTTTCACGACCGTGTGCACGAGGCGTATGCGGCTCTTTGCGAAGCGGAGCCGGAACGGATTCGGCGAGTCGACGCGGCCCAAAGCGTCGAGAGCGTTCATGCCTCAATTTGGGCGGCCGTTTCCGCCTACCTGGCAGAAAGTTCCCTACGGAGAGGGGGCACGCATGGCTGAGCGATTTGCCGGCTTCTATGGAAATGGGACGGCTGTCGATGTATTGACAGACATGATAGCGAAGGAGCGAATCCCACAAACCATTTTGCTATCGGGACCGGAAGGGATAGGGAAGGCCACCTTGGCCCGCCGCTTCGCTGCCCGTATTCTGGGCCATGCCGATGCCATTGAAAAAGACGATTTGAGTCTCCCGCACAATGCGGAGCTCATTGCCGAGAGGGAGAAGTTACCAGCTGATAAACGTGCCGACGATCCGCTACTCTTTCAGTCCTATCCGGATTTTGTAACATTCTGCCCAGAAGGCCCGTTGCGTCAAATTTCCATTCAACAGATGCGTTTGTTGAAAGAACGGGCGCAGTTTGCGCCTCTCCGGGGCCACCGCCGCGTCTTTTTGATCGACCAGATCGATCGCGCCAACGAGCAGGCGGCAAACTCGCTCTTGAAGATTCTGGAAGAACCTCCTCCGTATTTGATCCTCATTTGCACGGCAACAAATCCATACGACCTGTTGCCGACGATCCGGTCACGGTCGGTACCTTTGTACTTGTCACGGCTTTCCCAGGCAGAGATGGAGGAGTTTGCGCAACTTCGGGCTCTTGAGCAGACGAAGCGGCGCATCGCTCTCGCTGCCGGCAGCCCCGGCGCGGCCGTCTCACTGGACCTGGCCGCCTACGATAAGCGGCGTGCTGCGATGATTGCGCTTCTAGGTACAGCGGCAGGAGTCCTGCCCTGGTCCGATTGGGCGAAGTACTCCGAGTCTTTGAACGCAGCCCGCAGCGAGAAGCTGGAGAATTATCTGCGTATTCTTTACTTGCTGTTGGAGGACTTGCTATGGCTCCGGTACGCGCCGGGCTCCCCCCTGAAAAATTTCGATATTCAGAGGGAACTAGAAGGATTATCCAACGTCATTGCATTTGAATGGATCCGGAAAGCGGTGCGAAAGACCGATGAGTTATTGGAGCTACTGCGCCGGAATATTCAACGCGGCATCGCGCTCGATGCCTGGGTCATGGAATTGCGGCGAACACCAGCCGCCTAATCGCGCCAAGTTGCCGCCCCGCAGTGCGTGTGATTCAATAGCGGTAGTTAACGAGTCGAAAATTCCCTTCGAGCCGGCAGATTATTCTTCCACCCTTCCGCGCCATGACCGGGCCGGGCTGCGGTAGGCATACTTGTCGTGGAATTTACAAATCATAAAAATATTCGCCCCGAACTTCTATTTGTGAAAGACACCATGCCTGTATCCCGCCCCCCTGCCGCTGCAAAAAAGCCGGTCCCTCCGGACCAGACCAATGCTGAAAACTTCTACTACATGAAGCAGATGCAGTCGAAGACGCCGATGGTCATCGTCTTGACCGACGGCGAAGTGATTCAGGGAATTATTGAGTGGTACGACAAGACCTGCCTCAAGGTCAATCGCGAGAATGCTCCCAACCTTCTCCTGTTCAAGGCAAATATCAAATACATGTACAAGGTCGGCGAGTAATCGTCAAACAGACTTCACTGGCGTAGCGCGAGCGCGCATTTCTAGCCGTCGCTGCCGCCTCTCCCCGGCATCTGCATACCGGCGCTGCTCCTCTTCCGATTCCGGCACGACAGGGGAGATGGGAACACGGCTACCCTCCTTATCGATAGCAACGAAGGTGAGGTAGGCCGAGGAGGTGTGCTTCACCTCCCTGGTGCCCAGATCTTCCACAAAGACTTTCACGCCGACTTCCATGGAAGTCCGGAAAACACGATTCACCTGGGACCGGAGGATGACTAGTTGTCCGATGTGAATCGGATGTAGAAACGTCATATAGTCGACGGACGCGGTAACGACAGGACCGCGTGCATGCCGGACGGCGGCGAGCGAACCAGCCAGGTCCACCAGTGACATCACCTTTCCGCCGAAAAGCGTACCCAAGGTATTCGCATCGTTTGGTAGTGCGAATTCGGACATTTCAGAGACGGATTCCCGGACAGGCCGGCCTTTCAACTCTTCCTGCATAGACTCTCTTGAGTGTACCTGCGCCCCGGTTACCATAGAAGGATGAGTGCACGTGCGAACGCTCTCCGCGCCCTGTTGGCGCAGGACCCCAACAACTCTTTCGTCCGCTATGGCCTGGCCCAGGACCACCTCGGCAACGGCCATCTTGAGGAAGCAATGACGGAGTTTCATACGCTGATCGCGCAGAATGCCGACTATTGCGCCGCCTACTTTCATGGTGGGCAGACGCTGGAGAAATTGGGTCGCGTAGCCGAGGCGGCCGAGATGTACAAACAGGGGATCGCTGCGACCAATCGGACTGGCGACGGCCACACGCGTTCCGAATTGGAAGCCGCGCTACAGATGATTTCTTAGCTACTTCGTGAGCCCGCCGCGACGGAAACCAGTGACTTGCTCAATGCCTGCACTTGGTCCGCCATGCGCGCCAAGGCTTCAAAAGCGATGTCGCTGGCGATTCGGCGAATCCATTCCGCCAACTTAGCGACTCCTTCCGCGACGTGCCGCACATTGCCCTCTAACTGTTGCACCCTGCGCTGCCGAACCGACTCCGCGGCGGCAAGACGCTTGGTCTGCTCCCCCCACCGACATTCACTTTTTTCAACACCTCCTGGAAGCGCCCAGGGAGTCCGCGCGGGATCGCCATGCGACCAAAGCGGCCGTCCCGATCCGAGGCCACGATAGCTTCTCATTCGGTGATATCAGCCTCGATCCGGTAGAGAAGATTATTGACCGCCGTTGCAACCCGCAACATTGGGGGCTTTTGCTTTGGCTTGGCAGTCTCGAGTTGCACGAAGGTTGACTCCAGGTGGGTAATTCTTGCGCATCCCGCCAACTCCCCTGAGTGGACTCCCGCAGCGGCCCGGTTCAGAATGGGCGGCGCATCAGGCTGTGCGGCTAACGCAGCGAGGCGGATTCCGCATAGCCGCGCAGGCGAACAAACGCTTCGTTAACGTAGACAATTCGACCCTCCGTGCCGGACTTGCTCACCAATACTTCGGCATCCGCAAAGGGCCTTTCATTGCCGGTTGGGACCAGTTTCCGCAGCAACATCCGCAAGCTCATCGGTCGAGGAAGTACCGGCCTTAAGTCAGACTCTCCCGGCCTTGCACGACCGCAGTGAGACGAGCCGCCGTTTCCGCTTCCCGCCTGTACAATTCGCTCAACCGCTCCGCCGCCTCCGCGCGAAATTCGTCAACTCTGCCGGAGTTCCACGGGAACGGACTCTGTTGCAGTATTCGAAGCGTCTCTCTTTGGGACTCATCCCCTGCCGCCAGCTTCTTCATTGCTTGCCGGTTAGCTGAAAATTGATCCGGCAGAAGAAAATCCGCGAACGCTGTCCATTGCTTACCCAAGGTACGGTACGAATCCGCCAACGGCTCCAACTCCTTCCAAGCCAGTAGCGAGGCAGCTTCTTCCAGAAAATCCGCGTAGAGCGGCCGCATCAGCCCGCCGCCGGTGCCAATTTCTATGGATTCGTAGAGGTCGCGCATAGGAAGAAAGAGTCTCTCTCCGGGAAAAACAACCGGCCAGGAACGCTTGCCCTTGCCGTTGATCATGGCCGCGCCCTCCTTCAACCCCGGCAGATTGAACGTTCCCAACTTCGGCTTTGCGAAGTCGGACGCCGTCTCGCGTAGACCTTCAAGAACTGCATGTTTCCACTGCGCGGAGCTTATCGCTCCGGGCGCTATGGTCATCGTCCGATTCTTTAAGGAGCACACGCGCTCTCGGGCCGCAGCGAAGGATGTGGCGTCGATCGTGCGCACCGACACATGATCGCTGTAGGTCACAACCCCATCGGCTATACCATGCACCAGTACGCTATACATGCCGCATGTGGCCAGCCAGTTGATCGAATGGGAAAGACGAAGGGGCGTCGTCCATGCGACCACTACTTTTCCCGATGAGACGCCGGATTCCAGGTTTGTCTGGGCAGCCTTCTTACCAGCAGACTCGCGAACATCCATGACGAGGCCAAGCCGCGATATCGTATCCCGATACCATGCCCCGTTTGTCGTCATCATCTTCCCGCGGGGAACGAATTGAACGCCGGAACATTGCACCTCCTCGTAGCCCTGTACGGAGGGGCAGAATTGATAGCCGGCCGCGATGCCGCCGCCAATGCCGAGGCACATCGCTTCGGTGGCCTCAATCCCAATGGAGCGGAGCAAATTCCGCACGTTCGCCGTCTCAAAATGCACACCGGGAACAAAGGGGAGTGCCGTCATGCCGTCAGACCCCCGTCAATTGCCGGATTGGATCGCCATAAACATCTGTGAGTCGCATCTGCCGTCCTTGGTAGGCGAACGTCAGCTTTGTATGATCCATGCCCAGCAGATGGAGAACGGTGGCATGCAAATCATGGACATTGAGTACCTGTTGCTCGGCCAAATACCCGAAATCGTCCGAAGCGCCAATGACTTGCCCGCCCCGGATGCCCGCTCCCGCCATCCAGATTGTCTGGGCGCCAGGGTTATGATCCCGGCCCAAGCCGCGTTGCGAGATCGGCATACGCCCAAATTCGCTTTGCCAGATGATCAGTGTGTCCTCCAACAGTCCTCGTTCCCGCAGATCCGTCAAAAGGCCGGCAATAGGCAGATCCGTCTCCGCGGCGTGTTGGAGATGATTTTCCTTCACGTTGCCGTGGGCATCCCACGTGTCCGTATTCTGGTTGCCCAACCCGCCGTGATAGAGCTGAATAAAACGTACGCCGCGCTCTGCCAGCCTACGTGCAATCAGACATTGCCGTCCGAACGGGCCCGTGATCGGATCGCCGATACCGTAGAGCTTTCGGGTAGCTTCCGATTCGGAATCTACATTTACCGCATCCGGAGCGCAACCCTGCATGCGGAAAGCCAGTTCATAGGCGCCGATCCTCGCCGCCAGTTCCGAGTTTCCGGGATTCTGCTCCAGGTCCATCCGATTCAACTGGTACAACAACGCCAACCGATCCTTCATCTGTTCCGGGCCGATCCCGGGCGGCGGTTTCAGATCAAAGATTGGATCGCCCGCACTGCGAAAAATCGTGCCCTGATAAGCAGCCGGCATGTATCCGGCGCTCCAGTTGGAGGGACCGCCAAAAGGGCCTCCGCGCGCATCGTAAATCACGACGAAGGCCGGCAGGTTCTGGTTCTCCGAACCCAACCCATACGTCACCCAGGAACCCACCGAAGGCCAGCCCATGCGGATCGTCCCGCTGGCCAGTTCATAGTGAGCCATGACATGGTCATTGGACCGCCCCTTCAAGGAGCGGACAACGGCGAGCGAATCAGCATGCCGTGCCACGTTCGGAAACAACTCCGAGATGTCCAGCCCACCGTGCCCATATTTCCGGAACCGAAACGGCGACGGCATCAGCGGACCCGGGTGCCCCTGCCGGACCACCACGTCGCCCTTGCCCGGAAGCGGTTGGCCTGCATACTTCTCCAGCGCGGGTTTCGGGTCGAACGTATCCATCTGGCTTACGCCGCCGCTCATAAACAACGAAATAACGCGTTTCGCGCGTGGCGCGAAATGCGGCTTCTTCGGCAGAAAAGTTCCGGCCGCGTGCGCGCCGGCGCAGGAATCCGCACCCAACAGGCCGTCCTGCCCCAACAACCAAGTCAACGCCAATCCGCTCAGGCCCTGACCGGCCTCGAACAGGAAGTCCCGGCGTGATGCATATCCTCGGGGCAAACTCTTCTTTTCCATACTCACCGCAGATAGATGAACTCGTTCAAATTTAGGATCACGTGAGCCAGGTCACTGAGCGTATGGGTTTTCAAAAATTCCTCGTTGGCAGCGAATTCGGCCGGTTTCGGCGCACGTCCGAGAGCCAACTCATAGGCGCGGGCGATCTGTGCGCGGATCCCCGAGGAACCCGCTTCGGTTGCGATGCGATCCGCAAGCCGGGACGCTTGGCGCAGGACCCACTCGTTGTTCATCAACGTCAATGCCTGTGTGGGAACTGTGGACACATTGCGGCGGCCACAGGTCAAGTTCTGGTCGGGCAGGTCAAAAACTTCGAAAAACGGGAGCGGCAATCCGCGTTTGCGATAGACGTAGATTGAGCGCCGCCACACGGCAGGGCCATCTTTTGTTCTGTCCCATACACCCTTGTCCATGGAGGCCAGGACTTCTTTGGGCAGTTCCGGAAAAATGGCTTTCCCGCCCGCCGTGCGATTGAGCGCTCCGGAAACAGCCAGAATGTTGTCACGGACAATTTCCGCTTCCAACCGTTGTGCGCGATATCGCCACCACAACTGGTTGCCGGCGTCGGCCAGCATATGCTTTTCGGTCACCCATTGGCTGGACATCTGATAGGCCTGGGACGTCATTAGCAGCCGGTGCATCTGTTTGATGCTCCAGCCTTTCTCCACGAACTCAACGGCCAGCCAATCCAAGAGTTCCGGATGGGTCGGAGGTTCTCCAGTCTTGCCGAAGTTGTCCAATGTGGTCACAATGCCCCGCCCAAAATGGTGATGCCAGATGCGATTCACCATCACCCGGGCAGTCAATGGATGGCGTCCCGATGTAAGCCACTTCGCCAAGGCCAAACGGCGGCCCGACGTACGGCCATCCGCAGGAGGCAGCGCGGCCGGAGTGGCTCCATCGTCCAGTACCGCCACAAACCCCGGCTGGGTCAAAGACCCGCGGCTGTGTATATCTCCGCCGTGCAAAAAGTAGGAGGGCGGGGCGGCATACGGCTTCAGGCCATCGCTCAGGAATGTCCCTTCAATTTTCTCCCGCTGCGTTCCCTTCCCTGGCGCGGGCTCATCGCCGGCGCCATCTGGGGCCAAACGATAATCGCCATCCGTAATACCCATGGCTACAGGGATGGGCGAGGGCCGATCCTTTTCAGCCATTCGTATCCGGGCTTCCAAAGCCCGCTTCTTCGCTAAATCATCCGGACGTAGCGCTTTGTCTATCTCCGAAGACGTAACAGAGGTCGTACGAATAATCTGATTCGCCAGCAGCACCTGACCGGCTGTCCGTTCGGATTCCGGCGTAAAGACGGCCTTTTGTATATGCAGGGGCCACTTTTTATATTTCTCCTGGAGAAGGGCGTCGCGGTAGGGTTGCTCCAGGCTGCGGATCTCCTCGCGCAAGGGACGTACCTGTTCCGCAACAGCCGTCACTTTTTCCTGATAGGCGCGCGCCTCCGCTTCCGGCGTAAGCGGGTGGTCCACCTCCACGTAGCCCCACAGGGATGCCTGAAGGCGATAGTAATCGGCCTGTCCGATCGGGTCAAACTTGTGGTTGTGGCAACGGGCACACTGAACCGTGATGCCCATAAGCCCGCGTCCGATCGTAGCGATCATGTCATCCAAATACTCGAATCGGAACTGCGGGTTGTCTTTCTCGCGAAACCCCACCTTGGCGTAGTTGCGAAGGAAAGCCGTTGCGATGAGGCGATCATGCGAACGTTCCGGCATCTCGTCGCCCGCCAATTGCTCCTGGAGAAACACATCGAAGGGCGTGTCTTTATTGAAGGCCTGAATGACATAATCGCGGTAGCGCCATGCATTCGGCCGGTCAAAGTCATGCTCATATCCATTCGAATCGGCGTACCGTGCAACGTCCAGCCAGTGCCGGCCCCATCTTTCCCCGTACTGGGGTGAGGCTAGAAGCTTATCGATTAGTCGCTCCCAGGCACGAGGTTCTTTGTCCTCGACGAACTGGCGAACTTCCTCCGGCGAAGGCGGCAATCCCAACAAATCCAAGTATGCTCGGCGGACCAGGGTATGAGCGTCCGCCTTGGGGGCTTGCGTCAAGCCGCGCGCCGAGAGCGATTGCCGCAGAAAGGCATCCACCGGATGGACCGCGCCGTTCCGCGGAACCGGAGGGCGCGAAGGTTGACGAAATGCCCACTGTTCGCGAGCGCCCGCGGGCACAATCCATTGCTCCAGCTTTTGCAAATCCTGCTTTGCCGCGGCGGGCGCTCCCAGCGTACCCTCCCAAGCGGCGCCCTGCTCAATCCAAATCCGGACGGCCGCTATTTCGTCAGCCTTGAGCGGACCATCCATCGGCATGCGCGGCTTGTCTAACCCGGCCACATGACGATACAACGGACTCTTTTCCGGATCTCCGGGCGTTAATACCGCGCCCTTGCCCGCGCCGCGCATCGCGGACGCGCGGTCCCGCAAGTCCAACTTGCCCAATTGCATAGCCGGGCCGTGGCACTTCAGGCAGCGGTTCTCCAGCAACGGTTTAATATCGTGGGCGAAGGTTACCGTCCGTTCTTGCGCCCAACTTTGCGCGAGAACCACGAAACCAAGTAGAAGCCGGCGGCGCAAGGCAAGCACTCCTTTGGTGCTGGCATTATATGGCAAATACCGCCCCCTGCGGCGCATTTCCTCTAGACCAAAATATCGCGCAGCACGTTGCCGCCCACGTCCGTCAGCCGGAAATCGCGGCCGGAGTACCGATAGGTGAGGCGCGTGTGGTCCAAACCCAGCAAGTGCAGGACAGTCGCCTGCAGGTCGTGGGGATGTACGCGTTTCTCCACGGCGCGCAGACCGAATTCGTCGGACGCTCCATACGTCATGCCCCCTCGGATGCCGCCCCCCGCAAGCAACGTCGTGAATCCAAGCACATTGTGATCCCGGCCCTGATTGACGCGCAGTTGTCCAGCGCTCTGGACCATCGGAGTGCGGCCAAACTCGCTGGCCACGATAATGATCGTTTCGTTGAACAGGCCGCGCGCTTTCAGATCCTCCACCAATGAGGCAATGGCCGGGTCGGCGTGCGACGCCAATCCTTTGTGGGACCGTATGTCTTCATGACTATCCCAGGGCTGCGAATTGCCGAAATAGACCTGCACCATACGTACGCCGCGTTCCACCAGCCGGCGGGCCAGCAAACACCCCCTGCCAAATTCGGAATCCCCGTACCTGCTTCGCGTTTCCGGCTTCTCCCGCTCCAGATCAAACGCCTCCGGCGCTTCGGTTTGCATCCGGAACGCTACTTCCATCGCCTGTACGCCGGCGGCGACTTTCGGTTGTGCCGCGCCATCACCCAGATAGAGTTTGTTCAGCCGATCCAGCAATTCGAGCTGCT
Organism: Bryobacteraceae bacterium; assembly: GCA_035714175.1. Classification (GTDB taxonomy): domain Bacteria; phylum Acidobacteriota; class Terriglobia; order Bryobacterales; family Bryobacteraceae. The sequence continues at coordinate 36,502 of DASTML010000265.1, read as the reverse complement.
GGACCTGTTCGTCCGGTTTCAACGTGGCATTGCGGATATTCTGCACCAGCTTTTCTGGCGTGGTTTCACCATTTGGAATGTAGGTCCCCTGGTGCACGTTGGGCAGGAAGCCGGCGCTCCACAAGCGCGGCCCCATTACGGGATATCCGGGACATAAAGCAAGGAACGAGGGCAGATTTTTGTTTTCTGTTCCCAATCCGTAGGAGATCCACGAACCCATGGAGGGACGGCCAGTCAACTGATGGCCTGTATTCATGAGCATGAGTGATGGGCCATGATTGCCGTTGTCGGCATAGCAAGACCGGATGACGCAAAAATCGTCAATCAGTCCACCCACACGCGGAAAGATTTCGCTGACTTCAATGCCGCTCTGGCCATACCGTTGGAATGAATAGGGCGACGCCATCAGGTTGCCGGTAGCGGAATCCGTCTTCACCTTGGGACCGGGCAGCGGCTGATTGTGCCGTTTCGTCAACTCCGGCTTCGGGTCAAACGTATCCACCTGCGACAATCCGCCATTCAGAAACAGGAAAATGACGTGCTTCGCCTTGGCCGGGTGATGCGTGACAGCCCCTGCCGCGGAGCCGGCGAGCCCCACCGCACCGAAACCACAGCCAAGCATGAAATTCCGCCGATTCATGGATTCCTCATTTCACTGTTGTGAATTCTGCGGCGCCAAGCAACACCTGCGCATACTGCGGCCAACGGGCGTCCTCACCGCGAACGAACTCTTCGCCTAACTTCACTTCCATTGCCGTCGCCGGCCTGCCATACAGCAGCTCATAAGCTGCGCCTATCCCCATTTTCTGCAAGCGTACGCCCAGGGCCTTGGCCTGCGCCGCCACGAACGGACTGTTCATGAAAAATAGCCGCTGCATCGGGCCTACAGTGACAATCCTTTGCTCGGACGACGTGTTCGCATCGGGAAAATCGAAGAGCGCCATCGTCCGGTTCGGTTGGGAGCGGCTTACGGTTCCGTAGATGGTTCTCCGGGTCAGCGTGTCCTGCAAAGGTTGCGCCGCACCGCCAATTGTTGGGTCCAACGTTCCCGATACTGCGAGAATGGCGTCTCGCAGCGATTCAGCATCCAGGCGTTCGCGCACGTTAGCTCGCCAGTACAACCGGTTGTCCGGATCTTTTTGGAAAGCCGTTCCGGCAGAGGCGTCAGAAGACAACTGATAGGTGTGGGAGAGCAGGATCTCCCGGTGCAGCGTCTTCAGGCTCCACCGGCTCTCGATCAGCCGGGCGGCCAGGTAGTCCAATAGCTCCGGATGCGTCGGACGGTCTCCGAGTTGGCCAAAATTGCTGGCGGAGCGGACCAACCCTTCGCCAAAATGCCATGCCCAAAGACGATTCGCTATCACGCGAGCTGTCAGAGGATTGGTCTCAGACGCAATCGCATTAGCCAGTTCCAGCCGGCCGCTGCCCTGTTGGAATGCGGGCGGATCGCCGTCGCACAACGCACGCAGGAAACGGCGAGGGGCCTCTTCGCCCAAGTTCGCAGTGTCGCCGCGGATGGCCACCTTGGTATTCGCCGGTTTTTCGTTATCGGACAGGACGTGAAGGAACGGATAGGCGGGAGGTACGGCGGCTTCTAGTGACTTCACCTCTCCCCGCAGCAGTTCCAGGTAGGCTTGGGACCGCGGGTCCAGGAATCGCGCCACATCCTTCGGCCCGTAGTAATAAACACCGCCGCCAAAGTTCATGTCCTCCACTTTGTAGGGCCGGGAGGCCATGTCACGCCAAAAATAGAAACGCTCAATCGGCAGTGAATCGACCAGGGTGTCTATCACCTTGCCGGTATCCTTCATCCCCTCCAGGCCACCGAGTTTCACATAGTTCCGGTCGTCCAAAGCCTTCTTTTCCGCCAGAACAGCGCGGATAGCGGCCTGCATCTCACCGGCGGCGGCTTGGCCTTCGTGTCCAAACCACGGCCGGAAAAAGGGATGGTCCTTCTTGGTGACGGCGAGGTATTTCTTCCATCGTTCCAACGTTTCGGCATCCAGCCCATCCCCACCCTTGCCCGTCCAGGCGGCCATTAGATAATCCGCTGTGCGGGAGGCCAGAATGTCTGTAGTCTGCTTGGTTTGCGCGTCCAGGAAGAGATTCAATTCTTCTTTCTTTGCCGCCAGCGCCGCCTTCGCATCTTTGTACCGCTTCACCACCCCAGCATCGACGAGCGGATGCTCACCCACCTTGCTGCTTTTGAACACGCCAAGAAGCGAGTAATAGTCTTTGGTGGGAATGGGGTCAAATTTGTGATCGTGGCACTGCGCGCAGCCCACGGTAAAACCGAGGAAGGCCCGCGTCGTCACGTCCACACGGTCATTGTCGCTTTCGCCCAAAGCTTGAAAACCAAGGGCCGCCAAGTGCTTCTGTCCGGGCAACTGATCGGCGGCAATCTGGGCGCGAACGAATTCGTTGTAGGGCAGATCATCGTTCAGAGCTTGCACCACCCAGTCCCTGTAACGAAAGGCATTCGGATATGGATCATCGTCGCGAGCGCCTTGCGCGCCATCCGAATAACGCGCCAAATCCAGCCAATGCCGCGCCCATCTCTCTCCGTAGTGCGGCGAAGCCAATAGACGATCCACTAGCTTGGCAAAGGCGTCAGGCGAAGCGTCTTCCAGAAAGCCTCGTACTTCCGCCGGGCTCGGCGGCAACCCGGTCAAGTCAAATGTGACGCGCCGGATCAAGGTTCGTTTGTCCGCCAACGGCCCCTGCGTCAGCCCTTCCTCACGAAGTTTGGCCGTGATGAAAAAATCGACGTTTCCGCCCTTAGGCTTCCGGATTGGGCGCAAAGACCAGAGCGGCTTTTTCTCGCCGCCCTTCTCTTCCGGCCATTCCGCTCCAGACGCCACCCACTCACGGAGACTCTGCAGTTCCCCTGCCTCCAACTTTCCCTTTGGAGGCATCCGTAGACGCCCATGCGTATGCTCGACAGCCTGGACCAATAGACTTTGATCGGGTTGGCCAGGAAGGACAGCGGGGCCAGACTTACCGCCGTGCAGAATTGCGCTGCGCGAGTCAAGCCGGAGTCCGGCCATCGCCGTTTGTGAATGACAGGCATAGCAGTGTTTGGCCAGTAGCGGCCGGATGCGGGCCTCAAAGAAGGCAGCATCCTTGCCAATCGCCGCCAAGCCAAACACCGCTATTACCAGGAAACGCATGGACGCCTCAGAACACCAATTTCAGGCCGAACTGGATGGCCCGAGCCGCTACCGTGGTGCTGGTGATCCTACCCAAGGAGGCAGGCACGGAGAGGTTCGAGGCCGGATTTCCGAAACTGGGAGTGTTGGGCATGTTGAACGCCTCCGCGCGGAATTGCAGATAGTGCGTTTCCCCGAAGTGGAAGTCTTTCAACACGCTGATGTCGATAATCTTCTGCCCCGGCCCGAACAACATGTTCCGGGCCGAATTGCCGAAGGTGAAGGGTGCGGGAATGGCAAAAGCAGACGGGTTGAACCAGCCGTTGATCCCTTGACTGGAAGGATACAAGTCCGCGCTGACCAAGTCAGCGCGTCCGCCAAGCCAGCCCGCCTGGTTGGGATTGTAGGTCACGTTGAACGGCGTTCCCGCACGGAACTGGCCAATTCCGGCGATCTGCCACCCTCCTAGAATTTTGTTGGTCTTGAAGAACGGCAGGTCATAGGTCGCGGAGATATAGGCGACTTGCGGGCGGATCGATTCGCCGTTGCCCCGGTCCGCGGCTGCGTTATACGGATTCTGCGGACCGCCGACGATCGGCACGTTGTCCAGCGTTTTGTTCCACGTGTAGCTCGCTTGCACGAACAACCCTTTGGAGAATCGGCGCATTAGCTCCAACTGCATCTGGTGCGTAATGGAGCTGCCGTTCGTATCCAGGGTGGTGATGTCTGCCCAGGGCTGATACGGCCGGTTCGATTGCACCGTGCCCAGCGTCTGCTTGAACGGAAGGTTGCGATTGTAGTTATACCAGGGCACGCGCGAACCCTTATTGCCGACATACGAAATGCGAAAGCCAGTATTCGCAGCCAACTCCCGTTCAATGGTGAAGTTGTACTGCATTGAGGACGTGTTGCGAATGTCGCGATTCACGGCCGTAATGCTGGGATTCGGCGACAAGGCGCCAGCCCCGGGGAACGGGTTGGCCAGCGAGAGAGTCGGCGTGGCGCCGGCCTCAAACGTTTCGGTCAGCAGAAAGGGCGTATTCGTGAGCGAGATCTGCCGGATGCCAATGTAGACCGGAATGATGTTGTAGAAAACGCCGAACCCGCCGCGCAGTACCGTCTTGTTGTCGTTGAACGGGCGATAGGCAAAACCAAAGCGCGGTCCGAAATTGTTGTGGTCCGCGGTGATGACGTTGCTTCCCCAGCCGTTCTTTTCGGACTCGACATAGGGATAGGCAGACAGTAGACGGGGAATCGCCAAGCGAGGCAGTTGTCCGTTCTCGGTACGAATGACATAGACGCCCTTGGCGAAGTCGAAATTGGCAAAGGAGCCGTCGCGTTCCTGCGTCTGCGTCTGCAGCGTGTAGCGGAGACCCAGATTGAGCGTCAGGCGGGAGCTAACCTTCCAATCATCCTGGAAGTAGATGCCATAGCGGGTGTTGTAGAGGAGGTTGTTGATGTTCGGCGTCGCGCGGGCGGTATTGGTCGGCAGTCCGAGAAGGAAATCCGCATACGCATTGCCGCTGTAACGGGGCGCAAAAGTGAATGATCCAAACGCCGTGCCGCTGGCCCCGGGATTCGTCGAAATCCGGCCAAACCCGATATCAGCGCCCATCTTGAGAGTATGGGCGCCACGGACGATCGACAGATTGTCCGTAAACTGTTGCGTAATCTGCGGAGCCCGCGGACTGCCGCCAGAATCGCCGATACCCGTAAAGCCGGGAATAGAGACGTTGGGCAGACCGCCAATCGGAAGGGGCCGATACAGAGTCGGGAAGATCGTGGTCGGGTCGAAGTCCGTATTCTGACCGATGCGAAGACTTGCATGGTTGAAGTAGGAATACCGCGCTTCGTTCAACACCGTAGGGCTGAACGTGCGATTATAGCCGAACGACCCGCTCTTCGTTGTGTAGCCGCCGTCTCCGAAGTTGCCGAAATTTGCCGGCGTGCCGAGAGCCACGAAATAAGGCGAGCCCTTCGAGTAGCTGAGCGTCACGTTGATCGAATTCCGGGAGTTGAAGTTGTGATCCACCTTGGCGCTGTACCGATTCACATCCAGCACATTGCCGACCGTTGTGGCGAAGTTGTTCGCAGGGCCGCTCGCGCCCGTTGTTCCAGGCTGGTTGGGAAGCGGCAGATAACCTACCAGGGTCTGCGCCTGCGGACTGAGCCGGTTTGTGGGAATCGTATTGTTCGGGAAAGGCAGTCCGCTTTGCGGATCGTTGATCGTGCCATATCCGCCGAAATTTCCCCCGCGCATGGCAGAGGTGCCCACGCTCAATACGTTCGTCCGGGCCGTGCGCTGCCGGAGTCCTTCATACGAACCAAAGAAAAACGTTTTGTTTTTGATAATCGGGCCCCCGACCGTCGCACCGAATTCATTGCGATTAAAAGAGGGCTTCGGAAGACCAGTGGCAAAGAACTCCTTCGCCGCTGCAAAGCGATTGCGATTGAATTCAAACAGCGTGAAGTGCAGCTGATTGGTGCCGCTCTTCGTGATGATGGAGACGGCAGCCGAACCTTCGTTTTCGGCTTTTGAGTTATTGGACTCAATCTTAAATTCTTGAATGGTATCGACGGATGGCGTCGTCGAAAGCGCAGTCTGGTAGGAATACGCCGCGCCGCCGTTGCCCAGATCGTTGAACCCAACGCCATCGATGGTGAAGAAGTTGCCGCCCCAGTGCAGGGATCCGCCCAGCTTCGGATTCGAGGGGCTGTCGGACGTATTGCCCGGCGTGATGAGAATCAGGCGGTCCAACGTACGTCCGTTCAGCGGCAGCGTCACCACTGTATGCGTGTCCACATTGTTGGCAAGGGACGACGATTCCGAACTGACGACGGGCGCGGCCGCCTCAACCTGAATTGTCTGTTGCAGATCGCCTGGCTCCAGCCGGACGTCATTCCGTATGGTCTGGTTGGTCAACAGTTGAATCTGCGTGACATCGACGGCGCGGAAGCCCGGATGCTCCACATGAATCTGATAAACGGCCGGCGCCAAATTCGGCGCGACGTAATCGCCGCTCGCATTCGACTGCAACTCCAGGGTATTGCCCGTACCTGAATTTGTCACCCGGACCTTGGCGCCGGCGACAAGCGCGCCGGTCGTATCACGCACGGTTCCTACCAAGGTTCCGCTCGTACTCTGCGCATAGAGCGCGGAAATCGCACACGCAAAAAGGACAGCTACTCGAACAAGCATGTAAGACCCCTCAAAGAAAGAATGAAAACACTGACTCTCTGCTGCGAAGCAGTATATGACAGCAAACGGCGCGAGTCGACGGGTTGAACTCAGGCGCCCCACGTGGTTTGGCGCCGCGCCAGCGAGATTTCTGCATGATAACAGAGCCTGGCGCCGCATTCGCGTTTTGCGGTGTACCCTATGTCCAAATGCGCTTCCTTCTCGCACTCTTATGCACCGGCGTGGTCTTCGCGCAAACGCCAAGTCTCGAACAGCTAAAGAGGGAGGCGATTGCGGGGATCGACGGCCGCGCCAAACTGGTACAGGAAATCGTCGACACGGTCTTTAGCTTCGGTGAACTGGGCTTCCAGGAAGTCGAAACATCCCGATACCTGACGGCCATCCTCGAAAAAAACGGATTCCGGGTGGAGCGCGGGGTGGCCGGCATGCCCACGGCGTGGGTCGCCACATGGAGTTTCGGGGGAGACGGCGTGAAACCAGTCCTCGGCTTCATCACGGATCTCGACGGCATCCCCAGGGCCAGTCAGAAGCCGGGTGTGGCGTATCACGATCCGCTGATCGATGGCGCGCCGGGCCACGGCGAAGGGCATAATTCGGGGAACGCGGTAAACCTCGCCGCCGCGCTCACCCTGAAGGATCTGATGACGCGCCACAAGATCAAAGGGACTTTAAAGCTCTATCCAGGCGTCGCCGAAGAGTTGGTCGCAACCAAAGCCTTCTTTATCCGCGCCGGACTCATGAAGGACTTGGACATCATGCTGGGTTGCCACGTCGGCGCGGAGTTGGCGACCTCCTATGGCCACCCTGCCATCAACAGCGGTCTGGTTTCCGTTCAATTCACTTTTAAGGGCGAAGCCGCCCACGCCGCCGGCGCGCCATGGAAAGGCCGCAGCGCTCTGGACGCGGTGGAACTCATGAATACCATGTGGAATATGAAGCGCGAGCACCTCCGTCCGGAGCAGCGCTCCCACTACGTCATCACCAATGGCGGCGATCAACCCAACGTCGTTCCCGAAGAGGCCACAGTGTGGTACTACTTCCGCGAGCAGGATTTTCCCCGGATCAAGGAACTACAGGAGTTTGGCGCGACTATGGCCAAGGCGGCCGCTATGGCCACCAGCACCTCAACCAGCATGCGCGTCGTGGGTTCTGCCTGGCCGGCGCATTTCAACAAAGTGGTAGCGGAAACCCAACAGAAAAACATCGACATGGTGGGAATGCCCGTTTGGACCGAAGCGGACCAGACCCTGGCACGCGAACTGCAGCGCGAGGTCCGGGCGCCGAAAGTAGAGCCGTTGCCCGAAAAACCGAAACCTCTCGAAGCTCCTCAACCATGGAAAGGCGGCGGTTCGGACGACGTCGGCGATATCAGTTGGGTCGTCCCCATGGTCTACCTGCGCTATCCCGCCAACATTCCCAACCTCCCCGGCCATCATTGGGCAAATGCCATTGCCATGGCCACCCCGATTGCGCACAAAGGCTCGGTAGCCGGAGCCAAGGTGCAGGCAGCCACAGCGCTCGACTTCCTGCTCACGCCCACCCTGGTCTCCAGCGCCTGGAAGTATTTCCATGAGGTGCAGACGAAAGACTTGAAATACCAGCCGCTCATCGCCCCCACAGACCAGCCCGCCATTGAGCTCAACACCGAAAAAATGGCGAAATACCGGGAACAGATGCGCAAGTTTTACTACGACGCTTCGAAGTACCCGACCTACCTGGAGCAACTCGGCATCTCGTACCCTACGCTTCGCAAAAAGGAAAACTAGCATTTGAAACGGTCCAGCGCCGCCGCTCACTACTCCTATAGGACGCTCCCCGCAGCTATCCCACTGGAGGTCTTGTGGCAAACCTTTCGCATATCCGTTCCAAAGCAGAATTCATCGACAATTTGAGGCCCGCGGCGTGGGAAGCGGCGGGGCCTCTCGCGTCATTTGTCAGTGCCGGCGCGCAAATCGAACTGCTGGTGGCCGATGCCGTCAGGACCATCGCTTTCGCGATCGCCGACGAATCGATTTCCCGGCGTGTTCTTGTTTACTCCCGGGAAATGGCAAAACAGGCCGTGAACTCCCTGTCCGTCACCCACGAATCCGGGTACGAGACGTGCCCTCCCTGGCCATGGCCTTGGACGGAGCGCAATACCTGGCCAGTTGCCGCCCCATCTTTCGGCGTCGAGTCAACGCGTGCGGCCGAGCACTTGGAGTTGGCCCGCATTCTGGCGCATCTCGCGGGATTGACCACAAGTCCGGATCACAATCGAACCTTACGTTCGTTCGCCGCCGCTCTCCGGGAAAAGTTCGAACTTTGCGAACAGCCCCGCGCCATGGCTGCGCCCGCATTGCTACCGTAGTCGCTAGTGACCCGCTGCCTCTCGCTCCTTCTCGCGTCCTTCCCCTTACTCGCACAGCCGCTCTATCCTTGGCTTGAATCCCTTGCCCGGCAACAATTGGCAGCACGAGCTGAAGCCGTGGCACAGTTGAAATCGCCCGTCGCCCTGAGGGAACGAGGCAGGCAAGTCCGCGCCAATCTTATCCGGTGGATGGGCGGACTGCCCGGAGAAAAGACTCCCTTGCGCGTACAACGCACGGGAGTAATCGACCATGAAGACTACCGGGTCGAAAAGATCGTCTTCGAAAGCCAGCCGCGCTACTTCGTAACGGCAAATCTTTATATTCCAAAGACCGGAGCCGGACCCTTCCCCGCCGTCGTCCAACCTACGGGCCACAGCGTAACGGCAAAAGCACGCGAACTCTATCAGAGTCTCTCGATTGGCCTGGTGAAATACGGTTTTGTCGTGCTGACGTACGATCCCCTAGGTCAAGGCGAGCGTCGCATCTTCTTCGATTCCGACCTGCGGGATTCCAAGGTCGGCGGGACGACGGTGGAACATCAGCTTGTGGGCGTCCAATCCCTGTTGGGAGGGGAGAGCTTGGCGCGTCAGATGGTCTGGGACGGCATCCGCGCTATCGATCTGATTTCAGAACTTCCGCAGGTGGATGCGGCCCGTATCGGGGTGGCTGGTTGCTCCGGCGGCGGAACACTCACTGCCTATTTGGCCGCAATCGACGACCGCGTGAAGGTCGCCGCGCCCGCCTGCTACATCACCTCCTGGGAGGAACAGCTAAAGAAGGCCGGCCCGCAGGATGCCGAACAGCAATTCCCGGATCAACTTCGCGACGGCTTCAATCATGCCGACTTTCTCATCGCTGCCGCCCCAAAGCCCTATCTCATCTGCTCCACCACTGAAGACTTCTTTCCTCTTTCCGGCGCACAACAAACCTTTGACGAAGCCAAGGAGCACTACAACCGCTTCGGCGCCGAAGACCGTATCTCGTGGTTCACTGCCCCCGGCGGACACGGCATGCGCGCCGACACTCGCTCGGCCATCTATGCTTGGATGCGAAAGTGGCTACAGCAAAAACCCGGGCCCGCGCCGGAGCCACGATTCCGCGTTGAACTCGAAGAGGATCTGAATGTCACTGCCACGGGCCAGGTTTCCACTTCGCTCGGGGGCGAAACCGCCAGTACGCAAAATATGCGCCGGTTCGCGGCCATCCAACCGCACGCTGCCGATCTGCCCGCTGCCGTTCGCAGGTTAACTCGGTACCAGCCGCCTTCCGGCCCTCCGCTCGTCGAGTCAGGAACGCCGCCCACCGAAGATACCTTGCGTGTCGAACACCTAACCTTCCAGCCGCATCCCGGGCGCCGCGTACCCGCCGCGCTCTACGTTCCGTCCGCGCCCCTCCACGAACCTGTAATCGTCGTGGATGCCTCTGGCCGCTCCGCCGCCTCTGCGAAGGAGATCGCGCAAGCCGGACATATCGTCCTCGCCTTGGATGCTGCCGGGCTCGGAGCCACGGCGGACCCACGTCAGTCGTATTCTGCGGAATGGTTTCCGCAGGACAAGTCCATCTGGCTTGCGCTCATGGTCGGCCATACAATCACCGGACTCCGGATGGCCGACATTACCGCTGCCCTGGACCTCCTGGCCGCTCGCCAACTTCTCTCCGGCGGCGCCACTCTCTTCGCGCGCGGCAATCCTGGCGTCGCCGCCCTACACATCGCCGTTCTTGAACCGCGACTGCAAAAGTTGGTATTGGAGGATCTTCCGCCGGCCTATCGGACCCTCGCCACGACGCCCATTCACAAGCAGATCTTCGATGTCGTCGTCCCAGACGTTCTCCGTCACTATGACCTTCCTGCCCTTGCCGCGGCCATCTCGCCGCGCGCCGTCGTCCTCGGCCGCAGCGTGCCCACGGACAGCACGGCTTCCAGCGCGCCCAACGTCCGCACCGTCCGCCGCCGGGAACTCACTTCGATTCCAGAGGCCTACTTCCGGCCTTAACAGGTACAGTGGAACATGGGACAACCTCGTATCCTCGCGTTCGCCGGAAGCCTCCGCAAAGATTCCTACAACAAGAAACTGGCGATCGTCTCCGCGGAGGCGGCGACGGCTGCCGGCGCCCATGTGACGCTCATTGACTTGCGTGACTACCAGTTGCCCCTTTACGATGGCGATCTGGAAGCCGCTTCCGGCCACCCGCCGGCTTCTCACGCGCTCAAGCAGCTCTTCTACGATCATCAGGGGCTCTTGCTCGCCTGCCCCGAATACAACAGTTCCATGACCGGCGTCTTCAAGAACACCATCGATTGGGTTTCCCGGCCGCTGCCGGGGGAAGTAGCGAATATCGCGTTTCAGAACAAACTTGTCACGCTTCTCAGCACCGCCCCCGGAGCCCTTGGCGGCCTGCGCGGTCTGGTACATGTCCGCTCCATGCTCTCCAATATCGGGGCCATTGTTCTTCCTGGCCAACTAGCTATTCCCAAGTCGCCCGAGGCGTTCACGGCCTCCGGAAAGCTGGCTGATTCTCGCCAACAGGCCAGCGTGGAAAAGCTGGCTGCCAACTTGGCCGGGATGATAGAACGGTTTCATCGTTAATCCGTCTCCTCCTCCTTGCTTTTTCTTTTTCCTGAGCTTGTGCGGCGCCAGCTAAAAGCGGCATATGCCTGGATCACGGGACCCGTCACTTGTAAACGGCCACCAAATACCGCAAATTCTGTAGCGGCCCCTGCGAACTCAGACGCATCCATTGGGATGATCGATCCATCTAACCCGATAGATGTCTGCGCGCAAGCCGGTTCGTTACTCCATACTCGACCTCGCTCCCGTCAAAGCGGGCGGCGACATAGCGGAATCGTTCCGCAACTCACTCGAATTAGCCCAAAACGCGGAACAATGGGGCTATACGCGCTTCTGGCTCGCCGAGCATCACAGCATGCCCGGCATTGCCAGCGCCGCCACTTCGATTCTGATTGCACACGTTGCGGCGGGAACACGGCACATTCGCGTCGGTTCCGGCGGCATTATGTTGCCTAACCATGCCCCGCTCGTTATTGCCGAACAGTTCGGCACTCTCGAAACTTTGTTTCCTGGGCGTATCGATCTCGGCATCGGCCGCGCGCCCGGCAGTGACGGCTTTACGGCGAGGGCGTTACGCCGCAGCCTCCGGCAGACGGGGGATGACCTGCCGGACCTGTTACAGGAACTCCTGGGCTATCTCGCGCCCGCTCAGCCCGGCCAGCATGTAACAGCCGTGCCCGGCGCGGGAACCAATGTACCGGTATGGCTGCTTGGATCGAGCACATTCAGCGCGCAACTCGCCGCCAGGATGGGGCTTCCCTTCGCCTTCGCCAGTCATTTCGCGCCGGAACTGCTGGGGCAAGCCATCCGGCTCTACCGAGAACAATATCGGCCCTCCGAGCTCCACCCCACTCCGTATGTGGCGGCGGGCGTACCGCTCATCGCGGCGCCTACTGATCAGGAGGCCGCCTACCTGTCCACATCGCCGAAACAACGATTTCTAAAACTGATCCGGGGTGAGCCTATCTATTCCGTCCCGCCCGTGGAGAGCATGGACGGATTGTGGAACGCCGCCGAACAAGAAGTCGTGGAAAGTAAGCTCGGAGCGGCCATTGTTGGAGGCCCATCCGCCATCCGGGAGGGGATCGAATCATTCTTGGCCTCTACTGGCGTGGATGAGTTGATTCTGACCGCTGACATCTATAATCAGGCGCTCCGTCTACGATCTTTCCAATTGGCGGCCGAAGCCATCCAGGCACACAACCGGGACGCCGGTTTGTAGTTGTACTGGTATCTGCAATATGCTTGAGTGCTGTAGTTATCGAATGCTCTGCGGCATCTAGTAACCCTCCGCCGAAGATCCGTGCCGGATAGCCTTGCCTGCACATCGGGTTTCATTCGCCGTATGAACGGCTCCGGAGGCTATTGGCGTGAGTTACCTCGACTCTCCCCGCCTGCATTTCGCGGGATGGTTTCAAGCAGATGTTTCCACAATCAACAATGACGTTCGCTTTTACCAGAACGCATCTTTCGTCCCTGCCTATCAGCAGTTGAACCAGAACGGCAGTTGGAATCCGGAAGGCACCGGCGTCTTCCGTTTCGTGGACTGCGCCGTCACTGGCGCAGTTCGCAACGGCCAACCCGTCACGGCAGATCCGCTTCTTGGATACACGCTGCAGAACGCTTCGCACCGTGCTCCCGGCAAGCTCGTGGATCTCGACCCGCAGCAACAAATGGTATCCCAGATCTGGGGCCTGCAGGTCCGTCTCCTCAACGTCAATTCGGACTCCTGCTTCGAAGGCGACTTTGCTCCCGTCGCCTTTGTCAATCTGTGGCAACGACAACAAACGGGCGTCCGTCGTGACCAACTGCTTTCGGCCTGCTACCAATCGGTACTGGAGCACGTGGAATGGGGTGATGTGTCAGACTCACCGCTGCTCACAGCCCTCAAAGCGACGAGCGCAAAAGGAATGCTTTCCATTCAATTTAATGTTTACGGCTACGGCCGGGACAGCACAATCCCCCGCTATACAATGGGCCACGTCGCAGGAACCATCGGGCCCTATCTGTCCGGTGAACCGAAGCACTTCGTCCTCGGCCGGCAATTGATCGCTTCGGGTAGCAATTTCACCCAACCGGACGGTGGCTTAGGTAGTTTGCAGGGTCTGCAAATCGAGAATGTGCTCACGCTCGATTTCGGCAATACCTTTCCCATAGAGTCTGCCAATAGCGGACTCAAGGATCTCGGCGAAATACAACTCGGCGTATTGTCGACCAGCCCTGGAGCCATCCTCTCCACCGTCCCGCCCGAGCAATTCGTCCTCATTGGCCCCGTCCCCTATCAAACCCCCAATTGGTATCAGACCACTGCGGGTGTGCAATCTTTTGACCTCTCCGCAAACCCGCGGGCGCTCCAACTCGTCGCCAATCACCCGTTGGTACTCGTGGCTCCCTCCGGCGGCACCGGCAACCTTCGCGTGCTCCTGCAGGAATCGGTCGGCGGCCTTTATGTCCGCGCCGACAACTTCGTCTACCGGCTAAACGCCGGTGACAGACAACCGCTTGAATTCTACGCGTCTTCTTTTGGGACGCCTCTGGCCGGCGCCGTCGTCAATCTCGGCAGCACGCAGGGTCTTATGGGCGGCTCCGGCGGTGGCCCCACCATTTCGCCGGCGCCCACCCCTCCGGCGGCTATTCCCAATGTCGGAACCCCCGCAGACGGCATCTCTTATGCGGCCTCCGTCACTACCAACGACCGTGGATACGCATCGACGCCGATTTGCGCCAATCCCAATGGTCCCGGCACGCCGCGCGGTTATATTGCGCACCAACTTTACGGCATCGGCTATCAACTCGCCAGCCAACCCGCGGGATACGCGGCCAACCCTCTCAACTACGTCAGCATTCTCGCATTCACCAAAAAAGTGCCGCCCACGGCGCCCACCTGGTACGCGGATATCCAACCTCTCTTCACCCAATACGGCAACCTTTATCCCATCATGGGCCGGTACGTCGTCGATCTCGCCGACTACGGGTCCGTAGTCTCCCGGCGGAGAATCCTGACGCTCGTCTTCTCCCTCCCGCCTGAAGATCCCAACCACATGCCGGTTACCAGGGATCTCAGTGAAGGGGACCGCGCCACCATTCTCAACTGGCTATCCGCCGCCGGGCCGGATGGACTACCGCCCCTGGGAGAACCCGCGGAGTCAACCTCCCCGGCGCCCGCCACGGAGGTTGACTCCGCGCCGCTCACGCCACTGCTCCCGGAGCAGGCGGCTGGGAAAACGGCCGTTATCCTCCAGTACGAAAGCCGTAGGAACGCGTGCAGGGTGGCAGGCAATGATACGCATTAGCCGCAGTTTTATTCAGGGCGTGCGCGCGGCGCAATCGGCCCCCGATCTCCACTATTACCTGCAAAGCGCCATCAAGCTGGAACACAGCACCATCCCGCCCTATCTGACGGCACTCTTCTCCCTGAAGCCCGGAACAAACCGTGAGATTGCAGCGCTCATCCGGTCGATCGTCATCGAAGAGATGTTGCATATGACGATCGCCGCCAACATTCTCATCGCAACCGGCGGTCGGCCACAGATCAATACCAGAGAATTCATCCCCACCTATCCAGGCCCCTTGCCGATGAACATTGGCAGCGGCCTGATCGTAGGCATCGAGGCATTCTCCTTGGAGCTCACGAAAAAGGTTTTCATGGCCATCGAGGAGCCGGAAAAGCCGATTCCCATCGCCCCGCCGTCGTTATTTGCCGCCGCCGAACCCGAGTACGGAACCATCGGTGAGTTCTATGACGCGGTGAAACAGAAGATCCGTGACCTCGGCCAATCGATCTTCGTCCAGGCCGCCGCTCCGCCGCAGGTCATCGACAATCGTTGGTTCCCCGCTTCGGATCTCTTCTTGATCACCGGACCCGATACGGCCTGCCAAGCCATTGACATCATCAAAATCGAAGGAGAAGGCACTTCTACTGATCCCTTTCAATCTGGCCGGGATCCTGCCCACTATTACAAGTTCGGAGAAATCGTCAACGGACGGGGCATCGTGCAAACGCCCACGGGCTACGCCTACGATGGCCCCCCGATACCCTTCGACGCCGCGGGCGTCTGGCCGCTCCGGCCCAATTGCAGGATTACCGACTTTCCCGAGGGCAGCCAGGCGCGCAACCGCATCGAAAGGTTTGCCAATGCGTACGCGACGCTCCTGAACTCTCTCCACCTGACGTGTAACGGCCATCCCGAACAACTGCAGACTGCCATCGGGATCATGTACGACCTCCGCGTCTTCGCGGTTGCGCTCATGCAAACCGATATCGGCAACGGCCAGACCGCCGGGCCTAGTTTTGAGTACGTCCAAACGCAAACCGGCGCGTAACTTTCTATTCCACGCCGCGGACTCCAATTCCGTCTTCCTGCACAGGAGATCACAGAAGATGCGGAACAACGGATGCCGGGGATTCACTTTTATGGAAATGGTGATCGTCGTGGCCATCATTATGGCAATCGCCGTTGTCGCCATACCCAGTCTGCAGGCCGCCCGCATCCGGTCCAACGAAACGTCCGCCGTGCGCATGCTGCATACGCTCAACACAGCGCAGATCCAACACCAATCCGAAACCGGTAAATTCGCGTCGTCGCTACCCGCGCTGCGCAAATGGATCACGCCGCGTCTCGCTTCCGGCACACACACCGGCTATCTGTTCGGCGTCGAGGCCACTCCGGACGGCTACCGCCTCACCGCACAACCGGAGCGCGTCGGATCCACGGGCCAAAGGATCTTTCATTCGGATCAGACCCTGCTCGTCACCGACGGCGACGGCAATGACATCGCTCCGTAAAAGAATCTCTCAACGCCAACGGCAGGCGGCGCGTCAACTAGAATAGAGAACGAGTAGCTATGATTGCGCCTAAGCACCGTGTAAACCGTCAGATTACCCGCCGTGGATTCACTCTGATGGAGTTGATGATCGTCGTGGCGATCATCTTCATCATCCTCGCCATCGCGGTCCCGAAGTATAACAATGCCCGTATGCAAGCCAACGAACTCTCGGCTATCCGCATGGTGGGCACCATTCACACGACGCAGGCCCAGTATCAGAGCCAGTTCGGGAAGTATGCGGTCACCCTGCAAGAACTTGGCCCGCCGCCCAGCGGCCAACCGGGTCCCGCCGCCGCGGACTTGATTCCGGGTGATCTTTCCAAGGGAAAGAAGTCCGGTTTCGTCTTCCAGATGCAAGGTACCCCGGGCGGTTATACCCTTACCGTAGTCCCGGAAACCTACAATAGCAGCGGCCGCCGCAGCTTCTTTTCCGATCAGTCCATGGTCATCCGTGAAAACTGGGGCCCGGAACCAGCGACGGTTTCCAGCAAAGAAGTCGGCAACTAGCTACGGCCGCATCGCGAACCGCTCCACGGCCTCTTCAACGGCCGCGGCCGTTTCGCCCATGATGACGGTCACATCCCGGCCTGGACCGATTCTGGCCAGCAAAGACTCCTGCTCGCCGTCAATGGCCAGTGCGACTACGGGCAGTTCCGGAAATCGCGCCAACTGGTCCCACCCCGTCGCGTGCATGATCGACGGCACACGCTCCCGAAATAGCCGGTTCGCACCGCGAAGCGTTCCATTCCGAAAAACGACTACCCGGCTGGCCATTCGAAAATGGGGGTGGTTCGTGCGTCCGCCCAGCGACTCGCCCACCGCCGCAAGGTACGGTTCCGCAAATCCCGCGAAGAGACCCTTACCATCTGGCAGCCGTCGTTCCAGGATCGGATAAGTCGCCATACCCAGCGCTGCAATCCACGGTTGCCCATACACATTGCGAGGCTTCGCTGACCATTCCACGAAGTCCGCATCATTGCGCAGCCGCCTTTCCACCAGAATCCCCGCCGCGGTCGCCACCGCTTCGTTGAGGTAGGAATAAGCAGACATCTTCCACGGCCGCCCGCTCCGCCGGAACTCTTCGAGCAGCGCCAACTGCCGTGCCTGCGGCGCCCGGTCATAGAAATGATGTACCAACTCATGCACGATCACGCCTAACTTCTGCGCCGGTTGCTCCCCATCCAACATCTCTACCGGCGCATGATTCTGCACCTGCGTTGCCATCGTATTCCGTCCATAGCGCGCCGGATGAGCCATCACGTAGAACCACACTTCGTGCCGCTTGGGCAGATCCGCCTCCGTGAATTGGGCCAAAGTCTCCGCTAACTCCAAAATTCCCGCCGAACGAACCAACGCCGCAAACGCCTCCGCCTTGGGACGAGCCGCACCGCCGCCTTCCCTCTCCCAATACTCGTGGAACCTCGGTCCAAAATGTTTCACCACCGAAGCCAGCCCATCCGCCTCCCGTTCCTCCACCACCCGGCCCAGGCGCCTTCGATAGTCCTTGATCGACCGCGCCTGAAAGCCAGCAATCCGCGCCGCCTGGTCCAAGCCCAATTCGGCGCCATAGTACGAGGCGTAGTTCGGCGGCCATGCCACGCCCGGCGGCTCCGCGGCTCCGCGTTCCGGTTCCGCGTTCAGTTGCCGGAGCCGGAAACTCTTCCACCGGTCCAGTTGGCGGTCGTCTTCCCTGCCCCAACGCAGTTCTCGCTCCCACAGCGATCGAAATGCCTTCCCATCCGCCTGCGATAGGCCGCTCATCGCATCTAACTGGAACGTCAAGTTCGCCCACTCGGACGCGACGAACCGGAATATCAACCGATCCCCGCGCACCTCTGCCGTCTGCCCCCACAGCGCGGGAATCGCCGCCGCCAGCAGCATCCAGCGCATCTACCCGGCCTCCACCACCCGGCGGTACAAGGCCTCGTACTTCGGAATAATCAGGTTGGTCGCAAATCGTGTCTCCGCCGTCGCCCGTGCCGCCGCCCCCATCGTCCGCAACCGCTCGGCATCTTGTAGCAACTCCACCGCCCGTCCGGCCATCGCGTCCACATCTCCTACGCTGCACAAGTACCCGTCCACGCCCTCGGTAATCAACTCCGGCACGCCCCCCACGCATGTCCCTACCGGAACCACGCCTGACGACATCCCCTCCAGCGCCGCCAACCCGAAACTTTCCATCTCGCTTGGCATCAACAAGACATCCGCCTGCCGTAACAACGTGGGCACATCGTTCCGTTTGCCTAAAAACCGTATGGAATCGATCACGCCCAACTCATGCGCTAACCGCTCCGCCGCGCCGCGCTCCGGCCCATCGCCCACCATCCACAGTTCCGCCTCAGCACGCGTTCGCACCGCAGCCAATATACGGACGCAATCCGCCACTCGCTTCACCGGCCGGAAATTCGAGAGGTGAATCATCCGCGAGGGACGCTCGCCGCGATCCGCCGCTGGCCGGTAGAGCTCCGTATTGACAAAATTGTGAATGGTCTCAATCGAAACGGCCGGCTGAAACACCTCCTCGGTGTGCCGGCGCAGATCCTCCGATATCGAAGTCACCGCATCGGACTGTTCAATCGAATATTTCGTGATCGGATAATAGGACCGGTCCATCCCCACCAGCGTGATATCTGTCCCATGCAGCGTCGTCACGAACGGTAGCCGGCGTTTGCCGGACAGGATGCCCCGTGCCAACATTGCCGATACCGAGTGCGGAATCGCATAGTGGACATGCAGCAAATCCAGCGAATACTGCTCGGCCACTTCCGCCATCCGGGACGCCAGCGCCAGGCAATACGGCGGATATTGAAACAGCGGGTAGTTCGAAACCTCCACCTCGTGGTACACGATGTCGGGACGTTCGCCCAGCCGGATCGGATTCGAATACGTGATGAAATGGACCTGGTGTCCCCGGTTCGCCAACTCCAGTCCAAGCTCCGTCGCGACGATCCCGCTGCCGCCGTAAGTTGGGTAACAAGTAATGCCGATGCGCACGTCGCGAGTGTAGCAGTTCGATAATGACAGAATGCGTATTCTGATCGCCGTTGCTCATGCCGATGACGAAACGCTCGGCTGCTTTTCTCTCCTCCGGGACCACTCGTCCGAAGTCCACATCCTGCACGCGACCGATTCCGCTCCCCGCGACCTCAAGTACGCCCTGCGTTCCGGTTTCTCTTCCCGCAAAGAGTACCTTGCCGCTCGTCAATCGGAAATGCAAACTGTTCTGGCCCAAGCTGGCATCCCTCCCGCGAACTACCATTGTCTCGGTCTGGCCGATCAGGAGGCCCCGCGCTACTGGCCTCGCATTCGCGCCTATGTCGAAGCCTTCCAGGCGGACCGCATCTATACCCACGCCTACGAAGGCGGCCACCCGGACCACGACGCCGTGGCCCTCGCCCTCGCCGGACTTCCCAATCTCTGGGAATTCCCCCTCTACCACGATCGCTTCGGCGCCTTCATCCCACACACATTTCTCAACGGTGACCCCGTCGTCAGCGTGTCCTTTAACGACGAAGCCAAACGGGCCAAGCGCGCCCTTCTCGACTGCTTCGTCTCCCAGCAGCGCGTCATCGACCTCTTTCCGATCGAACGCGAACTCTTCCGGCCTGCCCCGGTCTACGACTTCACCCAGCCTCCCCACGACGGCGTTCTCTACTACGAACGCCGCAAACTCGGCTGGAACTGGACCGAATGGCGGGCCGCAACCGGCAACCCACTACACTGAAAAGAGACCCTGGAAACCACTGTGGCTACGAAAACGAACCGTAGTAACCCCACCACCCCATTGAGCACCAACAAGCACCTGTTGAAGTGGGTGGAAAAGATGGCCCGTCTGACCAAGCCCGCCCGCATTCACTGGGTCAGCGGCTCCGAAGAGGAGAATCAATTGCTCCTCGATCAGATGATCGAGGGCGGTACCCTCACCAAGCTCAACCAAGACCTCTGGCCGGGATGCTACTACGCCCGCTCCGACGCCAGCGACGTCGCCCGCGTCGAAGACCGCACTTTTATTTGTTCCCTCTCCAAGGACAACGCCGGCCCCACCAACAACTGGGAAGATCCCTTTAAAATGCGCCGCAAGTTAAAGGCGCTCTTCCAGGGCTGTATGCAGGGCCGCACCATGTATGTCCTTGCCTTCAGCATGGGACCGGTCGATTCGCCCATGGCCCGTATCGGCGTTCAGTTAACCGACTCGCCCTACGTCGTCGTCAACATGCGCATCATGGCCCGCATTGGCCTGTCCGTTTTCGCTGAAATCGATAAAGACGAAAAACGCGTCGTCCCCTGCGTGCACTCCGTCGGCATGCCGCTCAGCCGAGGGAAAAAGGATGTGCCCTGGCCCTGTAACGCAGAGAAATATATAGTCCATTTCCCCGAAACCCGCGAGATCTGGTCTTATGGCTCCGGCTACGGCGGCAACGCCCTGCTCGGCAAGAAGTGCTTCGCGCTGCGTATCGCCTCCAATATTGCGCGCGATGAAGGGTGGATGGCGGAGCACATGCTCATCCTCGGCGTCGAAGATCCCAAGGGCGAAAAAACCTACGTGGCCGCCGCCTTCCCCAGCGCTTGCGGCAAGACGAACTTCGCCATGCTCATTCCGCCCAAAAGCTTCAAGGGTTGGAAGATCTGGACTGTGGGTGATGACATCGCCTGGATCCGCCCGGATGCCAACGGCGAACTCCGCGCCATCAATCCGGAGGCCGGGTTCTTCGGCGTTGCGCCCGGCACTTCGAACAAGACCAATCCGAACGCCATGGCCGCGCTTTCGAAGAATTCGATATTCACCAACGTTGCGCTCACGCCCGATGGCGGCGTCTGGTGGGAAGGCATGACCGACGCGCCCCCGGCCGAATGTACCGATTGGCAAGGGCACCGCTGGACTCCCGAAATCGGCAAGGAAACCGGCCGCAAAGCAGCCCACCCCAACGCCCGTTTCACAGCGCCCGCCTCGCAATGCCCTACCATTGATCCGGCCTGGGAGGACCCCGCCGGCGTGCCCATCAGCGCTATTATTTTCGGTGGACGCCGGCCTACCACCATGCCGCTCGTCTTCCAGGCCTTCAACTGGTCCACCGGCGTCTACGTCGGGGCCACCATGGGTTCCGAGATGACCGCGGCCGCCGCCGGTACCATCGGCAAGGTACGCCGCGACCCCATGGCCATGCTGCCCTTCTGCGGCTACCACATGGGCGACTACTTCCGGCACTGGATCAAAATGCAGCGGCACCTCACCACAACGCCACGCATCTTCCACGTCAACTGGTTCCGCCGCGGACCGGACGGCGAGTTCCTCTGGCCCGGCTACTCCGAAAATATGCGCGTACTCAAGTGGATCGTTGACCGTGCCCACGGCCGCGCCGCCGGTCGCGAAACGCCCATTGGCTGGATGCCGCGCTACGAAGACCTGGAGTGGAAGGGATTGAACTTCACCAAGGAGCAGTTCGACGAACTCCAAACCGTGGACCGCGCCCAATGGCGGCAGGAAGTCATCGGCCAGGAAGAACTCTTCATCGATCTCCACGCTCATCTTCCGCCCGAACTCGTCTATGAGCGGGAACTGCTCATCTGCCGGCTCTGAACGTATCCATGGCAGGCGCAATCCAACAACTCAGCATCTCCAAAGGCGGCGTGCCGAAATACCCCGTGCTCGCCGCCGAGGTATGCCCCATTGGCATCGTCGGCGATATCCAGAAACATACTGAATTCCACGGCGGCCCCCGCCAGGCCCTCCTCTGGATCACCGCCGAAGGTCTCGCCGAACTGCAGGCCGAGGGCTTCCCCGTCTATCCGGGAGCCCTCGGCGAAAATGTCACCACCACCGGCATTGACCGCCGCGCCATCCGCCTCGGCCAGCAATGGCGAATGGGCGAGGTAATCGTCGAAGTCACCAAACCCCGCCGCCCTTGCAAACAGCTGGATATCTACGGCCCCGGCATCCAGGCCGCGGTTTACGACCAGCGGGTAAAGGCCGGCGATCCCGCTTCCCCCTTGTGGGGCCTGGCGGGCTTTTATCTCTCCATCGTGCAACTCGGCGCCTTCGCCCCCGGCGACCCCGTCGTTTTGCTCTCCGAAGTCGCCTGATTCCCATGCCGGCCTGGATTCATGACATCGCCTTCCGGCAGCCGCAGCGCGCGGTCGCACACGCCCTGCAGTTGATGACGGGCGTCCCCGACACCACCCTCACCCGCATACGCTATCTGCTCGAAGTCTCGCCCGATCCTGATCGGGCTCTGGACTACCTCACCCGCCTCTGGCACAGCGACCCCGGCATGTTTGCCCGTCTCACTCGCACCGCCGCTGGCTTGCAATCCTCCGTTGCCGTCTTCTGCCAAAGCCAATTCCTCTCCGAAGAGGTTCTCCAACGTCCGGAATGGCTCGAAGAACTCTGCGCCTCCGGCGATCTTTTCCGCACCATCTCGCTGGAAACGATGACCGAACGGCTGGAGCAGTTCCTTCCGGATGGCGTACCGGACGCGGTTCATCTCGCCCGTTTCCGCCGCCGTGAATTGCTCCGCATTCTTCTGCGCGACGTACGGGGCATTGCGACGCTCCCGGAGATTGCGGGGGAGCTTTCCACCCTGGCGGACGCCGTCCTGGAAGTCGCCTACCGCCGCATCCGCCAGTCGCTCGAATCCCGCTATGGCGTGCCGCGAGACAACGCCGCGCGTCCCTGTGGTTTTTCTATTCTCGCCATGGGAAAGCTCGGCGGCGAGGAGTTGAACTACTCGTCGGACATTGATCTGATGTTCGTCTACTCCGCCGCCGGCGAAACGGGCGGTGCGGAATCCATCTCCAACCAGGAGTTCTTCAGCAAACTCGCCACCCAATACACCGGGCTCCTCTCCAGCTATACCGCGGAGGGCATGTGTTACCGCGTGGATCTCCGCCTCCGTCCCGACGGCCGCATCGGCGAAATCTGCCTCCCCCTCGAAGCCGCGAAAAAGTACTACGGCACGCGCGGCCGTGATTGGGAGTTGCAGATGCTCATCAAGGCCCGTGTCGCCGCTGGCGATACGCCGCCCGGCCGCAAGCTCCTCGAATACGTCGAGCCGCTGATCTACGCCTCCTCGCTCGATTTTTCGGCCATTGAAGCGGTAAGTGCCGCCCGGCTTCGCCAGCATGAGCGTCTCGCCCAAAAACAACGCCGCGGTCTCCGCGAAATTGACGTAAAACTCTGCGAAGGAGGCATCCGGGACATCGAGTTTCTGGTCCAATGCCTGCAGCGCCTGCACGGCGGACGCGAACGCTGGGTCCGCCACGGAGGCACCCTCCTCGCCCTCTCCCGTCTCCGGGACAAGGACCTCCTCTCCGGCACCGAATACGCCCGCCTCGCCTCGGCCTACCAGTTCCTCCGCACCCTGGAACACCGGCTCCAGTTCGCTGACGATCGCCAGACCCATGCCCTTTCTCTCGATCCAGTCGAATTGGACAGCGTCGGCCGCCGCATGCCTGGCCAACTATCCGGGGCCACGCTACGGAGCGAATTGGAGCAGCACCTGGAAGAAGTGGCCGAGATGTACGAGCGGGTCATCCATGCGCAGCAGCCCGCCGGACTGGAGGAATCTGGCAATCTGCCGATATCGAATCTTGTGCGGTTCTTATCGCAAATTGCGCCCGGCCTCGCCGCCGCCCTTGCCCGCCGGGCGCCCGGCCGCGGAGCCGCGCGATTTGAACATTTCCTCGAACGTGCACGCCAAACACCGGACCTGTTGCGCCTTCTCGATCAGGATGCGACGCTGGCCGGACAGGTCGTGGATCTGTTCGACGCAAGTCCGTTTCTCAGCGAGGAACTTCTCCGCACCCCGGACCTTCTCGCGGAATTTACCCTTTTTGGAAGCGGGCCAGGAGAGCCGCCCGCTGACGCCGGCGCCGGCGAATTGCGACGTTGGTTCCGCCGGGAGATGTTCCGCACGCAATGCGAAAGCGTTTGCCTACGCCGCCCCGTATTCGCAACGCTCGAGCAAACATCCCAGCTCAGTGAACGCGTAATGGCCGCTGCCTACGCCCTCGCCGTTCGTACCGCGATGACGGCGCACCCCCCGCAGGCAATCAACTACCGTCCCCGGAAACAGATGATGGTGGTGGCGCTCGGCCGCCTCGGCATGCGCGAGTTTGACGTTGGCTCGGATGCCGATCTTTTTTTCGTCCTTCCGAACCGCGATTCGGGGGAGCTGACGTTCTGGACGCGCGTCGCCGAAAAGATGATCGAGATCATCTCCGCCTACACCGGCGATGGCGTCATCTTTGCGGTGGATACCCGCCTGCGCCCCAACGGCCGCGAAGGCAATCTCGTGCAAACCGAACGCGCCTTCCGCGACTACTTCGAACGTACCGCCGAAGCCTGGGAAGGCATGGCCTACATGAAGGCCCACGCAGTCGCGGGCGACATCGAGGAGGCAACCAGCTTCCTCAATGAATTGCAGGAGATTGACTGGCGTCGTTACGGCCAAAGCGGCCGCTCCCGGGGCGACCTTCGTAAAATGCGGCTTCGCCTCGAACGCGAGCTTGGGGGTTCCAATCCGCTCAAGGCGGGCGTGGGCGGCTACTACGACATTGACTTCGTCCTTATGTACCTCCGCCTCCGGAGCGCCGGCATTTTTTTCAAGCAATTGAATACGCCGCGCCGCATCGACGTCGTGGAAAAAATGGGGCATCTCGAACGCACGGACGCCTCGTTCCTTCGCGAAGCCGCCGCCTTCTATCGCGCCGTCGATCACGGCATCCGTCTGACCCACGGCCACGTGCAGGGTAGCCTCCCCAAATCGCGATTGGACCTCGAAACGCTCTCCGATCTCGTCAGCCGCTGGCGGGAAATAGGCAGCGGCTCGCTCATTGACGAATGGGAGATCATCCGCCAGCGGACACGCGAAATATTTGACCGCCTTTTTGCCCCCTAGCGGCCATCTGCTAGGCTGGCCCCATGATGACTCGCGTACTGTTTCTACTGTTCGCGTCGTTTTCCTGCATGGCCCAACCGCCCGCGGGCCGCTGGGATGGCGTCGTCACATACGGCGATCTCAAAATTCCTTTCACCCTCAACCTGTCTCCGTCGGCGGACGGCATCGGCGCGGTTCTCGTGAACGGAGACGTCGAGGTGCCGGCCACCGGCCCCGGTAAGTTTGACGGCAAGCGCCTCACTCTCCAATTCTCCGAGAGGCTGGATGCAACTCTGGTGGAAGGCGCGCTGAAAGGAACGTACGGCGGCAAAACCGTCAACGCGGCGCCGTATTGCACCTGTTCCTTCGAAGGAAGCGCCGGTCCCGCGGTCATGGGCAGATGGCGGATAGCGGAGCTCGAATGGACGCTGGATATCACACGGAAAGGCGAAGACACGCTGGTGACCATCACTCGGCCGGACAACAAAATCGGCCCCCTGCATGGACGGCATGATGGACTGGCTTTCCAACTTCACTATTTCGACGGAGAACGCGCCGGGCTCCTCGAATTGGAAGAGCGGAAGGACGGCGGTCTCGATGTCGTCTGGATGGAACCGGGCAAGCCGCCGCTACGGACACGGGCAGTGCCGGCCGTTGCAAAAGCGAGTCCGTAAACGCCAATCAGCAGGATCGAAACATTCTAAAGAAATCGGGAGTGAGACCGGCATATCCAGGGATTGTATGCCTCATTGCGCTCACTCCCGTCCCGGCCTGCTAAAACGTAAGTTTCAGGCCAAACTGTAGCTGGCGCGCACTCGTCTGTGTCGTCGTAATGCGGCCCGCGCTCCCTACCGGCCCCGTGCTCGTAAACACGGTACGCGCCGTGGGAATAGAAAAATTCGGACGATTCAGCGAATTGAACATCTCCGTGCGGAACTGCACGCCCACACGCTCGGTCAACTGAAAACGCTTGTTGACGCTCATGTCCACCATCGCCAAACCGGGTCCAATCAGCGTATTTCGCCCCAGGTTGCCGAAAAATCCAGCCGCCGGCAATGCAAACGCGCTGGGGTCAAAATACCGGTCCGGCCCGCCTAGAATCGGATTCGTGGAACGCCCCGCCACCAGATCCGGCCGCTGCGGACTCGTACCTGCCTGGAACCGCGCACGTGCCCGGTCGTAGCCCACCACAACGGAAAACGGGTTGCCCGCTGAAAATGTCGATATCGTGTTCCACTGCCAACCCGCCCCCAGCCACTTCGGCAGCCCGGGAGCTTTCGGCAGATCCCAATTCCAAAACGCCGAAAAATAGTGGCGCACATCGTAGTTCGATAGTCCCCGCTCCGCCTTCCGGCTGTCCGGATCCTGCGGCAAATCATTGTCGCCGCCCTGCGTCACGGTTACCGATCCATCGTCAATCGTCCGCGCAAAGTTGTAATTCAGCCGGATCAGCATCCCGCCGCGCAGCCTGTGCTGCAGGCTGGTCTGCAACGCGTTGTAGACCGACTGTCCATCCGTCACCTTGTACCGCACGCCCGTCAGGTTCGGGTTCCTCGTCACCGAGTTCTCCGGAAAGAACTTCCGGCCATCGGAAAGAATCTGCGGAATCGCCTGGTTCCCATCCACGAAGCGCGCCAGATGTACGCCGCGCTGGCCGGCATAACTCACCGTCAGCGCTGTGGTCGAAGCCAACTGCCGTTGCACCGTGAAGTTGTACTGCATCGTGTATGGATTGGATGGGTGGTATACCAGAACATCCTGCCGTCCCAGGACGAAGGCCGGATTCCCCACCAACGTCTCTGCCCGCGGGAACGTGGGATTGCGAATGCTGCCCAACGTGTAGAATGGCGCCAACCGGTTCCCCGCGTTCGCATAGAAATCCGTCCACACGGGATCGAAGAACACTCCAAATCCACCGCGTACCGAGGTCTTGCCGGAACCCGTCGGGTCCCAGGCAAATCCAACGCGAGGCGCAAAATTCCGGTTGGAAGGGTTCGTGAACATCGGGCCCACCGTTGGAGCTTTGTCGTTCAGTACGTCCCGGAAATTGGAGCTCAACCCATTTACCTCTTCAGGCACGCTCACCCGCTCATATCGCAGGCCCAGGTTCAACGAAAGCCGCCGGTTCACCCGGATGTCGTCCTGCACAAAAAATGCGGTCATTGATTGGCGCCAGTCGCGGTTGATCTGCGAATCCGGCAGCGTCAATTCGACCGATGCCGGCCGCGCCTGTAAAAAGTCCACCAGTCCATTGAACTGATAGAACCCATACGGCGACTGCGGACGGCTCGTCGGCAACTGGTAGAACCGGTGGTCGAACCCGAACTTCAAGGAGTGGCGCCCCTTCACCCAGCTCAGGTCATTGCTGAACTGGAAGAGCCGCTGTTCCGAAAACGATGGGCCAAAGCGGCTCGGCCCCAGCGAAAAGAAGCCGGTAACGCTGATCTGTCCAAACGGTCTCCCTGGGAAGAAGGAAAGTGACGGATCCGGCGTACGCAGAAAATTATTCACGCCGTCGCTGTTCGATTGATTCAAACTGAACCGCGTCGTGTTCACCAGCCGCTCAGTCAGGATGCGCGTGCCTTCCACCGTGAAATAGCGATTCTCGGATTTGGTCTCGGCCTGGACAAAACGGAGCCCATCGGGAATCGCAACATTCGCCCGATCCCAGGTAAACCGGCCAAATATGGATGTCCGGTCAGAGAAACGGTGGTCAATCCGGCCAACAAAAAAATTCTCGTCCGTCGCCTGGGAAGCCGCCGCCACGTACTCGCCCGTGCCGTCGCCAAAGTCGCGGTCATTCGGCAGCGGAACGAGCGCAAGATACGCCGGCACAGCCGGATTCACCGTCACCCGTGTGCCATTCGGAAAAATGCCCAGACGCGCATTGGCGTCGGGTACCACGGTCCGGCTCGTCACGCCCAGACGCTGCCGCAGTCCTTCGTAACTCGCCAGAAAGAACGTCCGGTTCTTCACTATGGGACCATCCACTTCCACGCCAAACTGATTGCGCCGGAACGGCGGAATGGGGCTGGACGGGGCGTCGAAAAAGTTCTTCGCATCAAACGCACTGTTCCGGACAAACTCGAAAACCGAGCCATGCAGGCGGTTCGTTCCGGATTTGGTTACTGCCGTAATCACGCCGCCCGCGCTTCGCCCATAGGCCGCCGAATAGGCGTTTGTATTCACGCGGAACTCCTCCAGCGTGTCCACTCCCAGCAGCACGCCCGCCGCCGAACCCGGCGTGTTGTTATTTGCGTCGTTGATGTCGCTTCCGTCCAAGACAAAGGAAACCTGGGACGGCCGGTTGCCGTTAATGACCAGCTTCGTTCCCGGCCCCCCGGAATCGCTCGTACGTCGCGACGGAGTGACGCCCGGTTCTAGCAGCGCCAATTGCGCGAAATCCCGCCCGTTCAATGGCAACTCCCGGATCGCCTTCGGGTCCATCACGTCGGAAAGCGCCGTGTTCTGCAAATCGATCAACACCGCGCCTGCGGAAACCACCGCCTCTGTATTTACAGTGGCCACTTCCAGCCGCAAATTCAATACGGCCTGCTGCCCGACAGTCAGGACAATTCCCGTCTTGCGTTCGGGCCGGAATCCGGAGACCGCCGTGGTCAACTCATAAGAGCCCGGCGCAAGCCGCAAAAAGCGGTAGGCCCCCTGGGCATCCGTCTGCGCCGTGCGCTGTGCCCCCGTCGCCGGGTGGGTCAATGTGAGCGCAACATGACTGATAACCGCGCCCGTCGCATCGCTCGCCACCCCGGCCAACTCGGCCGTCGTGGGCTGTGCGAACAAGCATACTGGCGCGAGCAACAATGTGCTCCAGCGCCGGATACGCTGCATTCGATTCATGGAAATCCCTTTTCGTTCGGTAGAGCGGCTCGCAGAGCCGCAGGTCAAGCTACGAGACGAAAGAGGGCGGGCCGCGCTGTAGCCACGGCTGAGGCAGCGCCGCGTCCGGATCGGCAACAGGAGCCGGAGCCTCCACCCGCGGTGCGCGTATCAAACCGGCAAACGAACCCAACTCCTGCGGAGCCGTTCCATTCTGGACCGGACTCGGCGCCGAGCGCCCTTGCGGGAACATCGGACAAACGGAGGCGGACGTGACCTGCACCCCGGATTGCGCCGGCGTCGACATGTTCTGTGCGCAGTGATGCTTGCCGTCGCGGCGGCAGCACGCCGGCAATTCTTTTTTCGTACCAGCCCAAAGCATCGGCGAGACCAGCGAAAGGCTGATCGATACCAACAGCAGAACTAGCGCGAAAAGACGCCGCACGGTCTGATTGTACGCAATTCTTCGCCCGTGGCGTGGAGGCCGTAATCTTTTCCGTACAATTTCGTCTGTATGCTTGTAGGAGACGATGAAAGCCTGGTTACTCCTCCTCGTTGCGGTGATATGCCCGGCGCAGGTGATCGAATTTGAGTCCGGCGGTCTGCGCTACCAGACCCTGACGAAAAACGGCGTGACGATCATGTTCGCCCACCTGCATGCCAAGGTGCGAGAGTACGCCACGCTCCAGGTGGCCGTTTCCAACGGCTCCGGCCAGCCCGTGATCGTCCGGCCGGACGATTTCGTCTGGGAAATGCCCGACGGTAAATCCATGCGGCCCGTTCCAGCCCGGAAAGTCGTTTCCGAGATGCTCAATAAAGGCGGCCGGACCGACGTGGTGGGCCTTGTATCCGCCTACGAAACTGGAATCTACGGGATGACGCAACTCCGCACCACCAGCGGCTACGAATCCCGCCGCCGCGCCGCCCTGGCTGAAGTCAGTTCCACCCGGCTCAAGGCCGCCGCCGCGGCCAGCGCCATCGCTTTTGTGCAGATGAAATTGGGCGTCGGGGAAAGTACCGACGGCGCCATGTTTTACGACACCGCTGGCAAACCGTTGCCCGGCGGCACTTTACACGTCCGCGCCGCCGGCGAGATGTTCGAATTTCAACCTAGCGAACCGCCGGCCGGAAAATGAGCATCGATTGTCCGCCCGCGAGAATCTATACTATTCTGATAGGAATAGAGGGGAATCTAAGATGTTTCCGGCCGAAGACGTTCTGCATTGGGGTTTTTCGGAGTTCGGGCCGCGCTTTGCCGTGGTGACGAGCTTTCAAAAAGAGGGTATGGTTCTCGTGGATATGGCCTCGCGCTTGGGCGCGGATGTTCGAGTGATCACACTGGACACTGGTCGCCTTCCGGAAGAAACGCTCGCCATGATTTCCGCGGTCGAGTCGCGCTATGGCTTGAGTGTGGAGCGGATACAACCGGACCCGGGCGAAGTTTCCCGAATGGTCGCCGCCCACAGCGAAGACCTTTTCCGGAAGGAAGTCGTGCTGCGAAAACTGTGCTGCCAAGTGCGAAAAGTGCGCCCAATGGACGCACTTTTGCGCAATTTGGACGCATATTCGGTCGGTTTGCGACGTGGCCAATCGGACTCCCGCGAAAAGGTAGAGCAGAAATCGCAGGTGGATGGAAAGTGGAAACTAAGCCCGCTGGCCTTCTGGACGGCATCCGAAGTGGAAGAATACACCGCCACCCACGGGGTTCCGGTGCACCCCCTGTATTCGCAAGGATATACAAGCATCGGATGTGGTCCATGTACCCGTGCGGTACACTCTTCCGAAGGGGAGCGGGCCGGGCGCTGGTGGTGGGAAGTAGCCGGCGACAAGGAATGCGGCCTGCATTTCACCCCGGAAGGGAAAATGGTGCGCGAATTGGACGTGTTGTTGTCGGAGCTGGTGCATGCATAAAGGGTTTGCGCTCTGGTTTACGGGCCTGAGCGGGTCGGGAAAGTCCACGCTGTCGGAGCGGATTTACAAGCGTTTGGCGCAGAACGGGGCTAAAGTGGAGCTGCTGGACGGCGACGAGGTTCGCACGCATCTCTCGAAGGGTCTTGGGTTTAGCAAGGAAGACCGGGATACGAACGTCCGCCGCATCGGATTTGTGGCCGAACTGCTCGCCCGCAATGGCGTGATCGCGATTACGGCGGCCATCAGTCCCTACCGGGACACTCGGGACGCGGTGCGCGGCCGGATTGGCGAGTTCGTCGAAATCTTCATGGATTGCCCCATTCCCGTGCTGGCCGACCGGGATGTGAAGGGCCTCTACAAGAAGGCGCTGGCCGGGGAAATCCCTCATTTCACAGGGGTTTCCGATCCCTACGAACCGCCGGTCTCTCCGGAACTTCGCGTCGATTCCTCCACCGAGGACATCGCACTCAGCGAAGACCGCGTCTGGCGGCTTTTGAAAGATCGCGGGCTGATTCCGCTATCCTGGTAGGTTGGTCGACCTACATAGCCACACGAATGCTTCCGACGGAAGCGACAGCCCCGCCCAACTCGTTGATAACGCGCTCGCGGCCGGCGTCCAGACTCTCTCGATTACCGACCATGACACGCTGGCCGGATACCGGGAAGCGCTGCCATATGCGGTGCAAAAAGGCCTCGATTTGCTCTGTGGAATCGAATTAAGCACCAAATATGAGGGCAAAACGGTGCACTTATTGGGCTATTTTCCGCACCAGGAACCGTCGGAAGCGTTCCAAACGTGGCTAATCGACCTCGGTTTGAAACGCCGAGACCGGAATGTCCGGCTGGTGGCGAATCTGCAAAAAGCGGGCGTCGATATTACGCTCGCCGAAGTGGAAGCGTTGGGGAAGACTATGGCGGGCCGGCCGCACTTTGCCTCTATCCTCTTGCAAAAAAAATACGTTAAGACCATGCAAGAGGCGTTCGACAAGTACCTGGCCGAAACCGGCCGGGCATTTACGGAACGAGAAGAGGTTCCGTTGGACGAAGGCATCGAGCGGATGCGAGAGGCGGGCGGCATTCCCGTGATGGCGCACCCTGTACGGCTGGGCCGCCGGACGGCGGAAGAGGAAGCGGAATGGATCGCCGCTGCTAAAGATATGGGAATGCTGGGGTTAGAGGTCCGGCACAGCGACCATGACGCCGCCGCCATCACCCGGTACACCGCCCTGGCGGAGCGCCTGGGCCTGTTGACCACTGGCGGCTCCGACTACCACGGCACCTACAAACCCGACATCCGCCTGGGCACGGGCAAGAACGGCAACGTCAATGTTCCGGCGGAGTGGGTTTCCCGGCTGCGGGCCGTCTAAGGGCGCACGTACGCGAGCGCGACGGTCTGGTTCGTTTCCGGATTGTGGGCGGTACTCATGATGGTCCCTTCCGGAACAGCGTCTGGCGCGAACTCGATCCTTTTCAGCACTTTATTGACGTGGCCCCGGGAGCGTATGCGTTCGACGATCTCCTGGCCAAGGTAGCAGCCCTTGGAGAAGTGCAGCGCATGGGCCAGTTGCGTTTCCTGAGGGAGAGTGGCGTCGGTAATATCGGCTCCATAGCGGGGTTTGCCGTTCAGGATGCGGGCGATTTCGGCGTCTTCCGGGGAGATTTCCCTGGCGCCCGCATCGAGCAGGGCTTCCCGGACCACGGGAGCATCCAGCGGGTCGAGGTAGATGTGAAAGCCAGGCGCCCCGGTATAGCTGGTTTTGACGACGACACGCCCGGCCCAGTCCGCGCTGCCGTAGTCGTGGGCTGGAATGGGAGCGCCGATCGCTTCCAGGATTGTGGCGGCTTCGTCGCCTTCGAGGGCAAGAGTGGTCTGGGAATCGGAGACGTCGGCAAGCGTCACGTCGTCGGCAATGATGTATTTGTCGAGGTGAGCGAAGACCTTTTCGCGCTGGGCGGGCTCGACGTCAAGTAGGAGATAGTCCGGACGGTCGAGGATCGTTACATCGGACTGGATACGTCCCTGAGCGCTGAGGAAAAAGGCGTAGCAGCCCTGACCGGGTTCGAGCTGTTGGACGTGGTTGGTGGTCATGGCATGGAGGAGCCGTTTGCGGTCCTCGCCAGAGGCCTGGATGCGGCCACGGCCGGGAAGTTCAAAGAGTAGGGTACTCATGCGTTACCGATGGCGCGCATTGCGCTGGCAAGGAGGATGATGACAACGCCCGATACCGCAAGCCCTGTCAACATGCGAGTTCGTTTTTCCGGGGTGGTGGAGGGCTTAACCAGGAGAATCGACACGGCGGCCACATGGAGGAAGACAAGGAACTTCACGCCGAGGAGCATGTGGTATTCCTTCGCCACCGGGCCTTTATTGATGAGGTTGTAGGCGCCGGTGAGGAAGAGCGCCGCGACGAGGCTCCAGACCGCCGGGCGGAAGCCGTAGGCGGGGTTTTCCGGCAGCAACTTGTATTTCGACAGGTTCCAGGCGTAGAAGAGGCCACCGAGGAGGAGGATGGCAGAGGCGATGTGAATAACGCGGGCCAGATAGGGGAATAGGTCAAACATGGGCGCTGATTTCAGTGTGTGTTGTTTTGATGCTTACAATCAAGGCATGATTCACGAGGTGCTGCCCGTGGGGCAACTTGGCTGCAACTGTTCGATTCTAGGCGATCCGGAGACGGCCGAGGCGATTGTGGTTGATCCGGGCGACGATATATCGGAGATCGAAGCCATTCTGTCCAAGCACGGGCTGATGGTAAAGATGATTCTGATCACGCATGCGCATATCGATCATATCGGCGGGGCGGCGAAGCTGAAAGAGTCAACGGGCGCGCCGGTGTACATGAACGAGAACGATTCCGAGCTGTACAAGCACCTGGACATGCAGGCTGCCTGGCTGCGAATGCGAACGCCGGAGAAGACCCAGCTTGACGGGAATCTAAAGGACGGCGACCGTTTACTGATGGGGACAACCGAGTTGCTAGCGATGCACACTCCCGGGCATACACAGGGCAGTTCGTGTATCTGGATTCCGAGCGAGAAGACGCTGCTGGCGGGCGATACGCTGTTTCGCGATTCGATTGGGCGTACGGATTTGCCGGGAGGAGACGGGAAGCAGATTCTGCGGTCGATTTCGAACAAGTTGCTGGAATTGCCGGAGGACACTGTTGTGATCGCCGGGCACGGCGATGCCACTACGATTGGGCGGGAAAAGAAGCGGAATCCGTTTTTGCGGGGGTTGTAGGATTTTCGGTCGAGAATAACAGCTTCAGCTATTTACTGAACCGTACTTCTGGCCCTGAAAGCAGGAAGCTGTTGCAAGAGATCGATGATATATTGCCCAGGCACAATTCTACTCACGAACAACTTTTCTCCTGTAACGGGCGCCTTAAATTCCTCAATCACCACACCAACAATACCTCTGTAAACCACGCCGTGGACGGTCCTTCTCCCAATACTTCGACCGAAATACGCACAGTAGACTGGGCCCCCGCTGTTGCCGGGATAGACAAGAAAATCTATGAGCATGCGATCAACGATTCTTGCAGGATACAGCGGGAATGATGAAATGTGAGCACCTCGAACAATAGGGGCGTACGCAGAAGTGCTGGCCATTCCATGCGGGAAACCGGCTACAAAGACCTCATCGCCGGGGTGTATCTTCATTGCTTCAAAGGCCTCATCCCCCAAAATAAAGGTATGATCAATCACACCTTGTGTCATTAACTCGGGGGGTGCAGGATAAAGCACCATCGCTGCTAAATCTTGATTGGAATGGCGGTAGAAAAGGTCAACTCCATTCTTACGAATCAGAAGCGGCCTGGTAACCGGTGCATAAGAACCGTCTTCCTTTTTAGACCTCAGAGTAATACTTGCTGTGTCACCTGTGATTCCATCGAGCACGTGTGCGGCGGTTATGAGAACCGGCATGGTTTTTGAAGGTGCTCGTTGGACGGGCATACCGACTACGAATCCTGTACCAACTGCCGTTACGCCGGCCGTCTTCGATGGCCCTGAAAGGAGGTAAGTGCTTCGGGCTACCACAGAATGAAAATCGCTATTCTCTGGATCCAGCATTGCGCTGGATCCAGACAGGTTTGGGGGAGAAGGTTGAGTAGATAGCGGAAGACCCGCCGCAATTAACATGATCCTGAGATTCGTGGTTATCAGTGACATCTCTATACACTTGCACAGGTCAGCAAATAGGACCTACCTCGATATATATCTATATTAGTGCATGCACCACGCAAGGACGCTCGTCCGCTTGATTTCCGGAATTGCTCACTTCCCTTCCATCGCCCGCAGAATGAGTTCCTTGGATTCATTCATGCACTGGAGGATGATCTGCAGATCCATTGCTGGTTTGTTGGGCTGGCGGACGCTGGTGCAGTAGACGCCGTGTTGGCCCACCAGGACGAGGGCGTCCGTCAGAAGGTCCGAGGCCATGGCGAGTTTCCCTCGCGTGGCGCCCATCTGAAATTCGTAACGTTCCAATTGCTCTTGATCCATGTGTTTCTTTCTATCCTAGAAGGGTGATCGAACTCCCCCGTTGGCCCTACTCGGATTCCCGTGATATTGAACTGCTGCAACAGGTGCTCGATAGTCCGCAGTGGGGCGGGTTTAACCCGCTGATCACCTCCTTTGAAGATGCGTTTGCCAAGTATCAGGGCGCGCAGTTCGGCGTTTCCGCCGTCAACGGCACCGTCACGCTGGAGATGATGCTCATTGCCGCGGGCGTTCAGCCCGGCGACGAAGTGATCGTTCCCGCCATTTCCTTCATCTCCACCGCGTCCGCCGTCACACGCGTCGGGGCGATTCCTGTCTTCGCCGATATTGAGCCGTATTCGTTTAACCTCTGTCCAGCCGCCGTACGAGCCGCTATACGACCGGCGACCAAGGCCGTGCTCACCGTGCACTTCGGCGGCTCCCTTTCCGATGTGGACGCACTCTCGGCCCTGTGCCAGGAGCATGGTCTGCTTTTTCTAGAAGACGCGGCGCACGCCCATGGGTCCGAGTGGAACGGCAAACGGGCCGGTTCGTTTGGACTGGCCAGTTCGTTTTCCTTTCAGAATGGAAAGATTCTGACTGCCGGCGAAGGCGGCATGGTGGTCACCTCCGACGAGGCGATGGCGGCGCGGATGCGCTGCTACGCCAACCAGGGACGGAAGCCAAGTTATACGTTCTTCCACCACTTCGAGACTGGCAATAACTATCGCATGTCGGCACTCCACGCCGCGATCCTGACGGCAGGGCTGGAGCGGCTGGACGAGCAGATCGCCCGGCGGACGGCGAATTGGGAGATTTTCCGCCATGAGTTTGGCGAATCGCCCGCCATTACGTGGCAGGCGATTCCGGAACAGGTCACTCGAAATTCGTGGTACCTGATTCTGGGCCGGGTTGCGGACGGCAAGCGGGACGCCTTCTGCCAACGCGTACAGGCCGCGGGGATTCCCTGCACACCGTTCTATCCGCATCCGCTGTATGCGAATCCCATGTACACCGACGGCAGCAACGACTGCCGCGTGGAGCCCTGTCCGCATACCGAGGCCACGATCGGCGACGCGTTCTGGATTGGCTTCCGGGCGCTGATGGGCGATGCAGAGACGACCCGGCAAGTAGCCCGGGCCGTTCGCGCGGCGTTATAAGACCGCCTACCGCGCCGTCAAAAATCGGACCAATTCCTTCGTGAGCCGCTCGCCCTGGTTGGACTCAAGGAGATATTGGGCATGGGCATCGCCGTCGAGCACGAGGAGTTCCTTGGGATCGGGGGCTTTGTCGTACTGTTCCTGAA
>DASTML010000264.1:0-30920 GCA_035714175.1 Bryobacteraceae bacterium | reverse complement strand
GATACACTGCTCTCCCATGCGAATGCTCCTCTTCGCCCTGTCGCTCTCCGCCGCCGATACCCTCCTGGTCGTCGAGAAGAATAACGACTCCGTCGGCTTCTACGACCTCTCCTCCGGAGCCCCTCTGGCTACCGTCAAGGTCGGACACATCCCCCACGAATTCGTATTTTCCGCCGACAACAAATCGCTCTACGTCACCAACTACGGAACCGCCCGTTGGACCGACGATGCGCCCGGCGGCAACCACATCTCCATCATCGACCTCGCCTCCCGCAAAGTCACCGGCGAGATCGGCCTCGGCGAATACCATCGTCCCCACGGCATCGAACTGGGCCGCTCCGGCAAACTCTACGTCACCTGCGATCTTCCCTCCGCCGTCCTCGTCATCGATCCCATCCAACGCAAGATCGAACGCGTCCTCCGCTCGGAAACGAAGGATCTCCCCCACATGCTTCTCCTCACCCACGACGAGAGCAAACTCTACACCGTCAACGCGGGCAACGGTACGGTTTCCGTCCGGAACCTGCAATCCAACCGAGCCCGTCATCTCCAGGTCGGCGGCGTCCCCATGGGCATCGCGCTCACCCGCGACGAAAAACGCCTCTATATCGCCACTCGCACCGCCAATACCGTGGTCGAAATTGACACAGCGAAATGGAGCATCCTCCGCACCTTCCCCATCGAAGGCCAACCCGTACGCCTGCAAATCCTGCCCGATGGCAAACGCATGCTCGTCAGCCTCATCGTGGACGGCGAAATGGCTGTTCTGGACCTCGCCACGGGCAGAGAAATCAAACGCATGAAAGTGGGCCTCAACGCCGAAGGCATGCACATTGACCCACAGACCGGCGAAGGTTTCGTCTCCGCCCAAGGCGAAAAACGCGTCGTGCGATTCTCTCTCGACAACATCGAAAGAAAAGGGGCCGTGGCCACCCAGGAGCGGCCCGACCCCATTCTCATCTGGCGCGACAAATCCAACTAGCGCTTAATCACAAACCCGAGCCCCATCGTGTACAGGAAATCGTTCTTCTTCCGTCCAGGAACCGGGTTGCTCAGGTAGCGGTCGCTCGCCGTGGCGTTCCACGTCAACCACTTCGTCAATGCCGCCGTGATCGCAATGTCTCCATTCTGGCGGTATTCGCCCGAATTCGTCAGATTGTTGAACATACGGTAGGACTCCGTCAGGCTCATCCGCGAATTCAGCTTGAAGGACAAATCGTTGCCCCAGTACGCTTCAGCCGAGTTCCGCGTGAACGGGAGGTCCGGCCGGATCGGGTCAAACGATTCACGGTTCCACGCCGCGCCGCCAATCAGGTCCAGGCGGCCCCGCTCCGTCTTCCATAAGCTGTAGCCCAAACCGCCCCCAACGACAACGCGAAGGTCCAGGTTCTGGAACCGGTCGTATTCATAGTCGTTGAAGGTATTCACAAACAGCTTCGGATGGAGATTGCGGCTATAGCCCCATCCCCCGCGTACCGCCTGCGCGGTCGCTGCCGATACCCCGTTCACGGACGCTGCCGCCCGGATGAAGTTGAAGTAGGCAGTCGTCTTATCGTTGTTCGTCGCCCGCACTGCGGTCACTGGTGTCGTAAAGGTTGACGTTTTCGCATTGCCGGCTGTCCCCGCTATGCCCACGCTTGCATTGATCACCCAAAGTTGCCCCCACCCCGGACGCAGCAGGCGTTCATAGGCGCTCTGCTCGGCCGCGTTCCGCAGTGTCTTGATCTCCGCCGGGGCTACCGTCTGCGTAGTGCCGCCGGCCGTAACTGCCACTTTGTCCCCGCTCGTTGCCAACGTACCTTCCACCGTCGGCCCGCCTGTAATCTCCACATGGAGCGGCGCCTCGGCATTTACCGTGGCAATCTTGTCCCACGGCAAAGTAACCACGCCAAAAAATTCGGTCTTGATCGTTAGATTGCTCGCGTCTTTCTTAATGATGCTTCCGGTGACCCTGTCGCCGTTTTTCATCACAACTTGATCGGCCCATGTGGCCAGGCTGCCCAGGCACACGGCCAGCAGCGGAAGAATGAGTTTGTTTCGCATAATGGAGACTGCTTATTGTCGGAACAGGGATGCACACGTTCAACGGAATGTTTCCATGGAAAAGCGCACGGTGGTTCTACTCCCTGCACTTTTTATTGTTACTCCTCTCGCTTCCTTCCGTGTGGGGGCAGGCAGAAGGAGCCGATGTCGTCTTTCACGGCAAAACTCTCTTCGCTATCCGCACGCCTACGGCCGATCTCACCGCCGCCGAAGCCGCCGAACTCGCCGCGAGCCGCCTGGAGCGCTTCGCCTCCAACCGCTCCCTCGATCTCAGTGAACTGCACATCGAACCCGTTGCGGGCGGCGATGCCATTCGCGCGGCAGCCAATCTCATCGTCCTGGTCACTGTGGAGGAAGCCGCTGCCCACCAACGGTCCCGCTCGGAGCTGGCCGCCGATTGGTATAACCGTCTTCGCGCCGCCGCCGTCGCCTACCGCGACACCACCAGCCTGCGTTTCTGGTTGGTCCTGGTAAGTTTCTTTTTACTCTATTCCGCCCTTTTTGCCGCCGCTTTCTGGATTCTCCGCTGGCTCCAACAGAAGGCGCGCAATCTCGCCGATTGGTATACCCGCCGCCATTTGGAAACTCGCGGCTCCCGCCTGCTAAGTCTCTTTTCCGCCGCCACGCTTTTGGACGCCATCGCCACCGCCGTCAGCCTCGCCCGCTGGGTCGTCGTTCTGGTTCTCTTCAATTTCTACGTCAACTATTCCATTCGTCTTTTCCCCGGCACCGAAAGTATCAGCCGTACCCTCGGCTCCTACATGCTTGCTCCGCTCTACCAACTCGGCGGGGCTGTCGTCGCCTATCTTCCCAGCCTCTCTTTCGTCCTCGTCGTGGCGTTGCTGGCCAATTACCTCATCCGTCTCAGCAACTACATCTTCATCAAAATCGCCCGCGGAGCCATCCTCGTTGACGGCTTTTACCCGGATTGGGCCATTCCCACTGCCAAACTGGTTCGCCTCCTCATCATCGTTCTCTCCGTCATCATCGCCTTTCCCTACCTCCCCGGAGCCCAGTCTCCCGCCTTCCAGGGCGTCTCGCTCTTCATCGGCGTCCTGTTTTCTCTCGGTTCGTCCTCCACCATCTCCAATGTCATCAACGGCGTCATTCTCACCTATATGCGCGCTTTCCAAATCGGTGACCGTGTCAAGATAGCCGACCTCGTCGGCGATGTCGTGGAAAAAAACCTCCTCGTCACCCGCCTCAAGACCATCCGCAACGAGATCGTTACGATCCCCAACAGCCAGATCATGGCTGCGCAAATCCTGAACTACAGCGTCCTGGCCCGCGAAAAACGGCTCATTCTCTTCACCACTGCCACCATCGGCTACGACATCCCCTGGCAGCGCGTTCATGAGATCCTCCTCGCCGCCGCCGCCGCCACCTCCGGCGTCCAGCCGGACCCCGCCCCCTACGTCTGGCAGCGCGCTCTCAATGACTTCAATGTCTCCTACGAACTCAACGTCTATACAGCCGATGCCCCCGGCATGTACGACACCTACAGTGCCCTCCACGCCAATCTCCAGGAACACTTCCACCGCGCCGGCATCGAGATCATGTCTCCCAACTATCTCGCCCTCCGGGACGGCAACGCCTCTACCGTGCCCCCGTCGGATCGCCCCGCCGGCTACGAAGCCCCAGGCTTCCGCATCGTTCCCAAAGCGTAAGTGGCATAAAATGGTGGGCACCCTCGTAAGGAGCTAACCATGTCATCCGATAACTCCCGCCGCTCTTTCGTGAAGGCATCTGCCTTCTCCATCGTCGCTGCCAAGTCGGTCCGCGGTTCGCAGGCCAATTCCGCAATGACCCTTGGCCTCATCGGCTGCGGCAACCGCGGTATGTACGTCAGCGGCCTCTTCGCCAAAAACGAAAACGCCCGCGTGGCGGCTTTCAACGACATCTACGAGGACAAGTTCCAGGGCGCTGCCGCCAAATACTCGGGAGCCAAGCGCTTCAACACCATGGACGAGATGCTGGCCGATAAGTCCATCGACGCCGTCCTGATCGCCACCCCGGCCTTCCTCCACCCCGAGCACTTCGAACGCGCCGTCAAAGCCAAAAAGCACATCTTCCTCGAAAAGCCGGCCGGTGTCGATGCCGCCGGTTGCCATCGCGTACTACGCGCCGCCCGCTCTGCCGACCCCTCCAAGCGCATCACCATGGACTACCAGCAGCGCTACGGCAAGGACTACCGCAAGGTCCACGAACTGGTGAAATCCGGCGAACTCGGCCGCATTCTCCAGATCCGCGCCGCCTGGATGGGCGGCGGCCCCGCTATAAAGAAGGGGCATCCGGCGGACCAGGAACGCATCCGCAACTGGTTCTTCTACCGCGAACTCTCCGGTGACATCTTGATCGAGCAGGACTGCCACAACATCGACGTCATCAACTGGTTCATGGGCAAGCACCCGGTGCGCGTCAGCGGCCACGGCTCCCGCATGTCCCGGACGAACATTGGCGATATCTACGACAGCCTGGCCTGCAGCTTCCAGTTCGAAGACGGGACCATCTGTAGCTATACGGCCAACCA
Organism: Bryobacteraceae bacterium; assembly: GCA_035714175.1. GTDB lineage: Bacteria > Acidobacteriota > Terriglobia > Bryobacterales > Bryobacteraceae. The sequence continues at coordinate 26,347 of DASTML010000264.1, read as the reverse complement.
GTTCGGCAACATGGTCGGGTACACGGATGTTTCGGAGACATTCGTCTGCGAAAAGGGCTCGGTCAACGTGGGCCGCAAGGGCTACACGGTCTACCGCCAGGGCAAGCCGAACGAAACGGCGGAGACGAAATACGACATCACCATCGACAATGTGAACGAGTTCGTCGACGGCGTGCGCTCGGGCAAGGTGGAAAACGCCGCGCTCTGGGGCGCCGAAAGCACCCTGGTCGCCGTCATGGCGCTCACCGCCTGCACCTCCGGCCAGCCCATGACCTGGGAAAAGGTGAACCAGGTTTAGGCGCCGGATATAGCGGCGGCGCGAAGTCGCTCCACCAGCCTTCTGCTGAAAGCAACGTCATTCTGCCAGGTCGCATTCGTAGGGTCGACGACCGCTAGCCGTTCGTCAATCGCAAGAGAGCGCATGGCAAGCTCCCGCGCCTCAGACGGCTTGCCGGCTTGCTCCAAACACTCGGCTACCAGGGTAAGGCTGACGCTCAAATCCCGTTGCCACTGGGTGTTGGAGGGGTCGGAATCGGCCAGCCGCTGGCGAACCTGGAGCGACCATTGGAAGGACTGGAGAGCGCCGGGCAGGTTGCCCTGGTCGCGCCGCGTGTTGCCGATGTTCTCGAGGCCAATGCTCAAATCCCGTTGCCACTGGGTATTGGAGGGGTCGGAATCGGTCAGCCGCTGGCGAACCTGGAGCGACTGTTGGAAGGCCTGGAGAGCGCCGGGCAGGTCGCCCTGGTCGCGCCGCGTGTTGCCGATGTTGTTCAGGCCGATGCTCAAATCCCGCTGCCATTCGGTGTTGGAGGGGTCGGAATCGGCCAGTCCCTGGCGAACCTGGAGCGACTGTTGGAAGGCCTGGAGAGCGCCGGGTAGGTCGCCCTGGTCGTGCCGCGCGTTGCCGACGTTGTCCAGGCCAATGCTCAAATCCCGTTGCCACAGGGTGTTGGAGGGTTCGGAATCAGCCAGTCGGTGGCAAATCTGGAGCGATTGTTGGAAGGCATGGAGAGCGCCGGGTAGGTCGCCCTGGTCGCGCCGCGCTTTGCCGATGCTGTTCAGGCCAATGCTCAAATCCCGTTGCCACAGCGTGTTGGAGGCGTCGGAATCGGCCAGCCGCTGGCGAACCAGGAACGACTGTTGGAAGGCATGGAGAGCGCCGGGCAGGTCACCCTGGTCGCGCCACGCGTTGCCCATGTTGTTCAGGCCAATGCTCAAATCCCGTTGCCACAGCGTGTTGGAGGGGTCGGAATCGGCCAACTGCTGACAAACCAGGAACGACTCTTGGAAGGCATGGAAAGCGCCGGGCAGGTCGCCCTGGGCGCGCCGCACGTTGCCAATATTGTCCAGGACAATGCTCAAATCCCGTTGCCACAGAGTGTTGGAGGCGTCGGAATCGGCCAGCCGCTGGCGAACCTGGAGTGACTCTTGGAAGGCCTGGAGAGCGCCGGGCAGGTCGCCCTGGTCGCGCCGCGTTTTGCCGATGTTGTCCAGGCTGATGCTCAGATCCCGTTGCCACTCGGTGTTGGAGGGTTCGGAATCGGCCAGTCGGTGGCAGATCTGGAGCGACTGTTGGAAGGCCTGGAGAGCGCCGGGCAGGTCGCCCTGGTCGCGCAGCGCTTGTCCTTGGATGTTCAAAACGGAGGAAAACTCGCGGGCCCATCTATCCGATGAGGCTTCTTCCGGCGGTAACGTCTTCATCCAAGTGGCAATGGCGGATAGAAGCAACTGGGCCTTGCCAATACTGCCAAGCTCTCGAACGCGGGGAACCAGCCGGTAAAGCCCAGGTTCTCCGAGTTCCTTCCAGGCAACATGGTCCTCGTCCGCATCGAGAAGCGCCACGCCATGGGCGAGCGCGGCGTCGAACTCCTCCATCTCTGGCGGACGCCCCGCGCCGCCGGTACTTCGTTCGATCGCCGCCCGGCACCAGCCGCCCAAGCGTACGAAAACCGCAGGAGGAAGCCCGGAACGCCGTCTGGCAAACTGGTAGGCCAGCACATGGATAAACTGCCAGTGGTCTGCGGCTTCGGAAACCCGGAGAAGCTGTAGCCGGGCAAGGAGTCGCAAAGATTCTCGAACGGGAGGTTCCGGCAGACAAAGCGCGCTGGCAATGGCCGCGAGTGAAAACGCGATATAAGCCATCTTCCCCGCCACATCGAGAACCAATAGACTCGTCTCGTCCAGGTGCCGGGTGGTTCGCTCAAACAGCCAGGAGAGTGTGTGTAGGGGAACGGTTGGATCTGCCAGCCGCGCGCTAGCGTCCTCCTTCCAGTCGCGAAGGAACGTTTGGGGATGATCGATGGCCGAGGCGACGTGGGCGGCGGCCCAGCGCAGGGCAAGCGGATGCCCCTGTACTAGTTGCAGAATCCCGGTTCTGGTTTCTTCGTCAATCGAAACGCCGCTGGTGAGAAAAGCAAACAGTTCAGTCGATTCCCCGACAGACAATGGCGCCCCGATAGACACCGATTCCGGAGCACTCACTTGCAGCTTGTTGCGGGTAAGCAGCAGCCACCGGTTGTTCCCTGCGATTTCCGCAAGTAAAGGCGCGATCGCAATCCGCCCCTCCTTGCCGTCCGCCTCCTCCCCGCCTTCAATAACCACAAGCAATCGTTTCCCCACCAAGGCGTGACGAACCCTCGTAAGAGATGGACTCTGCTCGCCTGCGCCCTCGCCTGCAACCGCAGTGGCAAGCGAATGCCAGATCGAGTCCACCGCCCCATGGAGCACATACAGATCCAAAACGAAGACTCCGTCTGGAAAGAGTGCGGCCAGCCCATTCTCTCGCTCTATCCGCTCCAACGCCTGCGCTGCCAATTCCGTCTTTCCGTAACCAGCCGGGGCGACGACCGCGCAGCTTTTCCTCTGCCGGAGGCGCTCCAACAACTGGCGCAGCTCCTCCTCACGCCCAACGAAATGAGGAGTCGCCGGCCGCATGCCCGCAACGCAGGAATGCGAACTCGCAATGGCCGTCGGGGGCGCCGGTCTAAATTTGCGCAGCATCCGCCGGGCCGCCTCACAAACGTGCGCATCTTTTTGCTTCGGCTTCGCAATCGAAAGATGATTCTCGGCCAAGCCAATCGGATCCGCCCCACACCCGGCGTCGGCAGAGGTCGAATTGACGATCAGGGCCGGCCCAACGGGAAGCTCCTCGAAATAGCTATGAATCGCAACGCCGTCCCGGGGCATCGTATTGCGAAACCATAACGCCAGATCCTCCAAATGGGCGTCATGCGCGCGCAATCCTTCCATCGTGACCGTACTGCCGAAGTTGTCCCGAAACTTGCTGAACAGACTCGCCATCGTCGCGCCGCGGTGCGGGGTGCCAAGAAAGAGAACGCCTCTGGTCGCCGCAAAGATCTCCCGCTTTTCGCCGTCTCTGTTCTCGTGTGCCGCGCGCAGAATCTGCTTCGCCACCAGCCCGCCCAAGCTATGGCAGATGAAAAACAGCGGTCTCTTGCCAAACCCGCGCAGCGCCATCCGGTCCAGAATCTGCCGCCCTTGCCGGGGTAGCTCCGTGCCGTACCCGGTCAATTTTCGCGTCCACGGAAGCATGGAGAACAAACTCCAATTGCCAAACGGCGCGGCCGAATACTCTACCGACCACACGCCAATATGGGGAAACTCTTCCGCCAGCCAATGCGGCCAGGACGTCGAATCATCCTCCCCGTGCCGCCAAGTTTCAAACGGATGCCCGCCCAATCCGTGAACAAATAAAACATCCGCGACGCGCGAGTCACTGGTACAACCCGGGATAGCATGCAACTCGCTCATGAAAGAAGACTGCATCCTAACATACAAAAAGGCTGGTTCCGGAACAGGAACCAGCCCTCAAAACTAAGCTAGGTTTTGATTTAGTAAACCCGCAAAGACTGCGGATTACCCCGCAACCCACGCGAAGCGCGGTTGAAATTACGCTCGTCCCCCGTAATTTCCACGGAATTGCCCCGGAAGTCTTCCCGGTCAAACACCTGCACGCCCGTCGCCCGTCCAAAAAACTTCACCGAACCAATATCAGTGATGTTCGAGTTCCAGCGCCGGCGTCCGTTCCGCGTAGTCGCGCAAACCGCTTCGCCCTGGAAGTTCCGGTCGCGGTAGAAACAAACGCCGTCGCCGTCCATCTTGTAAATCCGTTCCCGGTCGTCGTAATACACCCCGTCGGCATCCCTCTGCCCGCTCGGCGGCGTTGTGGAATTGTTGTTGGGCGAATCATACCGGTTGTTGGATTGCCCATTCCGCCCAAACGATCCGTTGCCGCGATTGTTCCGGTCATTTCGGTCATAGCGGTCGTTGTTGTACCTGCTCCCCGCATTGCCGGAGACCTGTTGGAACTGCCAGCGTTGATTGATCTCATTATTCTTGTTGTAAGTGTTGATCTTCGTACCGTTATTGGTCGAACCGTACGGAATATCGATTGCCTTGCCGTTCCGGTTTACCAGAATCGCCGTCGAGTCCTGGCCGCTCTCCAGACGCCATTGCTGTTGGGGGCCACTGTTAAACGGTTCGGCCGCCAGCGGCGTGCTGTTCCGGTCGCTCGACGCGGCCAATGCGTTGCCGTTCCGCGCGTTGCGGATATAAAAATATCCTCCGCCAGCGTCGGTAACGTCCCAAAATTGATTGTCCGTCCGGCGCGCCTCGTACTGTATGATCGTGCGCTGGTCGTTGCTGTCCATGTCCAGCACTTTTTTCGACAGCGGACTGTAGATTTCATACCGTCCCGGCCCGCGGAAACCTCCCTGGGCGAGCAGCGCTGCCGAGGCCATCACAAGAATGAGGGTGCGTTTCATAAGTTAAAATCCGATCTCCTGTAAGATCCCCGTTGCCCGGTAAACGTTACGCAGTGCCTCGACGATACCCTGGCTGGCCACATGTACGGACCGCTCCGTCTTGTCCCGGTACAAATACTGATTCGGCAAACCTTCGATATTTCCGTCAAAGAGAATGCCCACCAATTCGCCCTTCGTGTTCACCGTTGGGCTGCCGGAGTTCCCTCCATGCGTATCGGCTGTGGAGACGAAATTATAAGGAGTCTTTTTTTGCAGCGGTCCCTGTGGCTTCAGCCAGGAAGGCGGCAGCGCAAACGGCTCCTTCCCCGTGGCCCGCGCATAGAGTCCCAGGAAGTCGGTAGCCCACGGCACTTTCTTCCCCTCCGCATTCGTATACCCCCGGATCGGGGCGTAGGTCAGCCGCAGCGTAAACGTCGCATCCGGATACTCGTTGGAGCCATACACGGCAAATCGTGCCTGGGCAATCCGGGAGGCGCTGGAGGCCTGCACGGCCTCCACTTTGTCCTGGAACCGCTTGTAGAGGGCCCGGCCATTGGCATCCATCAGCCGTGCTAACTGAATCATTGTGTCCTTGCTGGCCGCCGTCGCCTCCGCGCTTGCCGCCAGCCGCTTCCTCTCCATGACATCGGTCAGCTTGGTGCCGCTCACATAGTACTTCGCGGCCGCTTCCGGGCCCCGCCCCGCCAGAATCTTCTGTACCATCGGATGCGTCGCGCCCAGTTTCTCCGTCAACCGCTTCATCCACTCCGCCAGCACAATCTCCTCCAGCGCTGGATACACCGGGGCGGTCGAATACATCGCCATCTCCACCGCCGGCAGCGCCGCGTCCGAATACTCCCGCAGCCGCTCCGCATTCGGCTTCGGTTTCTCTTCCGCATAGCGGGTAATCGTCCGCGCCAACCCAAACAACTCGCTGCCCGTCGCCGGAGCCCGCTCCAGCAGCGAATATTCCACATAAAACTGGCGGTACTCTTTCACATAGGCCGAGATTTCGTCCCAGATCGCGCCAAACTTCTTCTGCTTCTCGGGATCGTCGGCAATCGCTTTGCGTAGCCGGGTTTCGGCGTCTTTCTTCATCGCCATCAACTCGGGATCGGTTAAGCCGCGCTGGAAGCCGCTGCGCGCCTTGAAGCTGTTCTGCAGGGTGGCCAACAGGTCCCGGGCAATCCGCTTGTTCTCCGGATCCTGCGCGCCATAGGCCAATAGCCGGTCCGCCAGCTTTTTCAGGATGTCCAACGCATAGGGCTGGGTCACGTCGCGCTGAAACTCCAATTCCGCCACCGTTGCCAATCGGTCCGTCTTGCCCGGATGGCCGGATACAAAAATCAACTCCCCGTCCTTCGCTCCCGTTTTCGACCACTTCAGATAGTGCTTCGGCTGCGCCGGTTTGCCGTTTTCGTACGCACGGAATAGAGCGAAGTCCAGGCAGTAGCGCGGAAACGTGAAATTGTCCGGGTCGCCGCCAAACGCCGCTATGGACTCCTCCGGTGCAAACACCAACCGGACATCGGTGTATTTCTTGTACTCATAAAGGTCATACTGGCCGCCCGAATAGAGCGTTACCACGTCGCACCGGTTGCCCGTCGCCTTGTTGCAGGCTGACTCCAGCTTGGCGATGTTCTGCTGGCGCATCCGGTTGGCCTCCGCCGGAGCGGTCGACTCTCCGATACCCGCATTCACCTTGTCCGTTACAGTTTCTATCCGCAGCAGCACATTCACTTCCAGATCCGGGCACGCCTTTTCATCGGCTTGCGTTTTGGCGTGGAAGCCATTTTTCATGTAATCGTTTTCTTTGGTGCTGACCTTATAAATGCATTCCGCCCCCACATGGTGGTTCGTGAAGAGCATTCCGTTGGAAGACACGAAGGAACCCGATCCGCCGCTGTTAAAACGTACCGACGACAATTGCAGATGTTGCAGAAAAGAGTCGGTCAACTGTATGCCGTACTTTTTCTTCAACTCTTCCTTAGGGAATCGGTTGAACAACCACAAGCCTTCATCGGCCAGGCCTGGTAAGGCCGCCATAACGCCGAGTGCCAGGGATAGAAGTGGGTAGCGCATGCGTCTTATTGTGCCACGAGGAATTTTCGGTCGTGTTAACTTCCGTCCTGCCAATAAGTTGCGCGCGTAATTGCGAAGTGGATTGCTATACATTACGCAAATCGTATGCCATACTCGAATTTGGGAATTTTTTCCTGTAGCGACGGCGATGAATCAAGTGGACGAGGCAGTTGCCCGTTATCACAAACTCCTGGAAAGTGAACCTTTTCGAGACCTTGGCTGGGTCGATCAACTCCAGCATGCCTTGAAGGGTCGTCGGCTCGAGCTGAGCGGCAAACCTGTTTCCGCGTTCCTGCGCCCGCACTTTATCACGCGGCGGCAATACGAGGGACTCGAAAAAGGCGCCGAAGGCCTATGGACCGCCATTGACCGGATGCGGCAGTTAGTGCTCGCCGACCCCGCCTTGTTAGGCCGTTTGGACCTTCTCCCCGGCGAACGTATGCTCGCCGAAATGAACCCCGGCTATAAGCATTTTGCCGTCACCGGCCTCCTCGATTCCCATATCAATAATGGGTCGATGCGTTTTTCGCATCTGAGTGCGGAAACCCCAATCGGCGTCCTGTACCAGGACTTGTTGTCCGACATTTTCTACGACGCCGCTCCCATGAAGGAATTCCGCAAACGGTATAAGTTAGCGAAAATTCCCTCGGTAAAATACCTCCAAAGTGCGCTTTTAAAGGCATTTCGGGACTTTGGCGGCCGTAAAACTGCCAACATCGGCATTCTTGAGTTTAAACAGCCGTTTGAAACTGTCGAGTCGCGTGAACACCTCCTTCTGGCCGAGTACCTGACCGCCCACGGCAACCCGGCCGAGGTAGTGAGTCCGGAACAACTGGAATACAAGAACGGCGTTTTGCGGAAGGGCGAATTCGTCATCGACGTCATTTATCGCCGGATCCGCACCCACGAATTCCTGGTGCGCTACGACCTGACGGTGCATCCGCTCATTCGTGCCTATCGCGAAGGCGCGGTTTGCTTGGTAAACAGTTTCCGCAGTGATATCGCGCAGCGGAAAGCCATGCTAGATCTCCTTACGGATGAGACAGTTACGGCGAAATTCCCGTTGGCGGAGAAAAAGGCCATCCGCGCACTCATCCCCACTACCCGTGTGATGGGCGAGCGGAAAGTGAACTGGGGCGGGGAAGAAGTAGACCTTCCCGAATACGCTTTGAAGAACCGGGAGCGCTTGGTGCTTCGCCCGAACAGCGAATCCGCGGAAATGCCGGTTTTCGAAGGCGCTGCCATGGATGCTGCCCAGTGGGAACGGGCCTGCAAACGCGCCGTTCGCGAACGCTACGTTGTGCAGGAAGCCGTGGCGCCGGTAACGGCAAAGTTTCCCATCAACGTCTACGGCTCATTGGAAATGAAGGAGATGCAGGTCGACGTGCATCCCCACATTTGCATCGGAAAAGTACAAAGCTGTTCCACATGGCTGACGCCCGCTAACGGCGGCTTTTCGACCGCCGTCGGCATTACCCCTACGTATCTGCTAGATAACAAGTAGCTTACGGCTTTCCTGCCGCCTGCTCCGCCGCCCGCATGGCCCGCAGCAGATTCTGACCGTAGATTTTCCGTATGTCCTTGGCCGTGTAGCCTTTTTCCAACAGGGCGCGCGTCAGGTTGGGCATCTTGCTGACATCCTCCAGACCTTCGGGCACGCATTCCACCCCGTCAAAGTCCGCGCCAATGCCCACGGCGTCGATTCCGGCGATTTTCACGATGTGATCGATGTGCAAAACCGCGTCAGAAAGCGTCGCTTTTGTCGTTTTAATGCCCATTTCCGCACTCAAAATGCGCGTTTTTTCGCGCCTTTCTTCCGCAGTGCCTTTAAAGTCCTTTAATGCTTCGGCCATTTTTTGGCGAAGCGCGGGGTTGCCGAAGGTGGATGTGTTCGCCGATTGTTGGGACAGGAACTCGCAGCCGAAGTTCACCTGTACTACTCCGCCCTTCCGGGCCAGCGCGACGATCATCTCATCGGTCATGTTGCGCGGGATGTTGGAAATGGCCCGGCAGGAGGAATGCGAAGCAATGAGCGGCGCCTTGCTCGTCTCCAGGGCATCCCAAAACGTGCGGTCGGAGACGTGTGAAATGTCCACGATCATACCGAGACGGTTCATCTCCCGGACAATGTCCTTTCCCAGAGGCGTCAGACCTTTCGTCCGCCCCTCGATGTCTCCGGAAGAGCCGGCCCAAGTATTCGAGTTCGCGTGAGTCAGGGTCATATACCGGATGCCCAGGACGTAGAAGTCGCGGAGCAGCCGCAGGCTATCCTCAATGGCGTGGCCGCCTTCGATCCCCATCAGCGAGGCAATCTTCCCCTTCTTATGAATCTTCTCGATGTCCTTGGCGGTTAGGGCCAGTTCGAAGTCTTTCGGGTGCTTCTCGATGATGTCATGGCGCACGGTATCGATCATGTCCATGGCGCGGTGGGCGCTCTGGTTAGTCTCCATATAGGAGCCCGCGACGTAGACGGCGAAGAACTGCGCGCCGAAGCCGCCGGCCCGATAACGGACGACGTCCGTATGCCCGTCGGAGGCGGCCGGGCCGATGTCGAAGCCCAGGAGAGTGCGGCTGGTCACGTCGTTGTGGCTGTCCATCACCAGCGCGGATTTGTGGACCTTGCGGACTTCGGCGTCGGTGACAGTGCGTTGGGGGGATTGTGCGCAGAGCGCAAAAGCTCCCAGTAGGAGGGGGGCGGCAATTCGCATGTTCTTCCCTAGGGTAACGCCGGTGGCGGAACATCAAACGGACATGGATAATTGGCAGATGGCCGACGGGACGAGGCAACGGACAGACGCTGACCATCCGGACGAAGTAAGCCGCCGGGATGTGTTGGCTACGCTGGGGATAGTCAGCGGCGCGGCGGCGGCCGGCGCGGCCGGTTGGGGCGCACTGGAACTGATGGTTGCCAGCCGGAAACAGCCCGATAGCTGGCATAAATCGGTGTGCCGGTTCTGCGGTACAGGGTGCGGCGTACAGGTAGGCATGGCGGACGGAAAGATCGTGGACGTGCGCGGAGACGAACTGGCGCACAACAAGGGCGTGGTCTGCATCAAGGGCTCCCTGCTTCCCGAACTGGTGACGGTCCGCGAGCGGCTTCTGCGCCCGATGATCCGGAAAAACGGCCAGTTGACGGAAGCGTCGTGGGACGAGGCCATGGAGTTGATCGCGAACCGTTTCCGGTCCGCGATTGCGGAACACGGTCCGGACTCGGTGGCGTTTTACGGTTCCGGCCAGTTATTCACCGAAGAGTCCTATACGGCCAACAAGTTATTCAAAGCCGGCATACGAACTAACAATGTCGATGGCAACCCTCGCCTTTGCATGGCGTCGGCGGCGGTAGGTTACACACAGGTCTACGGAAAAGATGAACCGCCGGGAAGTTATGCCGACGCGGATTCCGCGGACTGCTTTTTCATGATTGGCGCGAACTTATACGAGTGCCATGCGCCATTGTTCGAGCGAATCCGCCAGCGCAAAAGAGTGCGTCCGGAGACGGTACTCATTTGCGTGGACCCGCGCCGCACGCAAACGGCGGAACACTCCGATATCCACCTGCCGGTCGTGCCGGGGACGGACCTGCTGCTGCTGAATGCGATGGCGCACGTGATTTGCGCGGAAGGGTGGCATAACCAGGAGTTCATTGACCGCCATATCCGGTTCAGCAATCGCGAGAAGGACCTGGATTTCGATGAGTTTCGCGCCTTTCTGCGCCCCTATGCGCCGGAAAACGTGGAAAAGGAATTGGGAGTTTCGGCCAATGACATCCGGCGGGTGGCCTATCTGTTCGCAAAGTCTCCGGCCACAATGTCCATGTGGACCATGGGCATCAACCAGCGTACGCAGGGCTCCTTCCTGAACACGATGCTGAACTCGCTACACCTGATAACGGGCCAGTTCGGCCGTCCGGGAGCGACTCCGTTCTCCGTGACCGGGCAGCCGAACGCCTGCGGCGGCGTGCGCGATACGGGAGCCTTGGCCCATGCGCTTCCCAACGGCCGTCTCGTGGCCAATCCCGAGCACCGCAAGCAGATGGAAAAGCTATGGGACATCCCGGAGGGTACCCTTTCGCCCAAGCCCGGCCACGACGCCATCGGCCTATTCCGCGCCATGGAGGCGGGTACGGTGAAGGCGGCGCTGATCATGTGTTCCAATCCCGGCGCCTCTCTGCCCGCGGCGGGCCGTTACCACGCGGCGATGGAGAAGTGCTTCACGGTGGTAGCCGATGCCATGGCAGATAGCGAAACGCAACGGCATGCGCAAGTGGTGCTGCCGGCGGCGCTTTGGGTGGAGAAAGAAGGAGTGACGGGACAGGGGGAGCGGCGCTATCAGCTAACGGAACGCTTACTGGCTCCGCAGGGCGAAGCTCGGGCGGACCTGCAGATATTGGTGGACCTGGCGGACCGTTTAGGACATGGGAGCCTGATCCGAGCCCGTACCGCCAACGCGGTCTGGGACGAATGGCGCAAGGTTTCGGCGGCCAGTTACTACAACTTCGAAGGCATTACCTACGAACGGCTCCGCAAGGAGCGTGGGCTGCAATGGCCTTGCCCGACCGAGTCTCATCCCGGCACAGTGCGCCGGTTTGTCGAGGGAGAGGACCCGTTTGTGGCGAAAGGAAAAGGGATTGAGTTCTATGGCAACCACGACAAAAAAGCTGTGGTATACGCCTGCCCCTACGTTCCCTCACCGGAGCGTGCGACGCCGGAATTTCCCTACCAACTGACGACGGGCCGGGTGCTGGAGCAGTTCCACACCGGCACGATGACCGACCGGATTCCGGCGTTGCACAAGGCCACGGGGCCGGCAAAATTCGAAATCAACCCGCAGGACGCCGTGCGGCTCGGACTGGCAGAAGACGATGCCGTGGAGGTGCGAAGCCGCTACGGCACGGTGACCGGGCGCGTGCGAATCTCCGGCAGATCCCGGGCCGGCGTGTTGTTCGCCGCCTTTTACGATGCCCGGTTTCTGGTGAACCGGGTGGTGGCCGATACGTTTGACCCATTGTCCAAGGAGCCGGAATACAAGGTGACGGCGGTCGCGGTACGGAAGGTGAGTCATGCTTGACTATTCGACCGTCGTCCTGGTTTTAGGCACGTTGTTCTGTGTGGCCGGTATCCTGCTGAGCCTGTTCGTATCGCGGCATCGCTTCGGCGCACAGGAACCGGCGCGGGAGGTATCGCTGGGCGTGGCTCGGTTGCCGGCCGAGTCCGCGGCGAAGTTGGCGGCGTTTGCCTCGCTGATCCTTCTTCCCGCGCTCGCCATGTTTATCGCGAACTACCACACGTTTGAAGGCGTCCACGAGGTGAGCGGGTGCGCCAGTTGCCACGTAATGCGCCCCATGGTGACGGATATGAAGGACCCGGATAGCGGGACCCTGGCGGCGCGGCACTACAAGAATCGGTGGATTGCCACGGACCAGTGCTACCACTGCCACAGCGACTACGGGCTGAGCGGAAACCTGGAGGCGAAGATGACTGGCTTCCGGCACTTGGCTCGCTATACGACCAATACTTACCACGAGCCGATTCGCGGCCGCGTCCGCTTCGACAATAAAAACTGCCTGAACTGCCACGAGACAACCGCGAAGTTCAAAGCGGTGAAATCGCATACCACCGCGCATGACAGGCTCGCCTCCAACCAGATGATCTGCCTGAACTGCCACGGAGCCTCCCACCCGACAGGCGCGCAGCGCACGCCGGGTTCGGCGGACTACTCCCGGCTGATGGAGGGATGGAGATGAGACTCTTACGCTGGGAGAGCTGGTGCGCGATCCTCGCTTTTTTCCTTACGCTGGTCTACGTGTGGCTGCCGGGCCCGTATCCGATGGCGATCTTCACATTTGTGGCGCAACCCCTGTTTGCCGCCGCCGGCATTCGGTACCTGGTGCAGGTATTCCGGGAGGCTCGCCGCGGCCGGATTCTTTAGCGTCACCAGTCACCAGTGAAGATCCTAGAGGCGGCGCTCCCTGGGCCATGCTCTGGCCCCGCCCGTTTGCGGGCCAATTCTGCCGTCGGGGGCGACTGCTTTCTCCGTGACCGGCCAGGCGAACGTCAGCGGCGGCGTGCGCGATCCGGACGCCTGGGCCCATGCGCTTCCTAACGCCCGTCTCGTGGCCAATCCCGAGCACCGCAAGCAGATGCCTCTATCGAGCTCCTTCTCGATTTGTGACTTTGGGGACGCCTTTCTGCTAAAAGCGGTCGTCACGGTACTCTCCGCGCTGCCAAGTGCCCTCGAACAAGTGTCCGCCTACAACTGTTCCGCCGAGACTTCCGCGCGCAGGTTGGCCACGCCGGCCGTGTACCGGCTGTCGGCCACGGAGAAGGCCAGGGCGTCTTCCATCCAGTCATGCCATACCCCATCCGGATCGTGCGATGCGGCCGTAATGGTGTATTCCTGCGGGCAGAGCTGGCAGGCGAAACGATAGGTGACGCGGACGGTTTGGCCTGCCTGTATAGGCCCCAGGGCAAATCGCTCTAACTCCGTGTTGGTCCCGTAGACTTCAGATCCGATCCGCGTGCGGATCATAATGCCGATCACGGGACTATCCACCGCCTGTTTGAACTTCACCGTGATGCGCACCGACATAGTCTCGCCGCTCTGTAAAACCATGGACGGCGCGCCGTTGGCTCCCAGCGTTTCGATGGCGACAATCTCCGCGCGGCCGTCTCCCCGCCGCAGCGCGGGCGCCAGCGGAGCCGACGCCGACTCGCCCCAGGCGCGCAGCCGGGCCGCCATATGCTGCTGATACCTCGAACCTACTTCCCGCGGATCCCCCTTGGCGAACAAGCGTCCTTCATGAAACCACCAGACCTCATCAGCAACCTGTTGCAGCAGTTCCAGCTCATGCGACGCCAGCAAGACCGTGGCCCCCGTCCGGCGCAACCGCTCCAACCCGGTGATGGCGCGTGCGCGTACCAGGGAGTCGCAGGCTGCCAGCGAATGATCGAGCGCCAGCGTGGAGATGGGCGATAACTGTAACGTATCGGTCGGGCCGAGATAGCGGGCTCCCGTATCGAAACGCACTTCGCCGGACTGCGGCGCCGCAATGCCTGTAGCCATCTGCAGCAACTGCCGTATGCCGCTGCCGTCCTCCCCAATTATGCCGATGAGAGCGCCATCGGGAGCCGAGACGGTAATCTGTTGTAGCGGGGCCAGAGTGGCGTCGCTGAAATGAATGGCCATCGTTATCAGGATACTGTCCCTGCTCGTCCTTTGCTCCGTTTCCTTGCCCGCACAGACCACAATCCGTTGTAAGGCGGGAGAAGAAATTGTCCGCGAAGCCGTTTCGCTTGCGGTAAGCGGGCGCGCCGCGCTGACCGTGGAAGGACCCTGTCGCGTCGTCTTGCGCCGCTTGACCGTGACGGGCGACCGGTCCCGGTCCCCGCAACCCCAGGCGCTGCCGCCCTATGACCGCCGGTTTGCCGACCACTATCAGGGCAACGGACTACTGTTGATCGGCAGCGCGGAAGTGGTGCTGGAGGATTCCGAGTTTCGCGAAATCGCTGGTTTTGCGGTGCTTGCCAGCGGCGTTGCCAAGATACGGATTGCCAACTGCCGATTCCTCGATTCCGGTTCGCGGAACACGAAGGGACGGAACAATACGACGGGAGGCGTCCTGCTGGAAGACGGTACGGCGCATTTCACCGTCGAGAAATCGAGCTTCAGCGGTATTTTAGGCAATGCATTATGGACGCATTCCCGATACAACCATGTGCGCAACGGACCGGGCGTGCTGCGTGCCAATACGTTTTCCGAAATCGGACGCGACGCCATTCAGGTGGGCCATGCCTCCGGAGTGGAAGTGACCGGGAATGAGATCCGGCGCGTGGGATTTCCCGTGGATGCGATTGACGTGGAGGGCGGCGGAACGCCGGTGGGCATCGATACGGCGGGCAACGTGGACAGCACGCGGTATGTCGAGAATAAGATGAGCGAGATTAACGGCAAATGCGTGGATCTGGATGGATTTCACCACGGCGACGTCTCTCGCAATGAGTGCATGAATCACGAAGGGCCGTCCGCGTATCCGTTCGGCCATTTCGCCATTGTGATGAACAATACGAATCCGGACATGCAGACCGTCGGCATACGAATTGAAGAAAACCGCTTCTCCGGAATGCGGTATGGCGGCATTTTCGTCATCGGCTCCGGCCATACGATTCGGGGCAATGTGATGACGCGCCTGCACACGGCCCACTGCAGCGACGATACGCCGCAGCCGGGATGCACGCACTTTGACGGCGAACCGGACCTGCTGCGCACGGGTATCTACCTGGGCCGCCGCGCGGAACGCCCCGCGGTTACCCGGGGCAACCGCATTACCGGCAACACGGTCAGCGGCTGGCGCATGGATCGCCGCTGCGTGGGATTCGCGCCCGGCGTCAATTCGAAGGACAATCAAGTGAGCGGCAATCTGTGCCGGCACGAACCGAACTAAACATGGCGGAACAAACATCGAACGTCGTTGCAACCATGCGCGAAGACTGGAATGCCCGGGCCCGCGAGGATGCGAACTACTACGTGGCCTTCGGCAGGCGGGACCAGGACGACAGCGAGTTTCAGGATACGGCTTCCGAGACGGTGCACGGGCTGGAGTGGGAGTTGCGGCGGTTGCCGGCCGGGCAAAAACCGCGGAACCGGCGCGGATTGGAAATCGGCTGTGGTCCAGGGCGTCTGTTACGCCCGATGTCGGCGCATTTTGGCGAAATTCACGGCGTGGACATCTCCGACGAAATGGCGGCCCGCGCGCGGCAGCGGCTGTCCCATATCCCCCATGCGCATGTGCACGTGGCGCGGAATTCGAACCTGGAAATGTTTGCGGGCGAATCGTTCGACTTCGTCTACAGCTATGCGGTGTTCCAACATATTCCCAGCCGGGACGTGGTGCTGGAGTACCTGCGCGAGACGTGGCGCGTGCTGAAGCCGGGCGGCATCATGCGGTGCCAGATCAATGGCCTGCCGGAATCCGCCGCCCGCTACGATACCTGGAGCGGCGTGCGCATTGGCGCGGCCGAACTGGAACATTTTTGCCGCGAGAACGATTTTCAGATGCTGTCCCTGGAGGGCGCCCAGACGCAGTACATGTGGACCACGTTGCGCAAGCGCGAACGCGGTTGGTATGACTCGGTCCGAAATCCGGAACAGACGCTGACGATCCGCCGGATTACGAACGCCCAGAACTCCGAACCGGTGGCTCCGGCGCGCGGACGGTTCGCGGCCTTGTCGTTGTGGGTGGAGAACCTGCCCGAGGAGTGCGATCTGGTGAATCTGGAGGTCTACGTCGGCGGCGGCCGCGGCACTCTGACCTACATTGGGCCGCGCGAGCACGACGGCATGGCCCAGGTGAATCTCCGGTTGCCGTTCGACATCGGCACCGGTTTGCAACCTGTGCGGATGGCGTGGCGCGGCGAATCGTTGGGGCCGCCGTCTGCCGTACGGATTGTCCCGCAACCGGCGCTGGTACCGCGCGTGCTGGCGCTTTCCGACGGCATCAACCTGCTAAGCGGGCCTCGCATTGAAACGCGTTCCATCAAGGTCACACTGGAGGAAGTGCTGGAACCCGAACAGTTCAGCGCCGCCGTGGATGGCCACCCGGTGATGGATGTCGATTTCTTTTGCACGGACCCGCTGCCGCCGCGATTTGAAGTGAATTTCCGTCTGCCGGACGAGGTGGGAGTGGGCGGGCACACGCTGCAGATGCGTCTGGGTAAGCGCGTGGTCGCTCCGATCGGCATTGACGTGGTGGCGTAGCTGTTAGTTTTGCTGCGCTCGCTGCGCGCGTTCGGTCTCCGTTTTTTGTGAGATTTTGGAGCGGAGGCCAAGCAGGCGGTCTAACAGGCTCTGCCAGAATGGTGCGCCCATGCCGACCAGCATCCAGGTGACCCAAACGCCGGGCTGCGAGAACGCCAGACGCGCGGCAACCCAATACCGGGCGACGCAGTTGCCCGGCTGATGCTTCCGGATCTCGGTCCAATGCCTGCTATGTTCCTGGAAAACGTCGCCGAACAAACCTTGCTTTTCCACCTCCGCGCGCAGTTTGTCCACGTTCTTTTCTCCGGCGGCGAACGCGGCCAACTGCGCGGCGGCGGCCTTGTCGGTGGACAGGCGCGTCAACATGTCAAAGGCGTTGACCGGGTAGATCACCAGGAAGGCCAGGGCGAGGAGCGTAGCGGTGACCTTGCTCGAATAGGCGGTATTGTCCTCCGTGCGCGTCATGACGTCGTCAAACTGGGCGAATAGCCGTGACGCAAGTTCCGGGACCACCTTCGCCAGCGCGCGCGTCCGCCAGACCGTGGCGGGTAGGGAAGGGGACTGCCGCTCCTGCTCCAGCATCTCCCGCTCCACCGCCCGGAGGGCGTCGGCCGGCTTTTGGCCGATGATGCGCTCCAGCGCTTCGCCAATCCGGGTCCAATGCCCGCCCTTACCCGCATTGCGGAGGAGCAACAGGACCAGTTCCTCCCGGCCGATGGCCTCCGTGGCCCCAATGTTCAGGCGCGGCAGGCGGATCCACGAAGTGAGCATCTTGTCACGCAGCAGCGCATTGACGATAGGCGCGAACTCTTCCGGTTCGCGTTGCGCGTCGAGAGTGCTGAGCACCGCCTGCAGACCCTTGGCTAGGTCGCGCGAGCGCGAGCGGATGGCGGCAATCCAGGCGGCGGTCACCGTGCCGATGAGCGTCGCCAGGACGGTCATGCCGAGTGTGAAGCCGATTGCGGTGTCCAGATAGCGAAGTGCGTCCATGCTTCTATCCCTCGATTTTTTCAATGGTACAGGTAAATCCGAAGTCGAATGACAGGTAAATTCCCTAGTATTGCCGGAAATTATCTTACCCGTGATTGTTTTCTTGTGGTTCCTCCGCAATCTGGTAAGTAGGAAATGGACGGGGAGGTCTACTTGCGAATTCCAAGGATAAATTGGGCGGTCTGGGCTTGCTGGGCGCTAGCCGGGCCGGCGATCGCGCAACAGATTGTGGTTTACCACCAGACGGCGACAGTAGAGATTGGGACGTCGCGGCAGTTTACGGCCTATGTACCGCTGGCGCCCGCCGCCGTGTTGTGGTCGGTGAACGGAATTGCCGGGGGGAATACGGCCGTGGGGACCGTTTCCAATACGGGCCTTTACCAGGCGCCGGCCGCCGCGCCGACGCCGTCCATGGTGCGGATTCGCGCCACCAGCACCGCGTATCCCGAGAAGTACGGCGAATCGGTGGTCACGCTAATTCGCCCCGCCCCTTGGATCTGGAGCGTGTCGCCGTCGCCCATTCCATCAGGCAATTTTGACATTCGCCTGAACGGAGCCAACTATAAGCCCGACGCGCAGGTGCGCCTGAACGGCATGCCGCTCATGACCACGTATCTTTCGCCGACCTCCCTGCGCGCAGCGGGTTCCGCGGCGCCAGGCAAGGCGGACCTGACCGTCTACCTGCCCGGGCCGGGCGAAGTGACCAGTCAGCCGCTGTCGATTACCTTCGGAGAGGCGGCGCCCGTGACGGTATCGCCGGCTTCGGTCACGGTTGCCGCCGGCGGAACGACGGCCTTTACCTCCAATATGCCCGTGACGTGGAGCGCAACCTCCGGGACCATCACCGCCGCGGGCGTGTTCACCGCGCCGTCGACCGCACAGACTGTGACGGTCCGTGCCGCCAGCGCCGCGGACCCCTCCCGCTTCGCGACAGCCGCCGTTACGGTAACGCAGCCCGCGCTGTCGATTACTCCCGCCACGGCAACCGTTGCGGCGGGCGGAACCGTGTCCTTTGCCGCCACCCTGCCTGTTGTCTGGAGCGCCTCCGCCGGAACCATCACTGCCGCCGGCCTCTTTACGGCGCCCGCAACGGCGCAGACCGTCACCATTCGCGCGACCGGTACGGCCGGCGGCCAGTCCGCCGCCGCTACGGTAACCGTCACCGGGCCGGAACCCACGGTGAGCCGCGTGACGGCCGGCCGCCTCCTGGAGCAGGCTGGATTCGGGCCTCGCCCTGCCGATATCGCCCGCGTGCAGGCGTTGGGTGTGGAAGGGTGGATCGACGAACAACTGACGCTGCCGGAAACGGCGATACCGGATCAAAGTTCCACGGCGGCCCTGCGCGCCTGGCAACTGCACACGTTGGCGCATGCCCCGGATCAGTTGCGGCAGCGGGTGAGCTACGCGCTGAGCCAGATGATCGTCACTTCATTGAATAAGTTGAACTATCCCAATGAAATTCTGCCGTGGATGCGCGTACTGCAGCGCAATGCGTTCGGCAATTACCGCACGCTACTGCGCGAGACGACGATCAGCCCGTCGATGGGCAAGTATCTGGATCTGGCCAATTCGACGAAACCAACCGCCACCAGCGGCGCCAATGAAAACTACCCGCGCGAGGTGATGCAACTCTTCTCTATCGGACTTTGGCGATTGAATCCAGACGGCTCCCAACTGTTGGATTCCAACGGAGAACCCGTCCCGGCGTACGACCAGGCGACTGTCCGCCAAGTGGCCTTGGCCCTCACTGGTTGGACCTACCCCACCGCGCCCGGCGGCCAGGCGAACGGGCTGAACTGGGAGAACTTCAGCGGCGATATGGAGCCGCGGCCGGCCTACCACGACACTTCCGCAAAGGCGTTCCTCGGTTGTGCGTTGCCGCCGAACCAGACCATCCAGCAGGATCTTGACGCGACCATCGACTGCCTGACCCAGCATCCGAACACCGCACCCTTCGTCGCCACACGGCTCATCCGCAGCCTGGTGAAAAGCAACCCGTCCCCGGCCTACATAGCCCGTGTCGCCGGCGTATTCGGCAACAACGGACAAGGCGTGCGCGGCGACCTTCGCGCGGTGGTCCGCGCCATTCTTACTGACGCCGAAGCGCGGGAAGATACGCCAGGACCAGGCTCCGGCCGTCTGAAAGAGCCCCTGTACTTCGTGACGGCCCTGATTCGCGCCCTCGATGGTTCCATCGCGCCGGATAGTGGGATCAGCTACATCTACGACAATATGGGCCAGTCGGTGCTCGCGGCCCCGTCCGTGTTCGGTTGGTACTCGCCGCTTTACCGGGTTCCTAAGGGAACGCTGTATGGACCGGAGTTCCAGATCTACACGCCGACCGAGGCCACGCTCCGCGCCAATTTTGTCTACCAGATCCTGACCGCCAATGGAGGTGAAATCAGCGTGGATCTCTCCAACTTCCAGGCCGTAGCGGGCAATACCGGCGCTCTGCTGGACGAAATCGACCGCGTTTTCTTTTACGGGCGCATGCCCGCCGGCGTGCGCGGCGCCATAGGGGCTGCCATCACGGCATCGTACGACAACAAACAGCGGGTACAGGCGGCGGTCTATCTCGCCACGCTATCCGGCCAATACGCCGTGCAGTTCTAAAGGGAAAGGAATCCGAATCATGAACCACTACTCCCGCAGAGACCTCTTCCGCCTGAGCGCTTTTACGGCGATGAACGCCCTGGCGCAGCCGGCCGGAGACTACAAGGCGTTGGTCTGCCTCTTCCTGTTCGGCGGCAACGACGGGAACAACATGGTTCTGCCGCTGTCGCCGGCGGCATTCAATGCGTACAAATCGGTCCGGGGCACGCTGGCCCTGCCCGACACATCGGCAAAACTGCTTGCGATGGAAGGCGCCGATGGACTCCCCTATGGAATGAACGACGGGCTCGCCGGCATTCATCCGCTGTGGGCCCAAGGAAAACTGGCAGCAGTCGCCAACATGGGCAACCTGGTACGGCCCACTACCCGGTCCGAGTATCTCGCAAGGTCCGCGCCGGTGCCGACGAATTTGTTCTCACACTCCGACCAGACATCGCAAATCCAGAGCGGATTCCCGAACTCTGGCGCTGGGACGGGATGGGCCGGCCGCGTCGCCGATGCCGCTAACCCGCAAAACGGAGGGTCATCGTTCCCGGCCTCGGTTTCGATGGCGGGCCCGGCGCTATTCTGCGCCGGAGGAATTGTACAGTCGGCGAGCCTGGTTCCGGACTTCGATCTCAGCCTATACGGGATGGACTTCTGGCCTTCCGCCGCTTCGCAGGCCCGCAAAGCGGCTCTCCAGGAACTGTTGACCTTCGACAGCGGTCTGACGCTGGTGCAGGCGGCAAACAGGGTGCGGCAGGACGCGCTCAGCTTGAATGCCATGCTCCGCGACACGGCCGCCAGCCCGCCCTTGGCCACGTCGTTCCCGGCTACTACGCTGGGCCGCCAACTGCGTCAGGTAGCCAAGCTAATTCAGCTTCGCGGCGAGACCGGTATGAAGCGCCAGGTATTCTTCTGCGGGTTGGGCGGATTCGATACCCATGGTTCGCAGGGGTGGATGCACTGGGACTTGCTGTCGCAGGTCGGGGCGACGATGCAGGCGTTCTATCAATCGACGGTCGATTTGGGAGTCGCCAATCAGGTGACAGCGTTCACGCTCTCTGAATTCGGCCGGTCCCTGCAACCCAGCGGGACGGGCTCCGATCACGGTTGGGGAAACAATCAACTGGTGATGGGCGGTGCTGTGCAAGGCGGACGCTTATATGGTTCGTTTCCGCAGTTCGCGTTGGGCGGCCCGGATGATTCGGGCAACCGCGGTGTATGGATCCCCACTACGTCCACGGATCAGTTTGGCGCGACGCTGGCCTCCTGGTTTGGTGTGACTTCCGCACAACTGCCGGCGGTTTTCCCGAACCTCGCCAATTTTCCAACGGCCAACCTTGGGTTCGTTTGAGTTGGCGGCGGCCGGAGCGGACCGCGGCCGGTTGATTCCGCGGTCCTTGCGAATGGCTAGTCGAAGTAGCCTTTGGCCAGTTCCGGTTTCACATTGATGGCCTGCCGCCAGTAGGATTTCGCTTCTTCGGCGCGTCCCTGTGCCTTCAGCGCATGCCCCAGGTTCAATAGCGCTTCGGCGAACTGCGGCCGCTCATTCAATGCTTCCTGATACAGGCGAATCGCGTCGTCCAATTGCCCGGATTTTTGCAGCAGTAATCCGGTGTTGTAGAACACCTCCGGCGACCGTTCGCCCATGTCGATCAATTGCGCCTGGAAGTCGAGCGCCTTGTCAAAGTCCTCGCCTTCCACCGCCAGTCCGGCCAAACCTCGCAGGGCTTCCACCGACTTCGGCTGCTGCTCCAACAACTGTGCAAAGGTCTCCGATGCCGCCGGACGATTCCCGGCGCGCCACCGCGCGAGTCCGAGGTTAATGAGCGCTTCCTTCCAATCCGGGCGTTTGCGCAAACAGATGGTAAACGCTTCCTCGGCCCCGTTGTATTCGTTGCGATCCAGCTTCAAGAAGCCGAGCCGGAACCAGGCCTCTTCCCAGCTGTCATTCTGCGCCAGCAGCTTCTGATAAAGGGCCTCGGCGTCTTCCTTCTGTCCTTGCACTTCAAAGACGGTGGCCAGATTGAAGAGTACTTCCGGAAGGTCCGGCGCGATCTGGAGCGCCTTCTCGTAGGCATTCCGTGCGCCGGCCATATCGTTCATCTCCTGTTTCACGGAACCCAGGTTCGAATAGGCTTGCTGGGAGTCCGGCCGGATGCGGAGCGCCTCGTTGTATCCTTTGACGGCTTGGTCCACGCGTCCCAGTTTCTGGCTGGCAACGGCGTAGTTGTACCACCGCTCGTAGTGATTCGGCGTCAGGTCTACTAGCTTCTGGCACAGTTTTACCGCTGCTTCATAGTCGCCGCTCTGGAAGGAGCAGGTGGCAAGCCCTTCCAGCGCCGCCTGCGAGTACGGCCGGAAGACGAGCAACTGGTCTGAATATTGCCGGACCTGATCGAAGTCCTTGCGTGCAATCGAGATGGCGACGAGATTCGTCAATGCCTCTTCAGACTTAGGATTGGCGGCCAAAGCGGATCGATAGATTTCCGCAGCCTCGTCAAAGCGCGCCAATAACTGGAGCGCTACCGCCTTGCCGAACTGTGCGGTCTCGTCGGACGGATTCTTAGCCAGATAGAGCTCAAATTCCCGGAGCGCGATATCCGGCTTTTCCAAATGAAGCAGGCAGATACCCAGGCCCAGGCGGGCTTCGAAGCGGTCCGATTCCACTGCCAGCGTACCCGTAAAGCCGTTCGCCGCCAGTTCCCATTTCCCGAGTTTTTCGTACGCGACGGCCTGATTGAAGAGGGCAACGGTATGTGTGGGAGCGACTTCGAGCAGCCGGGAGTAGGTTTTCACCGCCTCTTCGTACTGTTCCAGTTCGCACTGCAGGTGTCCAATGGCCGCCAACATCTCGGGTGGCTCGCCGTGTGCGCCAACGGCGCTTTGCAATTCGCCGAGGGCCTCTTTCAGTTTCCCTTCCATGTGCAGCGCGACAGCGCGTCCCAGAACGGCGGCCGCTCCGTCGGCCGGAACGCCAGCGCCGCCATGTCCTCCGCGGCTTCCGGGACGAGACGTTTGATTTTTGCTCATGATACTCACTCTCTGCGTGGGTGTTATCGTTTTCGCCGGACAACGGTCAGTCCGAGCCTTGAGTATTTATCGGCGGAGGAGCAAAAAAAGAACATAGCTTTCCTAAAAAGTCGTTCTGATGGAATACGCGCAGGCCATAGATACGCGGCCGGTCGTCCCCGCTGCCTGCCAGTCCGATCCCGCCGTCCTCCAGACGCGGGTCATTGAAAGTATCGATAACCTGGTCCTGCAGATAAGTGGTGATGCTGTCTCCCCGTACCTCTACACGAATCGCGTAGAGCGTCTGATTCGCGCCGCCATGCGGCAGCGGCATGCGCGTCACGCGGCCGGCCCTTCCGTTCACCACCGGCCATCGTTCCAACTCCAGCCTGGTCAACGGCGCGCCTGGGGTAATGTTGAGCCTGGTGAAGTGATAGTTCTGCGGATTGGCTGCCCGGACCATCCATTGGATTGCGTGCCGGTCAATGGAGGCTTTCATCTCGAAAACATAGTCTTTCAATCCAGTGCTTGGTTGGAAGATGGCCATCTGTCCAGGGCGCACAACGCCCGATTTGTCGTAGGACCAGGATCGCGCCCAGTCGCCTTTTCCCTCCCAGGAACTCAGCCCATTCCGGAAATCTTCCGCCAGATTCACGCTGGCCCGGCTGGCAATCCGCGCAGTGAACGAATCCCAGGCGCCGCCCGGAGCCGGCGTAGGCGCCGGCGGTGAGGTCGGAAGCGAGCCATGCGCAGCAGGTCCGGGGACTCGCGGCATCTTTCTGGCGGCGCGAGCCGGCGCGGCTTCCACGGATGCCAGGTTGTCCGCCGGTTCGGAGGCGGGCCCGCTCTTCGTGGCCGGCGGTGGAAAACTGGCCGGGCCGGCCGCGGACGGGCGCGCCAGCACCCAGATGCCGATCACCAGCGGAACCGCCATGGCGATCCATTTCAGCTCGAAGGGCAGATGCGCCGTCCTATTCCAAAAACGCCCCAACTGGCCGGGTGAGAGGCGCTGCTGCCAGTCTCTGCCTATTACGCGCCACCCGCCGGTAGCTGCTAACTCCCGGCCGGGTTTGCATCTGCCGGCCCGGAGTTGGCTTGGTGGAATAGCCGGGTGCGATCCCCACTCCTCCATGCCCTTGGGACACGGCCCTCTCCGCAGGGGCTGGGCCATTGGCTGGGCGTTGGGGATCCGGTAGAGCCGCAGGGAGATGCGCCGCAGTCCGCTGGGGCGGCGAATTTCGGACGGAACCGGCAAAACGGCTGGTGGAGCGATTGTCAGAACAGTGCGCGGCCTTGAGCTCCAGGGCAGGGGAAAACCGTCCGGCGGCCGTACGGGTACCGGGCCTGCGCTGCCGTGCCAGTATGCGGACGCTGTTTCGTGTCGGGGCAGCCGGCTGCGAACGTGGATGGGCGCCCAAGCGGCGCGAGCGGAAAGGACCGGGCCTGGCTGCGCTTCCGGACAGAGATTGGCTTCGACGCACGGCGCGTATGCAAGCGGCACGGGTCCGGCCATCGCCTGGGAGCGGGAAAAGCGGACATCGCCCGCTGGGGCCAACCATGGCCCGGCGTATCTCACGGCGGGCCCGGGCGGTGCGGGCGGAAGCAAGGGCAGCGTCGACAAAGCCTGCTTCGTCGATGAACGTAGCCCCGCATGCCGCCGAAGAACGAATCGGGGGACCGCACAATGGCCCGGCTGTGCCATCCAACCGCCGTCCCACGCGCGCGAAGGCGCCCCAGTCGCCCGTGACAGCGGCCCCCGTGACAGGGACAAGGCAGCGGTCACGCCGACGAGCCCGCAGAGTGAGGCCCGAATCGAGATCGTCCTGCGCCGCTCCTCTCGGGACGGATAGCGGAGAAGGAGAGGTGCAAAATGCGGATTGCCGCCGGCTCCTCCGCTGGTACGACAACCCCGCTTTGCCGGCGGAGCCTCCACGCAGGTAATCGCTGCCATCGGCAGACGGCTGTTCAACGCGGCAGTCGGCCGTGTCTCACGGCCCGCCGTCGCAATCGCCCGGAATGGAAGCGGCTTCGGCGCCCCGGCCGCCGGACGTATACGGGCCTGGATGGCTGGTGTGGTCACTCGCAGCAGTGCCCTCCAGGGGGATGGGGACAGCAATTCCCAAATCTCTGTCCACTCCGTTCCCGCAGTTTCCGTTACCGCGCGGGAAAGCGCAATCGTCTGCAAGCCGCTTCCGGGAAGGCAGAGTATCTTTGGGTACAACGCCCCTGGGGCACATTCCGGGACACGGTATCGTCCTGTAGCCGGCTGCTGCCCAAGCTGTTCAGGCACTGCCGCGATTCGTAGGCCGGGGGGAGTTGCGGCCCGAGAGCCGCGCAACGCGGGAACACCGCCGGGAGTTCGGAGCGGAACTGCCCCCTGCCGGTGGTGCGGCGCCGGAGCGGCCGCGAAGCCGGGTGGGAGAGGAACAGGCCGCGCTGGCGCCTCCAACTCCCTGGGCCGCGGGCGGCCGTAGCGGGGCAGCGCGCGGAGCGCCTCGCTGGTATCCTGCCAAGGAACGGGTGGCGCGGCCGGGCGCCGCGGCTGATTTCCTGCGGCAAGAATCGGAAACAACTGGCTGCGAAGCCGGTAGTCAATGCCGAAGGGCCGCGATCCCAATGACCGGGGAGCGACGACTCGGGAGGGCAACATCGGTCCCGGCTCACACGGGGCTGGCGGCGTGCGCAAGGCGATTTGACCAAGGATCGCCGCGGGGCCGGCCAGAGGCGCCGGTCGCCTGGTGCGTCCCGCCCCTTCCCGTTCCCGGAACAGCACTATCGCGGGGGAGGGAAGAGGACGCGCTTCAATGCCGCTGTTCGCCGCACTGGGCGTAGGGAACGGCCCCAACGGAAACGGCGGTCCACCCTCCGGCGGCACGCTTTCCCCCGGATTTATCGCCGCCATCTTCTGCGTCCGGCCTAGCGACGGCGCCGATGACGCCAGCCGTTGCATTGCCAGTTGCTGCTCTTCCGCATACGCCTGCCGGTGCGCGTCGCTGCAAAACGAGGCGTCGTTCATTCGACGCAGTAGCGAGATCGATTTATTACAGTAGCGGCAGCGCACTACGGTTCCCCCGGCTAGGAATACGATTCCTTCTTCAGTGTCGTGCCTCCCTGATTGGAATACTACGCAGTAAATGACTGTGTTTTCCGGC
>DASTML010000263.1:0-3167 GCA_035714175.1 Bryobacteraceae bacterium | reverse complement strand
CGTTTTCATTCCGACGAGCGTAGTCGCCCTGTTGTTGTCGGAAATTATCCTGTTGTGCCTATGCTTTGTGGTTGCGCTGGTCTTCGTGATGGACGTCGATCCGGAGTACGTATTGCTCTATGACGGTGGCGCGATACGCATCGCTATTGCCGTTTTTAGCATACTAATTGGCCTATATTTCCAGGATTTGTACACCGAATTGCGCATTCGGAGCCGCATTTTTCTCGTCCAGCAGTTCATGATGGCGCTTGGTTTGGCGTTTTTGGCGCAGGCAATGACCACCTACGTGAACCCCGCGTTAATCCTGCCTCGATGGGTGATGATCTACGCCTCCGGGCTGATTTTGATCGTTTTGCCTTTTTGGCGGGTGCTGTTCTTCCGGCAGGTGCTGACCTCCATGCATGCCCCGTCGATTCTTCTGCTTGGGACCTCTCCGGTGCTCGGGGAGATCTCTCAGCGTTTGCAGGAGCGGATAGAGATGGGGTTCCGGGTGGCGGGGTATCTCGATGATGGGGCGTCGGCGCCGGGAAAGTCTCTGTCGATGGGCGGAGCGGAACGGTTGGGCCTCGTCTCGGAACTGCGGCGAATCGTCGATGAGTTGAAGCCGGATCGCATTGTTGTCGGAATGGCGGAACGGCGGGCACAACTACCAGTCAACGATCTGTTGGAACTCCGTTTGAGCGGCGTTCACGTCGAAGAAGCGGCCGGCCTTTATGAAAGCTGCTTCGGCAGGGTTTCCACTCGCAACCTGCGGCCTTCGCAATTGGTGTTTTCGAGCGAGTTGGGACCCAGCCGCCACAGTGTTTCGATTCAGCAGATTTATTCGTTCCTGGTTGCTCTCATTGGCGGCATCGTCAGCCTACCGCTCATGATTCTGGCCGCCATTTTGGTCCGGCTTACTTCGAAAGGCCCGATTTTGTACCGACAGACTCGCGTTGGGTTAAATGGGCGTCATATCTCGGTTCTCAAATTCCGTTCGATGTTTGTTGACGCCGAGGCGCGGACAGGGGCCGTATGGGCTTCCAAGAACGATCCTCGTATTACCGGCATCGGCAAATATCTCCGTAAGTTCCGTATTGACGAACTACCGCAGTTCTGGAATGTGCTGCGTGGCGATATGAGCTTCGTGGGCCCACGGCCGGAGAGGCCAGAGTTTGTACAGGCGCTTTCGGAAAAGATTCCGTTCTACCGGCAGAGGCACTGTGTGAAGCCAGGATTGACCGGGTGGGCGCAGATCAATCACAAGTACGGCGATACGATTGAAGACACCATTACCAAGCTCGAATACGATTTGTACTACATCAAGCACATTTCGTTTTCGCTGGATATGTACATCATTCTGAACACCTTAAAAACCGTCCTGCTCGGGCGCGGCGCGCAGTAGCCGCCCTCCAGCAGCTACATGTACATACCGCCATTGACGTCCAAAACGTGTCCGGTTATATAACCCGCACTCTCCGAAGCCAGGAATTTGACGGCTTCGGCAATATCTTCCGATGCTCCAAAACGGTTCAGCGGAATATTCGTGAGCATTTTCTGCTTTAGTTCTTCGCTGAGAACCGCAGTCATGTCGGTGGCGATAAATCCGGGAGCGACGGCATTCACCGTGATATTGCGGCTGCTGAGCTCGCGAGCCAGCGACTTGGTGAGCCCGATGAGGCCCGCTTTGGCCGCGACATAGTTGGCTTGCCCCGCGTTGCCCATTTGCCCGACGACAGAGGCGATGTTGATAATCCGTCCCCACCGTTCCTTCATCATCCCCTGCATGACGGCCTGGCTGGCGTAGAACGAACCGCTGAGGTTGGTATCGATCACGGACTGCCAGTCTTCCGGTTTCATGCGCAGCGCCAGGCCATCTTTGGTGATGCCCGCGTTGTTGACCAGGATGTGAATGGGGCCGAATTCCTTTGTGGCCTGGGCGACGGCCTGCAGGATGGAGTCGCGGGAGGAGAGGTCGATGGCGACCGCCATGGCTTCCCGGCCTTCGGCACGTAGGCCGGCGGCGACTTCTTCACAACGGTCCAGAGTCCTGGCGGCAACGACGACGCGGGCCCCGGCGGCGGCCAGCGCGGCGGCGCAGGCTTTTCCGATTCCCCGGCTGGCGCCAGTGACGAAAGCGGTACGAACTATCATGGAATCATCATATGGCATACAGCGATTTGCGCGACTTCATAGCGGCCCTGGAAAAGGCAGGCGAGTTGAAGCGTGTTCCCTTTGAAGTCGATCCGGTGCTGGAGATTACGGAATTTGCAGACCGGTCTGTGAAAGAGAACGGGCCGGCGCTTCTTTTCGAGAAACCGAAGGGTTCCAGCGTTCCGGTGCTGATTAATGCGTTTGCCAGCCAGCGGCGCATGGAAATTGCGCTTCAGGTGGACAAGTTCCAGGAAATTGCGGACCGTATTACGGACTATTTGCAGATGCAGATGCCGCAAGGATTGATGGGCAAGCTATCCATGTTGCCGAAGTTGGCGGAGATGGGTGCGTTCTTCCCTAAAAAGGTCTCCAGCGGGCCATGCAAGGAAGTGATCCAAAAAGACGGTTTCAATTTGAAAGAGTTGCCGGTTCTGACTTGTTGGCCGCAAGACGGCGGCCCTTTTATCACCCTTCCGATGGTGTTTACGAAGAATCCGGAGACGGGCAAGCGGAACTGCGGAATGTACCGCATGCAGGTGTATGACGAGCGGACGACGGGGATGCATTGGCAAACGCACAAGCAGGGCGCTGAGCACTACCGGAGGCGGTTCAAGGCCGGAGAGAAACGGATGGATGTGGCAGTGGCTATCGGCGCTGATCCCGCAGTGATGTATTCGGCGATTCTGCCCTTGCCGCCGGACCTCGATGAAATGATGATCGCCGGGTTCTTACGGAAGAAGCCGGTGGAAATGGTGCAGTGCGAAACGGTGGACGTGGACGTTCCGGCGAACGCGGAGATCGTTTTGGAAGGATACGTGGAACTGGGCGAGCTGCGAACGGAAGGACCGTTTGGGGACCACACCGGCTTCTATTCACTGGAAGATGAGTACCCGGTATTTCACGTCACCTGCGTGACGCGCCGGAAAAATCCGATCTATGCGACTACCATTGTCGGTCCGCCTCCGATGGAGGACTACTACATGGGCAAAGCGATCGAACGGATGTTCCTGTCGTTGATGCGGATGCAAATTCCT
>DASTML010000262.1:0-22313 GCA_035714175.1 Bryobacteraceae bacterium | reverse complement strand
AAAATCTGAAAACGCCGCCCAAGATAACCAGAAGTAGGATTTCGCAGATAGGCATTGACCTGCCCAATGGTCTGGATAAATGGCTCTTGGTAGGAGGAAAGCAACTGCTCAATAGCCGGTTGCGACGCCGCCCAGATCTTGTCCATCTCCGCTTCCCGGTGAAAGCGCGTCATCAACCTGTCAAATCCCTCGAGCGGCGCCAGGTCGGGAGGCATCTCGTGCGCCGCAAACTTGTAGCGGAAGTCGGGAGGACCGTTCACGGATAAGGCGAATGAGATAAAACGGCTTAGGTCCAGGTTCCGTCCCCCGCTCTTTCGCCGGTCGAGATACTCACGCAACTCTTGGACGGTCGCCAGATTCCGGCTTTGGAGATGCTTGGTCACGGCGGCGCGTAAGGGGTGATTGTTCGGTGATTGTGCGTCCACGTCGTACCCGGCCGCATTCAGCGCCGCCATCACGCTGAAAAGCGCCGGGCTTGCATCCAACTGGCCGCTCGGTGGGACGGCGGGTTGCCCCACAGGCCGCGCGGGCGCCCCGGGTGGCACAGCAGGCCCGGGTTGTCCGCCAAGAATCGTCGCGCCGAGCGCGCATACCAGGAATACGCGAAACACCGATTCTGATTGTATCCCACCGTCCTCCGCGGCCGCCGTTAACGGCGGTGAAAGACGATCTCGACCCCGCCCAAAATTCCACGCCCCGGCATCTGAATGCCGATCACTTCCTGGTAATTTGCCGCCGTTAAGTTCGTGAACTGTACGTAGGGCTGCACGTAGCCTTTTTGCCAACTCGAAAAAATATCCCAAACGGTATACGGCGAGCGGCCCAATCTTTCCATGGCACCCACACGGCTCCGGGCGACGAAGCCCTTGCCCATTGCGGCCTGCCAACTCGCCAGCCCCGAATGTTTCGGATAGTTGAACACATACTTCGATTGCTGCGCCCCCAACACGGATTGCGCACCGTTCAGACCGGTATAAGAAAATTCAATCCGGTGCCGGCGGCGAACCGTCGTACTTACCGACGCCTCTACACCTGTAAAATGAAGGCTTTGGAAATTCGTAGCCTGCCAAATATCGGCAGGTGAATTTCGAACGTAGTCAATACCGTCCTTCTCCCGCCGCTGGAATACAGTGACGGTGGCACGCCAAGCGCCTCCCGCGTTCCAATCCAACCCGCCCTCGTAGCTCCATGCCGTCTCTGGACGCAATAGCGGATTGCCGACATTTCCCGGATCCCGGTAATACAGATCCGTGTAGGTGGGCAAACGGAAGGCACGGGACGCGCTGCCACGCAATTTCCAGTGCCGGTGAAGCCAGAATCCAGCCCCAACGCTTGGGTTAAATTGGTGTTGGAAGTTTCGATAGATTTCATCCCGCAGGCCCACCGTAAATGAAAACCGGTTGAGCGCCCTCACGTCCCACGCCGCATACGCCGCACTGCGGCCCCGCGAGTGAACGCCAAGATTGTTGCTGTTAATGGAATCGTAGAGAAACTCCGCACCATAGTGCAGCCGGCTGGACTTGGGCAGATCCTCCCGGCGCCGCAACTGTGCTTGGTAGGTCTCCATGATGTGCCGGTTAGTGTAGACCTGGGGACGATCTCGGTACAGGACAAAGAGGTCCGTGTGACGCCGGTAGGCGAAAGCCGCCTCGGTCTTGTCGCCAATCCGCTGCCGCGCCCCTGCAAACCAGTTCTTCGTCCGTTCCCAGGAATTGTAGTTGCCGTAGAACTGCTCTGCTCCGTAAGGCCGGTCGTTGATGGCCAGGTTGACTTCGGTCTGCTTCCAAACCGTGGTCGAGGCGACAGAAAGGTTTCTGTAGTCGCGGTTCGGCAGAAATCCCGTCGAAAAATCGCGCGACATCGTCAGTTGCTGCGCCAACTTTCCGCTGACATACGCCAGGGAGGCGCGCTGTTGTTGCGTCCCCCAATTGCCCAGCCCAGCCCGCAACCGGACCTCGGAATGCTCCGGCGGCCGCGTAATAAAATTCACCACGCCCGCCGTCGCATCGGACCCATACAAAGTGGACCCCGAGCCCTTCAGGACCTCCACCTGTGACAGCGCATCTAGCGGTACTGGCACGTCCATGTTCAAATTCGACGTCTGCATGCTGTTCAGCCGCATGCCATTCCACAACACCAGCGTTTGACCAAACGACCCGCCGCGAATCGAAACACCGCTTTGCACACCTCCGGGAGCGCGCTCCCGCATATCCACGGAGGAGTCCAAATTTAGGAGATCCGAAATGGTTCCGGTCAACGGCGCCAGTTCCCTCGCGGAAATCGCTCGTACAGAGCGATCAGCCTCTCCTAACGGGAGCGGCTCATAGGAACCGGTCACAACGACTGTCTCTTTCTGCTTTGGCAGCTCATCCTCAGCGGAGAGCGTCAGCGCGGCAAGCAGCGCCGCGGAAATTAGGCGAGGACCCATGAGTTCTTTCCAATGTACCAACCCCTTCCACCGGAACGGTCTACTCAAGCTGCGGCGGGCAGGGTAGACTCACTCCCATGAGGCTTTTCCTTCTCGCCGCCGCAGGCGCCCTCCTCCTTTCCGCGGAAACGCTCGAAGAACGAACCCAGCGTTACTTCATCGATCTCCTCCGGATTAATACCTCCAACGGGCCCGGAAACGAAACACAAGCGGCACAGTATATTCAGCGGGAACTAGAGAAGGAGGGAATCCCGTCAGAACTCCTTGGTGGAGATCCTAACCGGCTCAATGTCATAGCCAGGTTAAAGGCGGCCAATCCCACGCATCGGCCGCTGCTCCTCATGGCTCACAGCGATGTCGTCCCCATCGAACCGAAATTATGGACCGTCCCCGCCTTCGATGCCGTGCAGAAAGACGGGTTCATTTATGGCCGCGGCGCCGTTGACACCAAATCGCTTGTCGCCGCCGAGATGGCTGCGATCGTCGAGCTCAAACGCCGCAATTCCCCGCTGAATCGCGACATCATTTTTCTCAGTGAAGCTGACGAGGAGGCCGGATCAACGGGAATTCAATGGCTAATCCGAAATGCCTGGGCAAAAATCGACGCCGAATTTTGCCTCAATGAAGCAGGAGCGCGATCCCTCACCGAAGATGGGGCCGAAATTTTTCAAATCCAGACGTCAGAAAAAGTGCCCACCCGCGTCATTCTCGTCGCCCGCGGGTCCGCAGGCCACGGTTCCCTTCCCCGCAAGGACAATGCCGTAGCCCACCTCTCCGATGCCATCAGCAAACTTACCAAGGCCTACATGCCTGTGCAATTGAACACTACCACTCGCCGCTACTTCCACGAACTCTCCAAGCTGGAAGAGTACAAGTGGCTCCAGCCTATGCTTCCCGGCTTGGAAAACAAGGCTACGTTGACCACCGCCGCCAACGCAATAGGCGATCGCGATGCTGAATTGGATGCCCAATTCCGTACCACGGTCTCCCCCACCATTCTTCGCGCGGGCATGAAGGTAAACGTCATCCCCAACCAAGCCGAAGCCCAGTTGGACGTCCGCCGGCTACCGGGTGAGACCAAGGAAGAGGTCTATGCCCGGTTTCGGCAAATCATCAATGACCCGGCTATTGACGTTCTCCCAGAACCCGGCCAGGACATGCCCGCCACGGAACCCAGTTCCCTTACGACGGATCTATACAAAGCCATCGAGACCGCCATCCATGCGCAGAACGCCAAGGCCGCCATTATTCCCTACATGTCTCGCGGCGCAACCGATGGCGCTTTCCTGCGTGCCAAAGGCATGGCCGTCTACGGCGTTCCCGTTTTCATGCGGGATGACAAACCGGGCCGGGCCCATGGCAACGATGAGCGTATTCGCGTCACAACGCTGCGCGAAGGCGCGGCCCTTTTTCTCAAGATTGTGGAGACGATAGTGCTCTCCCGTTAAGGCAAGCCTTACCGGAGGAGCGAATCTCCCACCAATTCCTGCAGCAACGGTGACGTTGGGTACGGATGGTGCTTGTACTGCCGGAATCCCTCCGCATACCGCACTCCCAGGGACTGCCCGCGGTAGTGAGTCCACTCCTCCATCGTACGCAGGTAGTCGTCCATGCCATGCTGTTTCAACAGCCAGTTCCGCTGGCTGGCGTGCGCGGCCAGCATCGCGCGCTTCTTATCGAAATAGGTCTCTATATTGACGCCGAACTCCGGCCGTACGGGGTTGCCGTCCCGGTCCCGCCCTTCAATCGAATCCATGTAGTACAGATGCGGAATGGCATCCAGCGGAACGGCGACGCCGGTTTTATAGTTCGGAGCCGAAACTGCAAAGCACGCGTCCCGCACCAGAACACTCGTTGCCTCGTGATCGCAGTGATAGTCGGTGGGAGCCGAAGTCAAAATCACGTCTGGACGTAGTGCACGGATCAACTCGGTCACCCGCCGCCGCGATCCGTCGTCGTTGAAAACCGCCAAGTCGCGAAACTCCGCGCACTGATAGGCGGCCCCGATCATCGAGGCCGCCGTTTCGGCTTCCTTACGGCGGATAGCCGCAATGTCGTCCGCTCCATGTTCCGCGGACCCGCAATCCCCCGGGGTCATCGTCACCACGGTAATGCGGTGCCCCTTCTCCGCCAATATGGCCAACGTCCCCGCGGCCAGAATTTCCATATCGTCCGGATGGGCGTGAATCGAAAGTATGTGTCGAATCATGTGTGTTTTTGTCGTTCAATATCGGCCAACAACGCCTCGGTCCGCTTTCCTGCGTGAATCGTCGCCGTCTCTATCGCCGATATCAACATGGATCGCAAGCCGTGCCGCTCGAGTTCATGAATCGCGGCAATAGTCGTGCCTCCAGGCGTAATGACCTGATCCCGCAGTATAGCCGGATGAAGGTTCGAGGATCGAGCGTGTCGCGACGCTCCCAGTACCGTCTGTTCTGCCAATCGGAGCGAAACATCCCGTGGCAGGCCCATCTTCACGCCAGCCGCCATCATCGCTTCGATCACCATGTACACGTATGCAGGCCCGGAGCCGGACAGTGCCGTCACGGCATCCATCTGTTCTTCGTCCACAAATGCGGTCAATCCGACAGTTCCGAATATGCGGCCAACCAAATCCCGGTGCTCCTCAGTCGCCAAGCTGTTGTGGCAAATCCCAATCGCCCCCTCTCCCACCACAACAGGAATATTCGGCATCGCTCGAAAAACAGGCAGGCGACAGGCGGCGGCGTCTTGGATCACGGAGAGAGGTAGCGCGGCCGCCAGCGAAATCAATATTTGCCGCTCCTCCAATATGTCCCGGATCTCTTTCACTACCTTGGGAACGGTTCCCGGTTTCACGGCCAGGACGACCAGATCGGCGCCCTTGGCCGCCTCGAAATTTCCGCCTGCCGTAGCCGCCACGCCTAAGGTGGCGCGCAACGCGGCAGCGCGCGGTTCGGTTTTCGTTGTCGCCCGTACATCTTCAGGAACCACGACCCCGGCCTTCAACATGCCCCCCAACAACGCCGACCCCATATTCCCCGCGCCCAAAACCGCAATTTTCATGACTCCCTATAATCCCATGCCTACCCGCGCGGGCGAACGATACACTAGTGGGTTCTTATGCCCCTCCGCAGCTACACCATCACCCAGGGCCGCGACCGCGCTCCCGCCCGTTCCATGTTCAAGGCCATCGGATTTACGGACGAAGACCTCCGCAAGCCCATCATTGGAATCGCCAACACCTGGATTGAAACAATGCCGTGCAATTACAATCTGCGCGCATTGGCTGAAAAGGTGAAAGAGGGAATTCGCGCTGCCGGCGGCACGCCCATGGAATTCAATACCATCGCCATCAGCGATGGCATCACAATGGGCACCGAGGGGATGAAGGCATCCCTGGTCTCCCGGGATCTCATCGCCGATTCCATCGAACTCACTGCCCGCGGCTACATGTTCGACGGCATAGTCGCCATGGTCGCCTGCGATAAGACCATTCCCGGAGCCGCAATGGCACTGCTCCGTCTGAATATCCCGAGCCTGATTCTATACGGCGGTTCCATCCTCCCCGGCAAACTCGGTGACCGTGAACTATCGATCCAGGATGTATTTGAAGCCGTCGGAGCCAATGCCGCCGGGAAAATTTCCGACCAAGAACTCCTCGCCATTGAAGACCACGCCTGCCCCGGGGCCGGCGCTTGCGGCGGCCAATTCACCGCCAATACCATGGCCACGGTCATGGAGGCCATAGGTATTGCGCCGATGTTCACTGCCAGCATTCCGCAGGTCGATCCGCGCAAAAACGATATCTCCCGCCGATGCGGCGAAATCATCATGGATGCCGTCCGTCGCGACGCCAAACCTCGCGACATCTGCAACCGGCAGGCCTTCGAAAACGCCATCGCTTCCGTAGCAGCCAGCGGTGGCTCGACCAACGCCGTTTTGCACCTCCTCGCAATGGCGAAGGACGCCGGCGTAGACCTCCATATCGACGATATTCACAACATTTCGAAGAAGACTCCGCTGCTAGTCGATATCAAGCCTGCCGGCAAATATTTCGCCGTCGATGTCGACAAGGCAGGCGGAATCCCCGTCATCATTCAACGCCTGGTCGAAGGCGGTTATGCCGACGGCGGTTCCATGACAATTACAGGCAAGACCCTCGCCGGGGAACTGGAAGCAGTGCGGGAAACACCCGGCCAGGATGTCATTCGCACGCTGCAAGCCCCCATCAAAAGCTCCGGCGGCCTGGTTATCCTCAAGGGCAGCCTCGCGCCGGAAGGGTGCGTCATTAAGGTGACCGGAATCGCCCGCAAGGAACAGCGTGGACCCGCTCGGGTATTTGACCGCGAAGAGGACGCCATGGCCGCCGTCACAGCGGGCAAGATCCTCCCCGGCGACGTCGTTGTCATTCGTTACGAAGGTCCGAAGGGCGGTCCCGGCATGCGGGAAATGCTCGGCGTTACCGGCGCAATCATGGGAGCCGGTCTTGGCGACAGTACCGCGCTCTTAACGGACGGCCGTTTCAGCGGAGCCACCCGTGGTTTCATGATCGGCCATGTCGCTCCCGAAGCCGCGGCGGGTGGGCCCATTGCCATTGTGGAAGACGGCGACATCATACATATTGACTTGGAAGAGGCCTCCATTAACGTGGAGCTTCCCACTGAGACAATTGCTAGACGGCTGGCAGAGTGGAAGCAACCGGCCCCGAAATACCCTACGGGCGTTTTTTCCAAGTACATCAAGCTTGTCGGATCCGCATCCACCGGGGCGACCACCGACAACTAGCGCACTCCGCAGGCCTAACAAGGGGCCGCGTCGCAAACAACGGCCCCTTGCCACGAACAAGTCCGTGCAACTTCGCACCCACCAATAAAGTAAAAAACCCAAAGGACTTCTTTGGTTATCGCCTGCTGAAACATTGGCCTCTGTAGGGCGGACTGGAGGCGCATGGTCTGCAAGGCGGCAGTCGGCAGATGAGTTTTCTCGGGTTCCATCAACCCAAGGCGTCTCTGGAGAGCCAAGCCGTATGCGAGGTAAGTTATTGATTTTACTGCATGAGAAGGCGCGACTTCTGGCAAGGATCCGCACCGAAGACTATTGAACAACCCAGAGAATTCCAATCGGATGATCCGGCGCACAAGATCTTATAGTGGCTGCGACCGTACACCTTGCCGATATGCGGGAAGATCGCGTGCGGCACGCTTGGCAAAGGTCCCCCTGATTGCCTCGGCTGCGCCTTCAGTCTCCATGATCTCAGACCGGATAACAACCGCCAGTTCGACACGATCGCGCACGCGGCGGATCGATATCTGGCAATCGAAATCACGAAGGTGCGCCCGGCCGTGAACACCTCAATCGGGTCACCCGCGCCAACGTACTGAGTTCCATCGACATCCATATCGATCTCACCAAATCGAAAAGTGAAGTGGTCACATGTAGCACTAGCACCATTTCGTCTGCGCCGCAGGGCTTGCGGCGGAAGGGAAATCGGGGTCGCTAGGGCTGCCTGAAGGGAGTTCCGAGGCGTAATTGGACGTGGAGAATAGCTCGACCGAGACAGTGCCCCTATATCGCCCGCCCCCCGGTGGGCGGGAGGGGTGAAAAACCCCCCTACCAACATGAAGGCGCTCCCACTATCGTTAAATAATTCAGACAAACAATTGACCAAGTAAGAGGCTGGCGAGGGAAAACCAATCCAGCACTTGCAGGGTCTCTATAACAGCCCTCCCTTTTACTCCGAAGAACTCAGGGACTGCTGGGGCAGATTCTTGCTGTTACTTTCCGGCTTGTAAGGAATACGGGGATTGGGACCGAAAGGGCGGTAGCTTGCTCTGACGGCGGAATAGATCGGTATTTCGAGACAACTGCGTTAGCGTTTTACCGAACATTGGCGGCGTTGTAATTCTACAGACCTTCGCGATCGGCAGCGATCGGCTGACAGCTTCTGTTGTGAATTCCAACGAAAACTAGACGAAACCCTGCGACGACGAGGAGTGCAATGACTAGCGAGGCAACGGCCCGGCGGGCCAAATCTAAGCTCATAGTCTCAAAACCGTTCGAAGAGAGGTCTGTACTCACACACGAAACGTTTCGTCACCTCCTCTACCTCGAACAGAAGCGCGTGGAGAGGTCTGGCCTACCGTTCGTGCTGATGCTTGTTGATACGGGGGCGTGCCCGAAAGAAATGGAGCGGTCCACGTACCTGGGCACACTGGTAGAGGTTCTTGTGGAGAGGGTGCGTGAAACCGACATTCTGGGGTGGTACGAAGACGGGAAGACTCTCGGTGTCATATTCACGGAGATCAAGCGTACTGATACAGAGAGTACTCTGAAGGCCCTTTGGGAGCGCTTCGCCAAGCCAATCGAGGAACAAGAAGTGACACCGCGTATGAGCGTCAAGTTCCTCGTCTTTCCCGACGACTGGACGGAGATCAAGCCCGGCAATCGGCACCGGGAGTTTTCTGATCTATCTCGTTTTTTAAAACGGGCTATCGACATTGCGGGCAGCGCTGTGGCACTCCTCTGCACGTCACCACTCATGTTATCGATCGCGATCGCAGTCAAAGCGACTTCTCGAGGGCCGGTCTTTTTCCGGCAACAGCGAGTGGGCCTCTACGGCCAAGAGTTTACATTTTATAAATTCCGGTCCATGAAGGCCGAAAACGATCGATCCATTCACGAGTCCTATATGAAGGACTTCATCTCAGGAGCCTACCGGACAGAAGGTCAACCTGAAGGTCAGCAGAAAAAAGTCTACAAGTTAGTGAACGATCCACGCATAACGTCGATTGGAGCATTTCTCCGGCGCTACAGCTTGGATGAACTGCCGCAGTTTTATAACGTTCTCATCGGCGATATGTCGCTCGTCGGGCCGCGCCCGCCCATTCCTTACGAAGTCAATCAATACCGGTTGTGGCACAAGCGGCGGTACGCAGTGAAGCCGGGTTTGACGGGTCTATGGCAGGTGGAAGGCCGCAGCCGGACGACGTTCGATGAGATGGTCCGGATGGACTTGAAGTACTCGCAGTCATGGTCCTTGGCATTGGACATCCGGATCATGCTGAAAACTCCCATGGCAGTACTCAAGGGAGAAGGGGCTTGCTAGCCGGCAACTGCCAACGCGGCTGTTGATTCTCAGCGCCCGACTTCCATCACAGATGGCAAAGCAGGCGGGCGCTTCACTACCAATATTTACGCGTGTTGAGGTAAACACAAACATGATTCGGTTTGGCGTAATTGGATACGGATACTGGGGCCCAAATATTGCGCGGAATATCCGCGCACTGGAGTCCGCGAGCTTGGTGGCCATCTGCGATCGCAGTCCAGCAGCCTTGCAGAAAGCAAAGCAACTCTACCCGGAAGCGCGTCTCACAACGACTCCGGAGGACATTCTGACGGCGCCAGATATCGACGCCGTAGCGGTAATTACGCCGGTCTCAACGCACTTTGAACTGGCTAAGGTGGCGCTGCTCAACGGGAAGCACGTCTTTGTCGAAAAGCCCTTTACAGCGACGTCAGCGCAGGCCGAGGAGTTGATCGACTTAGCCGAGATGCGGAATTTGCGGATCATGGTGGACCATACGTTCCTCTTTACCGGTTCGGTCCGCAAGATCCGCCAGCTCATGGATGATGGGACGCTTGGCAAGCTCTACTATTACGACTCGACCCGCGTAAACCTGGGACTGTTCCAGCACGACGTAGACGTGATATGGGACTTGGCGCCGCATGATCTCTCAATTGTCGATTATCTGATCGGCAAACCGGCAGAAGCAGTGGTCGCGACGGGGCAGGCCCATGTCAATGGATTAAATGACGTGGCTTATATGACAGTCTACTATCCGGACAAGGTCATCGCGCATATTAACGTTAACTGGCTTTCACCAGTGAAAGTGCGGCTGGCACTGATCGGCGGCGAGAAGAAGATGATTGTTTGGAACGACCTTGTGGGCGATGAGAAGATTCGCGTGTACGACAAGGGCATAAATACGACCTTACGGGAAGGGGTACATGACCTTCTGGTCGGCTACCGATCGGGCGACATGTGGGCTCCGCGGCTGGAAAACATCGAGGCGCTGAGAGCAGAGCTCGCCTACTTTGTCACCTGCATAGAACAGAACACAGTGCCGTTTAACGACGGATTGGCGGGACTGCGCATCGTGCGAATGTTGGAAGCCGCGCAGGATTCGATTGCCCGCAAAGGGGAGGTAGTCTACGCATGAGCGACTTCCGCTGCGTTGCGCCGGACGTTAAGTTGGGCAATGGCGTCAAACTGGCACAGTTCGTCAATCTTTACGGGTGTGAAATCGGCGACGAAACAAAGCTTGGCACGTTCGTTGAGATTCAAAAGCGCGCCAAGGTCGGCTCGCGGTGCAAGATTTCCAGCCACACATTCATTTGTGAGGGAGTAACTATAGAGGACGGAGTGTTCGTGGGTCATGGAGTTGTATTCATTAACGACACCTACCCACGCGCGACAACAGCCTCGGGAGATCTACAGACCGAATCCGACTGGAAGGTGGAATCGACGCTGGTCAAGCGGGGAGCGTCCATCGGTTCCGGTTCCCGCATTTTAGCCAACGTCACCATCGGCGAGAATGCACTGGTGGGTGCTGGCAGCGTAGTCACGAAAGACGTTCCGGCCAACACGATTGTGGCTGGCAACCCCGCAAAAGTATTGCGAACTATAACAGAAACTATATAAGAACTTTACAATGAGCCAAAACGTCACAATACCCTTTTTAGACCTCATTACTCCGCACCGCGAGTTGCGAGATGAGTTGAATCAGGTCTTCGAGAAGGCCCAGGATACCGCCGGGTTCATTGGCGGACCGATGGTGGACGCCTTCGAACGCGAGTTCGCCGCCTACTGTGGCACGGCTTATTGCACCGGCGTCGGCAGTGGCACGGATGCATTGCGGTTTGCTTTCATGGCGAGCGGCGTTGGCGAAGGTGACGCAGTTATCACCGTCGCACATACATTCATCGCGACGACAGAGGCGATCAGCCAAGTGAGGGCGCTCCCTCTGTTCGTAGACATTCATGAAACAACCTACAATATGGACCCGGCATCGCTGCGCCAGTTCATCGAGACGCAGTGCGAGTTCGGCGGCACAGACGCAAGGCTGACACACCGGGCGACCGGCCGGCGCGTGGCCGCCGTAGTTCCAGTACACATCTACGGCCAGATGGCAGATATGGACCCGATCCTCGCTCTAGCAGAACAGTACAATTTGGTCGTGATCGAGGACGCCTGTCAGGCGCACGGCGCGGAATACTTCTCAAAGCGGGAGAATCGGTGGTGCAAGGCCGGTTCCATGGGTAAAGCCGCAGCGTTCAGCTTCTATCCAGGCAAAAATCTTGGCGCCTGTGGAGAGGCAGGTGCGGTGACATCGGACGACGCTGACCTGACGAAGCGGATCCGCATGATCCGTGACCATGGACAGGCTACCAAGTACTATCATGACATCGAGGGCTATAACGGCCGGTTGGATTCCATTCAGGCAGGCATCCTGAGCGTGAAGCTCCGCCAGTTACAGAGGTGGACCACACAGCGGCAGCAGGCGGCGAAACTCTATCGCGAATTGCTGGCCGAAGCGGGTGACAGCCTTTTGCTACCGCAGGAACCAGACTGGTCCAAAGCGGTCTATCACCTATTTGTCATACGCGTTGCGGATCGTGCGCAGTTGCAGAAACACTTGGCCGAAGCGAATATTGGTACAGGCATTCACTATCCGATTCCACTGCATTTGCAGAAGGCGTACAAGCATCTAGGTTATTCCGAAGGCGACTTGCCAGTTACGGAAAAGGCTGCCTCAGAGATCCTATCGCTCCCTATGTTCCCGGGCCTGACGCCGGAGCAGCAGGAATGCGTCGTGCAGCGCGTACTGGAATTTGCGAGCCTCGCTCAAGTCTGAACTCGAATGCTGGAAACATCCGTAAACATCGCGACCGGGACCAGACAGGTTAAGTCAACCTTTGGGCGCCGCGAACCTCGGCAGGATCCTTCATGGGAGCGAGAGTTTGCTTCTTTTTTGCGCGAGGGGCACTCGAAGGAGCAACTGTACGAACTTTTCGGCCGCTATCGGGACGGAGAGGGTGTGCTCGACAGCGTGATGCGGCGTGTTCTGATGCGAGCAATGTGCAAGCAGACAGGGCATGATCTTCAAGTCGGGCCGGGCGTGGTACTCAAGCACCCTGAGACAATGGAGTTCGGCGACGGCGTCTTTATTGGCGCGCAGGTGATGATTCAAGGCCGTTTTGATGGCACCTGCAAGATCGGGAATCATGTATGGATAGGCCCGCAATCCTATCTCGATGCGCGGAATCTGATTGTGGAAGATTATGTTGGATGGGGACCGGGAGCAAAGGTGTTGGGTTCCACCCATACCGGGGTACCAGCTAATCAACCCGTGATTACGACGGACCTGACCATCAAACCGGTGGTTGTTGAATTTGGGGCGGACGTGGGCATGAACGCCAGCCTATTGCCGGGAGTGCGAATCGGAAATAACGCCATTGTCGGGGCGGGTTCCGTAGTGACCGGTGATGTTGCTGAGTACGCAATTGTGGCCGGAGTACCGGCACGATTCTTAAGGGATAGGAGATCGGAGTAGTGTCACTGCTCTTGGACGACGCAGCGCACGGCTTCGAGAGAAACAATGAATAGTCTCTCTGGGTCATCGTGCCTGGTTACAGGCGGAGCTGGATTTATTGGAAGCACGATCGTCGATCAGCTGGTAGCTGCAGGCGTTTCTGATATCCGAGTGATCGACAATTTTGTTCGTGGGAGTTGGAGTAACCTCGAGCAGGTTCTCCGTACGGGGAAGGTCCGGATCGTCGAGGGCGATATCCGGGACACCGCACTGGTTGACCGGCTAACCGAAGGAGCGGACTTCGTCTTTCACCAGGCGGCGCTCCGAATTACCCGGTGCGCCGAGGCGCCCAAGGAAGCCGTCGATGTGTTGATCGGTGGCACGATGAACGTTTTGGATTCCGCGCTTCGGCACAAAGTAAGAAAGGTGATCGCCGCCTCATCGGCATCTGTTTACGGCGAGCCCTCCTACCTACCGATCGACGAAGGACATCCATTCAACAACCGGACGATGTACGGCGCGGCGAAGATCGCTAACGAGCAGATGCTGCGCGCCTTGTGCGAGACGTCCGGCTTACAGTATTTGGCATTCCGGCCGTTCAATGTCTACGGCCCGCGAATGGACCTTACGGGCGTCTACACCGAGGTGCTGATCCGTTGGCTGGATGCAACCGAAGCTGGTAAGCCCCCCCTGATTTTTGGGGATGGCAATCAATCGATGGATTTTGTGTATGTGGAAGACGTGGCTCGCGCGAATCTCCTGGCCGCTCAGAGCGATCTCAGTGATGAAGTCTTCAACCTGGGAACTGGGGTGCAGACCAGCCTGAAAGAATTATGTGATCTTCTCTTGCAAATTCTGGGCTCGCCTATCCGTCCGGAACACAGGGAAGCACGAGCTGTGGCTAACGTGACACGCCGCCAAGCGGCAACGGAAAAGGCCGAGAAGATGATTGGCTTCAAGGCACAGGTGACGCTTGAGCAAGGCCTGACAGAATTGGTCCGCTGGAGACAGACGGCGAAGGCGGCTGTCTCTACAAAGGCGATATGAGCTCCACTACGTTGATCAAGAAGATTCCGGTGGCACGGCCGTCCTTCGGCCTTGAAGAAGAGGCAGCGGTTCTTCAATCACTGCGGAGCGGATGGGTAAGCCAGGGACCGCGGGTTGCCGAATTTGAGCAGAACTTTGCGGCTTACGTTGGGGCGCCACACGCGGTGGCGGTCTCGTCGTGCACGTCGGCTCTTCATTTAGCCTTGGTGGCAGCTGGCGTGAAGGCAGGCGACGAGGTTCTTTGCCCGAGCCTATCCTTTATTGCCACAGCCAATGCCATTGTATATGCCGGAGCAACACCTGTCTTTGTCGAGATCGATAGGAAAAACTTCAATATCGACCCCAAGTGCATTGAGGCGGCAATCACTCCACGGACGAAGGCAATTCTGGCTGTTCACCAGATCGGGCTGCCGGCCTGTCTAAGGGAGATCAACGAGATTGCGGAACGGCACGGTTTGCATGTTATCGAAGATGCCGCGTGTGCAATAGGCGCCGAGTACGAAGGGAAGCGCATCGGGGCTCCCCATAGCCTGATGGCGTGCTTCAGTTTTCATCCCCGGAAGATCCTAACCACCGGTGAGGGAGGCATGATCACAACGGCGGACGGAGAGATGGCCGCGAGAATGCGGCGGCTTCGACAGCACGCCATGGGTATCTCCGATCTCGCCAGGCATAGCGCAAGTAAAGTGACGATCGAGACGTACGATGAGGTCGGCTTCAACTACCGGATGACAGATCTGCAGGCGGCTCTCGGCTTGGTGCAGTTGCAAAAGATAGACGGAATGCTTGCGAGGAGAAGAGCGCTTGCCGCGCGGTATTCGGAGCGGCTCTCGGTACTTCCCTGGCTGGTGCTGCCGTCGCAGCCTGCCGAGATGCTCCACAACTTCCAATCATATATGGTGCGCCTCACCGCGGATGCTCCCATTTCGCGGGACCGTCTTATGCAAGACCTTCTCGATCGCGGCGTTTCGTCGCGGCGCGGCATTATGGCGATTCACCGCGAACCGCCCTATGCGGGTGGGAATTGGGAAGAACTGCTGCCGGTAACCAATGAAGTCACGGATAACAGCGTGGTTCTTCCGCTCTTCCATGAAATGACCGACGAAGAGCAGGACTATGTAGCGGATGTCCTGATCGAAGTCGCTGCTGGCTAGCGCTGCG
This sequence comes from Bryobacteraceae bacterium, assembly GCA_035714175.1. GTDB lineage: Bacteria > Acidobacteriota > Terriglobia > Bryobacterales > Bryobacteraceae. The sequence continues at coordinate 7,103 of DASTML010000262.1, read as the reverse complement.
GGTACCGCTGTTTCCGTATGATTCCGAAGTTGATCATCCAGACCGGTCCGCCGAATCTGCCGGTATTGCTCCGTTCGGCGATCGTCAATGTGAAGCTGCTTCACCCTGAGTTCGAGCATCGCTTTTTTGACGACGCAATGATCGAGTCGTTTGTGGCGGAGTGCTTCCCGGAGTATTTGAACGATTATCATTCGTTCCGGTTCCGGATTCAGAAGTACGATTTCTTTCGCTACTTGGCGATTTTTCAATTCGGCGGGTTCTATCTCGATTTGGACGTCTTCCTGGCGAAGGATTTGACACCCCTTATCGAATCCGAGTGCGTCTTCCCTTTCGAAGAACTGGCCGAAGGACGGTACTTTTGGGATGAACTGAGGATGGACTGGCATATCGGCAACTATGCTTTTGGCGCCGAGCCCCGTCATCCCTTTCTAGCGGCTGTCATTGCAAACTGCCTACGCGCCAAGCACGAGCCGGAATGGGTGCGGCCAATGATGAAGGGCATCCCCGGCGCATTGCGTAGTGACTTTTACGTGTTGAATTCGACCGGACCTGGGTTGATTTCGCGGACGCTGGCGGAGAATCCGGAGCTTGCCGGGCGAATCAATATCCTGTTCCCAGAGGACGTGCTGGACCGGAGCGCCTGGCACCACTTTGGCGCCTACGGGGTGCACAATATGACGGGGTCCTGGCGTCGGCCAGCGAAGTTCCTCGACCGGATTCAGACGCGCATTTGGAATCATCTGACCCTCCGCCGGATTCTGGGAGATGCACGTGCCCGCGGCCGGACGCGCGACGTTCGAACGCTTCTGCGAACTTCGGCATAGCTTCATCCTGCACATGCTCTTTAATTCGCTGGAATTTGCGATTTACTTCCCGATCGTGACCGCCATCTACTTCCTGGTCCCGCAGGTGTGGCGCGTGCGATGGTTGTTGGCTGCAAGCTGTGTGTTCTATATGGCTTTCATCCCGGCCTACATCCTGATCTTGCTGGCAACAATACTAATCGATTACACGGCGGGCATCTACATCGGAAAATTGTCCGGGGGGAAGCGAAAAGCAGTACTTTGGGTCAGCATTGTATCGACCTGCCTCGTGCTGGGAGTATTCAAATATTTCGACTTCCTGACAAACAGCGCGGCCTCCCTCGCCGGATGGTTTGGCTGGAATGTGCCGCCGGTCGTAACGGGATGGATACTGCCAATCGGCCTCTCGTTCCATACGTTCCAAAGCCTGAGCTACGTCGCGGAAGTCTACTTTGGGCGGCAAGAACCCGAGCGGGATTTCATCGTTTACGCCACTTACGTCATGTTTTTTCCGCAGCTTGTGGCCGGCCCCATTGAACGGCCCCAGAATCTGTTGCACCAGTTCCGGGAATGCTACCAACTCCGTTACCGCGACGTGACCGGCGGCCTTCAACGGATGGCTTGGGGCTTCTTTAAAAAACTGGTCGTCGCTGACCGTCTGGCTCTCTACGTAAACGACGTTTATGCCGCTCCTTCCAACTACAACGGCTTGCAGTTGACGATCGCGACGCTGTTTTTCGCCTATCAAATCTACTGCGACTTTTCCGGCTACTCGGATATCGCTATCGGCGCCGCTCAGGTGATGGGCTTCCGGCTGATGGAGAATTTCCGCACTCCCTATGCTTCGCTGTCGGTATCAGAGTTCTGGCGGCGATGGCATATTTCGCTCTCGACATGGTTCAAAGACTACGTCTATGTGCCGCTGGGGGGCAGCCGCGCCGGGGCCACGCGGCACGCGTGCAATTTGCTGATCACTTTCGCAATCAGCGGATTGTGGCATGGCGCGAACTGGACCTTTGTCTGCTGGGGGCTGCTGAATGGTCTGTATCTGGTGGCGGGCTCCTTCACGAAAGAGTGGCGGGACCGGCTATTCGCGGCGATCGGGCTAGGCCCAGCGACGCTTGGGCGGAAGGGAATCATGCGGGCAACGACGTTTCTCCTAATTTGCCTGGCTTGGATCATCTTCCGGGCGCAAACTCTGCAAGATGCAGCGTATGTAGTTACACACCTGGCTAACGGATGGGACTTCTCGGCGATCGCAACGCCCCACTTCTTGCTGCGACAGATGCCTGTCGCCATTGCCGCAATCGCCGCGCTTGAACTTGGGCAATCCTGGCAGCGCGCCAGCAGTTTTACCAATGTTATTCGCCAGTGGCCGATGCCTGTCCGATGGACAGCCTATGCCGCTTTCGTCATGGCTGTCATGCTCTTCGGAGTCTATCGTGGAACTGAATTCATCTACTTCCAGTTCTAGCGAAGGGAAACTCGTGGTATCCCGCGTCGGGGGCTTCCTGGCAATTGTTGCCCTTCTCACGTTTGCGCTGGACGCCGCTATTACCGCCGGACTGAGACGCCTCCCTGCCTCGCCTTTCGGTATTACGAATCGCATCGTCGAAGGGACGATTAACGCCAACATCGTAATCAGCGGTTCGTCTCGAGCCGCGTCGCACTACGATCCCCGCATTATTCAAAAAATGACCGGAGAGAAGGCGTTCAACCTCGGACGGAACGGATCCCAGACTGATATGCAACTTGCGGTTCTCAAGGCGTATTTGAAGCACAACCGGAAGCCTGCCATCGTCGTGCACAATCTTGATGCCTTCACGTTTCAGACAACGCGGGAAGTCTACAATCCGGCCCAATATGTCCCCTACCTGCGTGAGAACGACCTGTACCAGCCGTTGCGGAAGATCAACCCGCAGATATGGAAGAGCCGTTATCTGCCTCTGTACGGCTACGTTGCCGAGGACATGAGTTTTGCCTGGATCCGCGGACTCCGGGCATTTCTTCCAGGCCAGCAAAGCAACGAGCTGATCGACGGCTATGATCCCCGGCCGGCCAAATGGACAGAAGATTTCGCACGCTATAAGACGACGCTCCGCGCGCCGGTCCGCTGGGATATCGAACCAGAAGGGATCCGGCTGATGGAAGACTTGGTGCGCGTGTGCCGAGAGCACGGCATCGGCTTGATATTCGTCTACTCTCCTGAATACCGCGAGATGCAGCTATTAACGGCGAATCGCACGGACGTGTTTGCGGCATTTCAACGAGTCGCATCCGGCGTAGTTCCCATCTGGGACTACAGCGCTTGGCCCCACGCTAACGACAGTTCGTACTTCAACAATTCCCAGCACTTGAACGAAATAGGGGCGACGACCTTCTCGACCGATTTTGCCAAACGGCTTAGACAGTACCTTGAAGCGCGGGATCCTGAGTTGAGGGCAGCACGATGAACGTCTGCATGGTTGCATATTCGTTCTACGATTCGGACAATCGGGTCCGGCGCTACGCGGAATCCCTTGCACAGCGGGGAGAATACGTGGAGGCACTATCGCTCCGGCGGCCCGGCCAGGCAGCGTATGAGATTGTCCGCGGAGTTCACGTCCACCGGATTCAGGAACGAGTCGTCAATGAGCGCGGCCCCCTGAGCTATCTCATCCGGCTGCTGCTCTTCTTCTTTCGATCCGCATTTTTCTTAACCAAAACGCATCTTAGACGACCATATGGCCTGATCCATGTTCACTCGGTACCCGATTTCCAGGTATTCGCAACACTCTTGCCGCGGTTTACTGGGGCGAAGATCATCCTCGATATTCACGATATTGTTCCGGAGTTCTACGCCAGCAAGTTCGGCGTATCGGAGCAGTCGCTGGCGTTTCGGCTCCTTTTGTTAGTCGAAAAGCTGTCGTGCAGCTTCGCTCACCACGTGATCATCGCGAATCACATTTGGTATGAAAAGCTCCTCAACCGTTCTGTGAAAACCGGTCACTGCACGGCGATGATTAACTATCCGGACTGTTCGATTTTCTATCGGCGACCGGAGGCGGCGCCGGATCCGAGCCGGTTCGTGCTTTGTTATCCGGGTACCTTGAATTGGCATCAAGGTCTCGACGTGGCGGTTCGAGCGTTGGCAATTGTCCGCGAGACAGTACCGCACGCGCAGCTCTGGATCGTAGGTGATGGCGCGGAACGGGATAATCTGAAGCGGCTGGTCCACGAACTCGGCCTGGCTGATACGGTTCTCCTGCGCGGTCTTGTACCGATAGAAGGCGTAGCCACGATCATGTCGTCTGTCGATCTCGGCGTCGTGCCCAAGAGAAGCAATTCCTTCGGCAACGAGGCGTTCAGCACGAAGATCATGGAGTTCATGGCGATGGGCGTCCCGGTGCTGGCTTCGGAGACGCGCATTGACCGCTACTACTTTGACGGCGAGTTGGTCCGCTTTTTCCAGTCCGGAAGCCCGGAGGATATGGCTGTCAAGATCATCGAGCTAATAGACAACCTTCCTGACCGTCAGGCGCTGATAGCGAAAGCCAACGCCTTCATAGCGCAGAATAGCTGGGACGTGAAGAAGGTCGACTATCTATCCTTGGTCGACCACTTGGTGTCGCCCACACTCGGCGCTGGGGAGTCCGCGACCGAAGACCGCAGCCGTGCCGCCCTATAAACCCGTGGCTAAGAGCTCCTACTCTCAGATCCTCAAGTCGACCTCGCTGATCGGCGGCGCATCGCTAGTCAATATCGCCATCGGGATTATTCGAAGCAAGATCGTGGCAATGATCCTTGGGCCTTCGGGGATGGGCTTAAACAGCCTGTTCCTGTCGATTACGAATCTCTCTGAAACCGTCGGCGGAATGGGAGTCAATAGCAGCGGTGTACGGCAGATCGCGGCCGCAGCGGCCTCTGGAGACCGTAACTCCGTCGCTAAGACGGCCGCTGTCCTGCGAAAGACCTCCCTCATACTGGGTCTTGTCACCGCAGCATTCCTAGTCCTCGCGTCGCGGCAGGTATCGACGCTGACATTCGGCAATAGGGAACAAGCCGCGGCCATATGCTTCCTTGCGGTGGGAGTCTTCATGCGCTTTGTATCGGCAGGACAGGGCACGCTCCTTCAAGGCCTGCGCCGCATCTCCGATATGACACAGGCCGGTATGTTGAGTACATTTCTCGGCATGCTCGTAACGGTGGCTCTCGTCTTCTGGCTTCGAGAAGACGGCATTGTGGCATCCTTCGTCGTTGCCTCCACCGTCGGTCTTGGCGTCAGTTGGCAGTACAGCCGCAAAGCGGGCATTGACAGAACTTCCGTGACTTTCCAGGAGGCGCGCACGGAAGCGGCGGAACTGCTACAACTCGGTTCCGTTTTGATGGTGAGCGGGCTGGCCATGATGGGAAGCTCGTACGTCGTTCGGGCCATGATTCAAACCAGGCTCGGGCTAGAGGCGACGGGGCTCTACCAGGCCGCCTGGAGCGTCGGGAACATGTACGTCGGCTTCATCCTCACAGCAATGGGCGCGGACTTCTATCCACGGCTAACCGAGTCCATTCATGACCATGCCGAAGCCAACCGCCTGGTGAACGAGCAGACACAGGTTAGCCTCCTCCTGGCTGGCGCCGGGATCATTGGAACATTGACCTTCGCATCGCTGGTCATCAAAACCCTATACGCCGCGTCCTTCGCCGGCGCCGAGGCAATCCTGCAGTGGATCTGCCTTGGCACCGCACTTCAGGTGGTGAGTTGGCCGGTCGGCTTCATCATTGTAGGAAAAGGCGATAAAGCTGCCCTGGTACTTACGGAGATCGCGTGGACATGCGTCCATTTGTCGCTCGTATGGCTCGGACTGCAATATTTTGGAGTGCCTGGTGCAGGTCTTGCCTTTTTCCTTTCTTATATTTTCCATACGGTAGTTGTCTACGTGTTGGCCAGACGTCTTACCGGGTTCCGCTGGTCGGCGGAGAATCAGCGTGCTCTAGTCATCTATATGCTCTCGATCGGAATCGTCATGGCGGCCTCGCATTTCCTGCCGCGGCCATGGGGAATCGGCTTCGGGGCAATGGCGCTGGCCGGGTGCCTCCGGTACTCGGCAATGAAGCTGCTTGTTCTTGTTCCCGAGCATCAATTGCCAAGTGCGATTCGCCGGGTTTTCGATCTGTGGCTGTTCGCAACTGCAGCCAGGGTGGGTTCACAATCATGAGTTCTGTAGATATTATTGTTCCTTGTTACAAGTACGGTCATTACCTGCGGCAGTGTGTAGAAAGTGTGCTGAGTCAGGAGGGGGTCGAGGTACGGGTCCTGATTATTGATGATGCTTCGCCCGATGACAGTGCACTGATCGCGGCACAGTTGGCGAAGGAAGACCCGCGCGTTCACTTCGTGCATCATCGAGAAAATCGCGGCCATATCGCAACATTCAATGAGGGAATCGAATGGGTGTCGGGCGATTATATGCTGCTTCTCTCGGCCGATGACTACCTGTTGCCTGGGGCGTTAGGCCGGGCGGTTGCTCTGATGGACAAACGGCCGGACATAGCGTTTGTCTTCGGCAGGGCGCAGGAACTGTACCCAAACGGCAGAACGGTCGATGTATTTACAGATATAGCTCGATACGACAAGCTTTCTTCGAGCGTCATTCCGGGGCTTGAATTTATCGAAGTCAGCCTATCGAGAAACCGGGTACCGACTCCAACGACAGTCGTACGTACGTCTATCGCAAAACAGGTCGGCGGATATCGCGTCGAATTGCCGCATACCGGAGACATGGAGATGTGGCTTCGTCTGGCAGCCCGCGGCGCCGTGGGCATGATTGGGGAGCGGCAGGCCGTCTACCGTCGCCATAACACCAATATGTCGTCCGGCTATGCGAGACCCCACTGGTCTGACTTGCAGGAACGTCATGCGGCTTTGGAGTCTTTTTTAACATCATCCGGAGATCTCTTGCCGAGCATGGCGACGGTGCGCAGCAACATGCAGCAAGAACTGTGTGCCGAGGCGATGCGGCGCTCGCGATGGGCTTTCGACGAGGGAGAATATCAGACATCTCTCCATTTGCGGCAGTACGCTCAAAAGCTATATCCGCGTATTTTCGCTTCTGCGGAATGGATTAAGTTGGTAATAAAGCAATTGCTTGGCCCAGCAGCTGTCAACGCATTGAGATCCGTTCTGCCATCGCGTTAATAGAGCTTTAAAGATACACAAATGCCAACCCCATTAGTCTCTGTCGTCCTAAGCGTCTATAACGGAGAACGTTTTCTTCGAGAGGCGGTTGAAAGTATCCTGGAGCAGACCTTTCGTGATTTTGAGTT
>DASTML010000261.1:0-8431 GCA_035714175.1 Bryobacteraceae bacterium | reverse complement strand
AAACCGGCCGTCCAGAAGGTCACCGCGGCGGTCAACCAAAGAATGCGAGGATCGAGCGAGCCAGTCACCGCAATCCACGCCGCCGCCGGCGCAATGCCCAAGGCGAATCCAAGCACCAGATGGGACCAGGACGTGAAGCGCTTCGTATAGCTATAGCCCATCACCACCGCCATCGCCGCCGGCGATAGATAGAGGCAGAGCGGGCCCAGCATCGCCGACGCCAGCACTAATACGCCCGTCATGAAAAATAGAAATCCCCATGCAAAGCCGGTCGACAACAGCCCCGCCGGCAGATGCCGCATCTTCGTTCGCGGATTTCTGCCGTCAATATCGGCATCCAGAATCCGGTTAAATGCCATGCCGGCCGACCGCGCGCCCACCATGGCAACTACGATCCAAACAAGCTTCCACGCCGCCTGTTCTTCCGCAAAACCGGTTTGACGCCACGCCAGCAGAGCCCCCGTCAAGGCAAACGGAAGCGCAAATAGGGAATGCTCGAATTTGATCATGTCGAGCGTCAGTCGCAGGCGCTGGAAAAACATCTTGCGCTACCATTTTAACGGATGTGGCTTAAAACGTTTTGGGTGTACCTTGTTCTATTTCTGCTGGCCGGCTGTACCAGCGGCCGGAAGACGGCCACCCTGGATGATCTCTACACGCGCGAGGTCCGGTTCCCGGACGGGGCCATCTATCGCGCCGAGGTTGCCACCAAGCCCTACGACATGACCCGCGGTCTGATGTTCCGCGAGTCCCTGGCAGCCGACCGCGGCATGCTCTTTATCTACGGTTCCGTCGGCGAAGGGTACAAAGTATGGACCTACAACAACCGCTTTCCCGTGGATGCCATCTGGCTCGACCAGAACCGCCTGATCACTGAAATCGTGCCCGCCATAGCACCCTGTAAATCCGAATCCGCCAACGGCTGCCCCTTCTTCGGAGGATCAACCCGCTCGCTCTACGTTCTGGAGCTGAATGCGGGCGTTGCGGCCAAACACAATTTGAAACCTGGCGATCGCCTTTCCTTCTAACCATCATGGACGCTGATAAAATTCGCGAACTCCTGGACCACGTACGCACGGGCGCCGTTGACGTCGACGCGGCCATGGACCGCCTGAAACATCTCCCCTTCGAAGACCTCGGCTTCGCGAAGGTCGATCACCATCGCGCGTTGCGCCACGGTATGCCGGAGGTCATTTTCGGCCTCGGCAAAGCGCCGGACCATGTTCGGGACATCGCCGTTACTCTCGCCGGCCGCACGCAGAACCTCCTCATCACGCGCACCAGTCCGGAAGCCGCCGCGCTTGTCCAGGAGGCTATTCCGGAGATCGAGTACCACCCGCACTCGCGCGCCATGCGGCTTTGGCGCGATAAGACCAATCGAGGCCGCGGCCGCATCGCCGTCGTCTGCGCCGGCACCAGTGACATACCCGTTGCTGAAGAGGCCCGCATCACAGCCGAGGTAATGGGCAACGAAGTAGAATCCATTCACGATATCGGCGTTGCCGGCATTCACCGGTTAATGAACAATCGGGACCGTCTGGTACAAGCCAAGGTCATCGTCGTTTGCGCCGGCATGGAAGGCGCACTCCCCAGCGCCGTGGGCGGACTGGTCAGTGTGCCCGTCATCGCCGTGCCCACCAGCATCGGTTACGGCGCCAGTTTTAACGGGCTCGCCGCGCTGCTGGGCATGTTGAACAGTTGCGCTTCCAATGTGACGGTCGTCAATATCGACAATGGCTTTGGCGGCGGCTACGTCGCCAGCCTCATCAACCGCGCCTAGGCGTGCAGCCGGCCGCGCGACAACCGTTCCGCCGCGGCCTCCAGCGTCTCCGGACGTTTGCAAAAGCAGAAGCGAGCATAATACTTCCCTAGTTCGGGCCGCGAAAAGAAGCTCGATCCCGGTACGGCGGCCAGCCCTACTTCGTGGATCAGGTGGCGTACAAACTGCAAATCGTCCGGAAAGCCGAAGTCGCGGATATCGGTCATGATGTAATACGCCCCGGACGGCTGAAAACAACGGAAACCCGCGCCGCGTAATATGCCCAGTAGCTGATCCCGTCTGGCGCCGTACTCCACGCCCAGGTGCGCATAGAACGCTTCCGGCTGCTGCAGCGCAGTCACGCCGGCATACTGCAATGGCGTCGCCGCGCCCACGGTTAGAAAGTCGTGAACCTTGCGAATCGAATCCGTCAGGTCCGGCGCGGCCGCAACCCATCCCACGCGCCAACCCGTCACGGAATAGGTTTTGCTCATGCTGTTTACAATCACGGCCCGCTCCCGCATGCCGGGCAGCGTCATCGCCGGCACGTGCCGCGCCCCGTCATAGACGATGTGCTCGTAAATCTCATCCGTAATGCATAGGGCGTCGTGTTCTTGGCACAACGCAGCAATGAAGGTTAGTTCCTCCGCGCTAAATACCCGGCCCGTTGGGTTGTTCGGCGTGTTGATGATGATCGCCTTGGTCTTGGCCGTAAATGCGCGCCGCAGTTCGTCACGGTCGAAACTCCAGTCGGGCGGCTGCAGGGTCACGACGCGCCGCACCCCGCCGCACAGTTGCAAATCCGGGTGATAGTTCTCGTAGTAGGGCTCGAAGACGATTACTTCGTCTCCAGCGTTCACGGTCGCCAATAAAGCCGCCGCCATGCCCTCGGTCGCTCCGCACACCACCGTGATCTCTCGCGCCGGGTCCAGTTCCAGCCCGTACGTTGTCCTGTATTTAGCCGCAATCGCATCCCGCAGCGGCGGAATGCCCCAGGTGATTGGATACTGATTGTGATTGGCTGCGATCGCCTCGGCAGCAGCCTCTTTCAGAAACTGGGGCGCGGCAAAGTCAGGAAAGCCCTGCGCCAGATTTACAGCCCCGGCCGCCTGCGCCAATCGCGTCATCTCGCGGATGACGGACTCCGTGAAATCAGCGGTCCTTTCGCTTCGAAACCGGCTTCTTGAAGCTGCTGCCTGCTTTGGCGGATGGCTTGACGGCTGATTTGACGGTTGGCTTGCCGTTTGGCTTGCCGTTTGGTTTGACGGGCGCTGGGGCGGCTGGTTTGGCTGCAGGCTTGGCCGGAGGCTCATTCGAAGAGTTTACCGAAGCTATTTTGCCCTCGTACAGTTTCCGGTAAACCGAGGCATTTCGCAGGACGCTCTGCACATAGTCGCGCGTCTCATCGAAGGGGATCGTTTCGATAAATTCCGCCTGCTCGTTAAACGTGCCGAACTTGCGCCACTTGCGCACACGCGAACCGCCGCCGTTATAGGCTGCCAGTACGTCCTCCCACCGGCCTTCAAACGAACGCAGCAGCGTGCGGATGTAGTAGGTGCCCAACCGCAGATTCACCGCCGGGTCGTACAGCATCGACGTTTGGAAACTCCGCATCCCCACACGCCGGCTTAATTCGCGGCCCGTGGAAGGGAGAATCTGTGTCAATCCGTAGGCATTCGCGCGGCTTACGACCTTAGGATTAAATTCGGATTCCTGCCGGATTAGCCCAGCCACAATGTAAGGGTCCACTTCATGTTCGCGCGCATACTTCTCAACGTCCCTTTGGAAGGGTAACGGGAACGCCAACCGCCAGAACCGCTCCCCGGCGTCGTCCCATGGGAAAAACAGATAGCCCGGCAGCAGGCCCTTGATGTAGCGAAGCCCCTTGTCTGCCTGACCGACTTTGGCCATATGGTCGGCCAGGTCCATCGCAAGCCCAATCGGGGCCTGCTCTTCCCTCGCGCCCATACGCAACTCAAACTCGGCGTAGTTGTCCAAGCCAGCCATCGAAAGCAAAGTGGCCCGTTCCCGGCGAATCTTGGCGTTCGCCGCTTCCGTTACTGAAAACGTGCTCCGCCTCGGCCAGCGCAACCCATCCACCCAAGTCTTTACCTCCGCGTTCGGGGCCGCCCCGCGCAGCTTGGCCGCGTCCAAACGGTCGCCGGAGATCAAGGCATAGTAAGTATTGGGATAGCGCGCCGCCGCCGTTTCGTAATAGACCCGCGCCGCGCCCGGCAACCCGCGCTGTTCCGCCAGCCTGCCTAGAAAATAGAGCGCGCTGTTGGCCTTCTCCGACTGCGGAAAACGCTGCAGATGCTCTCGCAGCATCGGCTCGGCGTCGGACCGCCTCCGCAAATACGAACTCCACACCAGCTTCCAGTGGCAGAACGGAGCTCGCGTGTCTCTTTCAAAATTCTGCACACAGGCCCGATACATCGGCTCGTAGCCGGCATAGTCGTTGTCAACCAGCGAACGGTATCCCTCCGCCAGCAGCGCCTCCATATAGCGGGGAGACCCCGGATGGTACTTCGCCAACCGCCCGAATGCCTCGGCCCGGTCCGCCTCCAGGTCCAATCGCCGCGACGTCTGATACAGCCACCACGCCCGTTCCGCGTCAGCGGCCGGCGTCTGCAGGCTTAAGCCTGCCAGCGCTTTCCGGACCTCGGCGTACCGCTTCGCCCTGTAATCCAGTTCCCAACCCTTCACCTGGGCCAATTCCTGGTCCTCGGCGCTCCAGCCCGTCGAAACGGCCGAAAGTTCCGCCCGGATCACCGCGGCCTGCCCTGGGGCGCTACGTTCGACACGCAACCAGTAGTCGGCCGGCGTCCCCGCCGAGCGCCACTCCGGCCCCACACGCGACGCCTCTACCGATTGCGGATACCGGAAGTAGACCCGTGAAAAATAGACGGCCGCCTTGTCCCGCTCTCCCGCCGCGAGCCAAGCCTCGGCACAAGCCATATCTCCGGCCGGTTGCGCCGTCACATCGGAATATTTTTCCAGCACGCCGGCCGCCAACTGCGGATTTCCCATGGCCAGATGGGACTTCGCCGCCAGGAGCGCCGCCCGCCCCAAAATCGCCGACGCTGGTTGTTGCGACCACACCGGGTCCAACGCGGCGATCGCCTCCGCATGTTTGTCCAACCCCGCCAATACCGACGCCCAAAAGAACGCGGAATAGTCGTCGATCCGCGACAACTGCGGAACTCGGCTACGTTTGAGAATCGGCTGCGCCTCGGCAAATCGTTGCGCTTCAATCGCGGACACTGCCAGCGAAAGCCGCGCCGCGGCCCCTGCCGCCGTGGACCCAACGCGCGTCGCGCAGGCCTCCAATGCGGCCCGCTCCGGAGTCTTGGCCGTCGCCCGCCATGCCCTCGCTTCGGACTCGCAACTCGGGGCCGCGGACAGAGCCGCCGCCGAAACCGCGATCGTAAGCAACCTACGCAACCCGATTGACTCTCCTCTTTGAAAACTACCCACGTTCTAACGACGCTTTCCAGGCGGAAAATGTATACATTTCGCGCAAAGAAAGGTCCCGGTCATCCACGGCGAGTCCCTCCGGACGGACCATCCAGCGGTCCGGGATAACCCGCACCCAACAACTGGGCATTCCCTAGCGCCAACCGGCTCACCATCTCCCGGTGCAGAAGATCCTCTGCCCCGCCATATCGCGTGACGAACGTGCGCCGCGCCTCATCAATCGGCCCCCGCAGCGCGCCGTACAAATCGCCGGCGGCCCTTCCGCGCGCGACCAGTTCGCTTTGGTCCAATACCCAACCGGCCACTGTGGACCTCGCAAAGGAACCCGCCGTCGCCGGCCCCAAGCTTGGCGCTGCCGCGGGAACGGACGCCGGAGCCGCCACGCCAATGAGCGAACTCGTGCCCTTCGCGGATCGCAACTCCAACGACGCGGCTCCCAGAGAAACCAAAACCTCCAGCCCGTAAAGGGCCCACTCCGCCGCGTCCGCCGCCGCCAGGATCCCCAGCACCCGTGTCTTGCCAACGAGAGGCAGCAAATGGATCCGCCGCCGCGCGCCAACCTCCCCAGCCCGCGAAAGCTGGGACGGCACGCCCAATGCCACCACCGTCTCCCGTGTCTCGACCGCTTGCCGGAAGGCGGGCGCTTCCGCGAGCGCAATCTCTCCTTCCACCAGCAGGGCCGCGCCGCGCGCCGCCTCACAGCGGACCGCGTCGCCCTCCACACGGTAGAACTGCACATGTCCTGCAAATGGCGCCGCCGCATCGGCCAGCATTTGCACCCACTGTTCCGTAGACTCCGCTTGTCGCAGCGCCCGGCCTGCCAGTTGCAACCCGCGCAGAAATTCCCCCTGCTCGCGTGCCGCCGCGGCTGCCAGCGCGTCCAATTCCCGATGTAATCCGACTACCCGTTCCTGCAATGTCAACTTCAATCCTCGCTATCGAACATGCCGCCCAATGCGCCCAGACCGCTCCGCTCATCGCCGCCCGACCGCCCCGGAGCCAGTTCTCGCCGCATCTTGTTCAGAGTCATACTTTGCACAATCACGCGACCGGGCCCGGTGAGCGTCGCCAGAAACAATCCTTCGCCGCCGAATATCGCCGTTTTTATGCCGCCCACATATTGAATGTCATAGTGTACGCCCTCGTCGAAACCCACTACGCAACCCGTATCCACCTGTAACGTCTCGCCCGGTCCCAGGTTGAAGTCGATGAAATCTCCGCCGCCATGGATAAACACCGTTCCGGGCCCGGTTAACTTCTCCAGCACAAATCCTTCCCCGCCAAAAAAACCCGCTCCCAGCTTTTTCACCAATGCGATATTCAACTGCACCGTCGTCTGCGCGCATACGAAGCTGTCTCGCTGGACCAGTACGCTCTGTCCCGCGGCCAAAGTAAAATCCTGAATGCGTCCAGGGTAGCTCCCGGCAAACCCGACTTCGCCTGGCTGCGTCGCACGAAAATAAGTCAGGAACAGGCTCTCACCCATCACCGAACGCTTCAATGCGCCCCAGATCTTCTCGCCAATCGAGCCGCCCGACATCCGCGTTTCCCACTGCACCTGCGGCATCTTGTACAGCATCTTGCCCGCCTCGGCATAGATTTCCTGCCCAGGTTGCAGCCGGATCCGGACCACTTGCAGATTGTCGCCTTGGATCTTGTAGTCGAGCGGCGTCACAACAGGCCCCGGCGTTCCGGCGGGACCCGCGGCCACCTGCCCACACTGGGGACAAAAACGAGCCTCGTCGGCGATCGTAGCGCCGCATCGAGTACAAAATGCCATTCGGGGGAGTCCTCTAACTCGTATTTTACAATGAGGGATGAATCTCGCGACGCGTTGTTGCCTATGTTACGCGCTATGCGCTCAGCTCCTCTCCGCACGGACAATCCCGCAAGTCTGCGGAACATACAGGGACAATGGCCGCGAGGTGCTGGCCCGTCACCGGAAATCGGAGCTCCGCCGGGCAGCCTCACCGAAATCGCCGCGCGCCGCCGCCGCCCGCCGCGATGCCGACATCGGCAATATTGCCGTCATCGAAAGCGATGAGTCCATTTTCGGCTCCGCAAATCCCTTCGATCTCGACAAGTACCAGGTCGCGTTCACTCCTAACGCCTCCGGCTACAGTTATCAAACCTCCGCCGGCGGCTTTGACCAGATCGCCGTGGGAGCTGCCTCTCCCCTCACCGGCCTCGCCGATGACGACTCCCGCCGCGTCGAACTCCCCTTCGCATTCCCCTTCTACGGCGCCAGCTATCGGGAGCTCTGGGTCAACTCCGATGGCAACGTCACTTTCACCGGCGGCGACAATGCCTCCTCCTCCCGCTCCCTCGGCCGCCTCGCCGCCGGCCTCCCTCGCATCGCCGCCCTCTTTACCGATCTCGACCCCTCCGTCGCCCCCGGTTCCGTGCTCGTCACCGCCGCCCCCTCCGCTTTCACCGTCACATGGCTCCGCGTTCCCGAATACTCCGACTTCGGACTCGGCCGCCCTCAGAGCTTCCAACTCCGGCTCACCCCCGACGGCAAAATCAACCTCGCCTGGGACGGTGTTAATATCGCCGACGGCGTTGTCGGCCTTTCCCCAGGCGACTCCATCGCCCACCCGCTCCTGGCCTCCTTCCGCCAGTCCCCCACCGGCCAGGGAAATGCGCTCATCGCCGAACGTTTCGGAGACGCACAGGATCTCGACCTGGTCTCCGCCGCCCGCCGTTTTTACGAATCGCACGATGACGCCTATGACTACCTCGCCTTTTTCAATACCACTGGCGTCCAGCCCGGCTCCGGCGTTCTCGCATTCGAAACCACGGTCCGCACGGCCCGCCGCGGCATCGGCGACACCGCACTCGACACAGGCGCTCAGTACGGCTCACCCAACCGCCTGCAAGCCGTTCTGAATATGGGGCCGGTCGACAACTTCCCGGCCGACCCCGACGCACTCTCGCCGTACCGCTTCGGTACCGGCGACACCGGTCTCACCGTCTTTGCCCACGAAATCGGCCACCTTTACCTGGCCCTCGCCAGCGTCCGCGACCCTGCCAATGCGGCCGCCCGCCCCATGCTGGGCCGCCAACTCGCCCATTGGAACTTCCGCTTCAACTCGGAGGCGTCTCTCCTCGAAGGCAATCGCATCCAGGACAACGGACTGAACGCCAACCCGCGCTTCACCACCGTCGCCACCGTCGAAGGCTATTCGCCCCTCG
>DASTML010000260.1:0-11976 GCA_035714175.1 Bryobacteraceae bacterium | reverse complement strand
GGGGAAGTCCTTTTCGGCGCGGAAATCGACGGAGAGCAGGTCGCGGATCGTATTTGTATATTCGACTCGATTGAGGCGGCGGGCGGTGACGCGGCCGGGATCGGGCTTCACGTTCCGGTCGGCCTTCTCCCATTCCCCTTCGATAAAAGAAGTAAAGGCAGCGACCTGCTCCACGGTCGGGCGGGGCATGCCTTTGGGAGGCATTTCGCCGGATCTTACTTTTTGGACCACTTTTTCCCACTCATCGCGGTTGGCGAGAAGGGTGGCGGGGTTGTTGAATGGTGTGAGGTTTACGCTGCCAGATTGAACGCGGTCATTGTGGCAAGCTAAACAATTTTTGGCAAGAACGGGCTGTACGGAGTGGTCGAACGAAGGCTTGGCGGGGCCTTGCGCGAAGGCGACGGACGCGCAGACGGGCAACACGGCTTTCGCGACGGAGCGCAGCAACGCATTCTGCATATGGGACTCATTGTAATAACGATCCCAGGGGGCGTGGGGTTACCGGGGAGCGTAGGGAGGGAGCGCCAATCTGCGCTTCCTGGGGCTAACTTTCCGGGCGCGCCGCCGTGGACGAGTCGAGATCCACGTTTAACAGGACTTCAATTTCCCACAGAAGTTCTTCGTATTCCTTTGCAATCGCCCATGATTTGTCGCCATGCAGTTCTTCGCCCTCTGGCCGCTTTCGCACGCCCTGGGCGTAGTCGCAATGTAGTTGTTGGCGCCGTTTGATGACGCCAATAATGGCTGCAACGTCCATCTGTTCTCCGATTTGATTTGAAGTTCCAGATGGCAGCGAGAGGACGATAGTTTCAGAAGGCGAGATGGGATTTGCGGATGGAACTGCTTCGGGAATGTCCGAGGGGCCTATCGGGCGGGCGAAAACAGGCTATCGCAGCGGCCGGGCCAGGCAATACAGGCTGCCGAAAGCAGCCGCGGCGCCCGGGATCAAGAAAAATATGTTGTCCCACTGCCATGGTCCCGGGTAGATGCGGAAGATGAGGAGGGTTGACAGGACGCCGATGGCGGCGATGGAGCCAAAGCCGTAGGGGCGGGCTACGTCCGAGAAGCCGGCAAACAGCAGGCCTCCGGATGCCAGGAAAAGCAGGAAGACCCAGATGCCCTTGCCGAAAGGATCGTAGAGCGGCGAGAAGAGGATCTTGATCATCTCCCAGAGGCCCCACGTGGTGAGTCCTTCGATCAGAAGACCGAAGGCCGCAAAGAAGACGGCCGGAAGCAGGAGCACGAGACATAGAAGATAAATCGCTATGTTCATGCACTGACAGGCGCGGCCGGGGCGGGGAAGTTGTCAGACGCTACCCCGCCCCGTTCTCGCGGCTAGGCTTGGCCTCGGATGCGATGGACGAGTGCGAAGAAGTCCCGGCGTTCCTGACGCGTACGCCGGGTGGCGGGCGCTCGCAGCGCCGCGCTGGCGGAGGCGGCGACGGCGATCCGCGCGAACTCCAACGTCCGGACGCCGCCGACTTCCGCAGTGACCGGATAGTCACCGTTGGCCAGGTTGGACGGTATGGTGACATTGATCTGGTAGAGCCCGGCGGAGGTGAGGCCGGCGTAGGTGACAACGGCATCCTGCGAATCGATGCGAACGGTGACGGGCGTGGACGTCTGCAGCGGTTCAGTGACGATGGTTCCGGCGGTGAGTCCGGGGGTGGTGGGCCCGAAGCCGGTCCCGAAGAGCTGGATGGTCTCGCCGGGTTTGGCGGGAACGGTGCTCACGCCGCTAATGAGATTGGCCGGGGCAAGAAGCGTGCCGTCGGTACGGACGGCGGCGGCGTATCCCCCAGGGAATTCGAAGAAAGCGGGCATAATCCGGTTGAAGGCAAGCGTGGAGGCATCCGAGGTTCCCTTGCTATTTGTGACGGTCACCTGGACGTTGCCGTCGGTCGTGGTGTCCGGGGCGAGCACGTTAATCTGCGTGGGACTGATGTAATAAACCGACGCGGCCTGACCGTTGATGCGTACGCTGACGCCGTCGAGGGATTCAGGGAGGCGATTGGGCGTGGTGAAGTCAGCGGTCTGCCAGGTGCGGGTAGAGTCCGCGAGAGCCGCGCCGGAGAGGGTGACCCAGGAACCGGAGGCGGCTCCGCGGCGAAAACTGGCTCCGTTGGAGATGCCGCCAACGGCAAACAGGGTGGGCTTGGCCGCGGCGGAGATGTCGGTGGGCGTGTAATCGAGAACAATGTCCCAGTTGACGGCGAGGGCTCCGATGGGCGAACCGGCGATGACATCCCAGGGGCGGATGACGCTCGCCTGTTGCGTGGCGTCCCGTATGCTGGAAAGGACGTTGTCGGTAGTAGGCGCTTCCCCGGCGATGAAGAGTTGCGTGGTGAGTGAGCGGCCGCCGGGCGCGGTGACTTTGCAGTGCACGTGCCGGACGCGGCCCGTATAGAGACCGGGCTTAATGGTGCGGAACAGATATTGCCCATCGGAGGCGGTTTCAAACGTCCCGTACCCTTGGAAATTGCCGTCGCGGCGGCCGTTCTGCACGCCGTTGGAATGAATGTACGACCCGTAGTTGTCCGCCTGCCAGATTTCGACGATGGCGTTGCGGACGGGGTTGCCGGTACGGTCGAGGACGCGGCCGGAGAGCCATGCGATGGTTCCAATGCCGGGAGTGATGGCGTTGTTGATGACGAGGAGGTCGTTGTCCTGGTCGAGCGGAAGTTTGTCGGGGTAATAGGGACCCTCAGTGGTGGAGGGCGTGAGCGTGAGCGTCTGGGCGAAGAGGCCCTTTTCGGTAAAGAAGAGACCGCCAACACCCATGGCGGATGCGAAGAAGCGACGGCGGTCCACCGTCAGTTTGTTGGGTTCGATCAACATGTGTATCCCCTAGTCGTTACTGCTTACAAGGCCATAGATCCCGCGCCCATGCCGCTGGTTGCGTGCCGGGGTCCAGCTTTAACGGCCTTTACGGTGGTTTAACAATCGCTTAACAGGGGAGCTTAACAGGAGGACTGACAGGGGGCGGGCTTAAAAGCGGCGGCTTCGCGCAGACAGGATCGACCCGGCAAGAACGACAAGGGTCACGTAAGTATGGGGGCATTGGCGGGCCTGTTTCCCGGAGCGCCGCGCCATCTCCGGCAGGTGATTTCCGTAACAAAAGGCGAGACGTGAACAGGGAGAAACCCCGCCAGGAATCCGCCGGCCGGCCAGGTTCCACGGGCGCCGGCAGACCATGCATTGCCGGGAAACACGTTGATATCGAAGGAGAAACAGGAAAGGGTGAATCTGATAACACCTTTCATTGCTTGTAGTTAGCTCACTTCGACGAGAGCAGGCACACGCAGGCGCCGTCTGGAGGCGCGTCTCTCATGGGTTAGAGGACTGGGGACAGCGGATTGTTACGCAAGGAATGGCAAGCCGTTTGCAGGTAAGCAGAATGAGCGCCAAGGGAATGTGAGACGGCGCGATAGGAAGGAACCTATGAATCTGCAACGACTAGTTGTAACCGGGTTATGTGGAGCAACACTTCTCCTGGCCCAGGCGGACAACACAAAACGGAACCAAAGGGACCGTGGCGATTCCACGGCGACGGCGCAGAAACAGGGCAACAGCGCGGGCGACCGTGAAATTACACGGAAGATCCGGAAATCGCTGGTGTCCGACGCGGGACTTTCCACGTACGCCAAAAACGTCAAGATTGTCACGCAAGACGGCAAAGTGACGCTGCGCGGGCCCGTGAGCAGTGAAGAAGAGAAGGCCAAGGTCGCCAGTAAGGCGGCTCTAGTGGCCGGTTCCGAGAATGTGACGAACGAACTGGAAATCGCAACGAAAGGTGAATAGGAAAAAGCCATGAAGAACATTTCTGTTTACGGTATTTATGGAACGCGCGGTGAATTGGAAGATGGAATTAACGCGCTCCGGACGAATAGTTTCCGGGAAGAAGATATCAGCATCCTGCTGCCTGAGAATGTGGGCAATAAGGATCTGAAAGTCGAGATGAATTCGAAGGCCCCGGAGGGCATTGCGACCGGCGGCGTGAGCGGCGCGGTGCTGGGCGGCGCGCTCGGCTGGCTGGCCGGGATCGGCGCATTGGCGATTCCGGGCCTTGGCCCATTTATTGCGGCAGGGCCCATTCTGGCAGCGCTAGGCGGCGTTGGAGCCGGTGCGGCCGTGGGTGGCCTGACTGGCGGCCTGATTGGATTAGGAATGCCGGAAGCAGAGGCCAAACGATTCGAAGGCCGCGTGAAGGAAGGCGGCATTCTCATCTCTGTCCACGCCGATAACAGCGAATGGGCTGACCGCGCGGAGAAGATTCTCCGGGCGTCCGGCGCACGAGACATTCAGACCTCCGGTGAGCATTCGGCCGACTACGGCAAGACCGACCGGCCGATCGCCCGCAGCGCCAGTTTTTAGAACGCGCTGCCCAGACGCCGGAGACAGAGGGGAAAGGAAGGCGCGCCTTTCCCCTCTTCCCAGCGCTGACCGTTTTCACCCTCGACGCGCCGCGGCAGACCGCACGCACCCACGGAAGCGGAAGTGGAGCGTTGTCTGCCCATTTGTAATTACAGGAGACATATGAATTTACGTGTGCATCTGGCACAAATGACCCTACTTGCCGCAGCCTTGGCGCCGGCGGCCATGGCGGAATGGGGATGGATGGCCGGAAAGGCGGGCGCCGGCTACACGCAGCCTGTGGGCGCAATCAAGAGCCGTATCAACGGCGGCGTGAACCTGAACGGCGGGCTTGGGGTAAACCTGGGGCCGTATCTTTCCGTGATGGGCGAATACACGTTCATGAGCAACAACCTGTCGGACGAGTTCAAACAGCGGAACTCCATACCGGGCGGTTCGCTGCGCATTCACTCATTCACGATTAATCCCGTACTACGCATGGCGGGTGACCGGGCCGTGAGTCCCTACATAACGGGCGGCTATGGATGGTACCGGCGGACGGTGGAGATCACAGAGCCGACGACCGCACAAGTCACCATTTTTGATCCGTTTTGGGGCGTTTTTTACCCGGCGCTGGTTCCGGCCAACCAAGTGGTCGGTTCTTACACCGTCGACAAAGGCGGATGGAATGCCGGAGCCGGATTCGATTTCAAATTTGGCGACAGCCGTGCGAAGCTGTTTGCCGAAGCGCGCTACCACCGGATCGCCACACGACCCGTGGTGACCGAAGTAATGCCGATTACAGTTGGCATTCGCTGGTAGCCCGCGGGGGACCGGCCTCTCGGGGGACTGGTCCCTTGTACTGCATTCGATGGCGCGGACGGCTTAGGCCGGCTGCGCCACGATTGCTTCAGCGCCGCCGCTTTCGTTGAACGAGTAGCCGAAACCACGAACGCTGCGGACATAGGTGGGATTGGTGGGATCCGGCTCCACTTTTTGGCGCAGGCGAAGAATGTAAACGTCCACAGTACGGTCCGTGACGGCGCGGTCGTGCCCCCAGACCGCATTGAGGAGTTGCTCCCGGCTGAAAACGACGCCGGGGCGGGACATGAGGAACTCGAGGAGACGGAATTCGGTGGCCGTGAGGGTGAGTTCGCCGCCGTGGAGGAAGACGCGGCAGGACGTCCGATCTAACTCCAGCCCGCCTGCCTTCAAGGTGCGCACGGCGGAGGCAGCGCCGCGGAATTGGATTTTGATGCGTGCGATGAGTTCGCGGACGAAGAAGGGCTTGACGATATAGTCGTTGGCTCCGAGTTCGAGGCCGACGATGCGGTCGGTTTCGGTGGCCCGGGCGGTGAGAAAGATGACGGGAAGGGCGGCGAGTTCCGGGTGGCTGCGGATGGATTTGCAGATCTCCAGACCATCGGAGTCCGGGAGCATGATGTCGAGAATGATCAGATCCGGGCGTTCGCGGCGGCAGAGGTCGACTGCGCCTTTTCCGGTTTGAGATCCAGCGAAGATGTAGCCTTCTTTCTCCAGGTTGTACTTCAGGAGTGCGAAGAGATCGGCATCGTCCTCAATCAGCAAAATTTTCTTCATAAGTCTCTGCCCTCACGCTAACGCGGATGTAGTTACAAATACATTACGAAGCGGTTAACTGTGTGCGAATATCACTATCTTCGCTCATCCCGAGATCTTCGACGGGAAGGGTGAAGATGAACTTGGAGCCTTTGCCGACGGCGGATTCGACGCGGACGTCGCCGCCCTGGGCGCGGACCAGGTGCTTGACGATAGAGAGGCCAAGGCCGGTGCCGCCGAGTTCGCGGGAGCGAGCCTTATCGACGCGGTAGAAGCGTTCAAAAAGGCGGGGGAGTTCATCGGCGGGAATGCCGATGCCGGTGTCGCGGACAAACACTTCGACGGTGTTCAGGCCGGCCAGCGTGCGCGCTCCGACGGTGATTTCGCCGCCTTCGGGGGTGTATTTCAGCGCATTGTCCACCAGATTCGTGACGACCTGATTTACGGCCTCGGCATCGCAAAAAGCTTCCGCGGGACCGCCGGAGCGTTGGAGAGTGAGCGTGATGTTCTTTTTGACGGCGATGGGCGTGATGGAATCCACAGTGCTTTCCAGCAGGCTTTCGACGTTATAGCTGGCGAAGGAGAACTTCTGTTGTTTGAGTTCGACGCGGGAGAGGGTGAGCAGGTCCGCGGTGAGGTTAGCGAGACGTTCGGCATTCTGGCGGATGATTTGCAGAAAACGGACGTTATGCTGGGGATCTTCCATAGCGCCGTCGAGCAAGGTTTCGGTGTAGCCCTGGATGGAGGCGAGCGGGGTTCGGAGTTCGTGGGAAACGTTGATGACGAAGTCCTTCCGGACGCGCTCGAGTTTTTCGAGTTCAGCGTGTTCGCGTTCCAATTCCTGGAACATCGCTTCGAGTTTTTCACCCGTTTCGTTCAGTTTGCGTTCCAGGAGACCGAGTTCGTCGGTGCCGGGGCGTTCGAGGCGAGCCTGGAAGTTTCCCTTGGCGAGTTGCGCCGCATAGTCGATGATGGAGCCGAGGCGGCGGGCGATGAGGCGCGCAAACCAGAGAGCCAGCAGCACGGCGGGAAGAAAGGCAACCGCGGTGGACACCAACATGCGGCGGCGGATGACATCGACCTGGCCCTGGATGGTGGACAGCGGCACGGCCAGGCGAAGAGCGCCGTCGGTGACGGGTACGGCGACATACAGAAAGTCGACGTGCATGGTGGAGCTCTTGCGGCGGGCGGAACCGGGGCGTCCGGCGAGCGCGGATTCCACCTCGGGGCGGCCGTGGTGATTCTCCATTTTGTTGGCCCAGGCATCGGAATCCGAGAGGACGCGGCCATCGCGGGCGATGAGCGTGAGGCGGCCGCGAGCCTTGCCCGAAAGCGTGCGAATGACGTTGCTGTCCTGGAGGTTGACGCCTTGCCGGAGGCTGACGGCGAGCATTTCGCCTTTGTCGAATAGTTCCCGTTCGAGAGTTTCCTGGTAGGTGCTTTCCACGGCGCGGGTCGCCAGGAAGTCGACGGCGGCGAGTGCAACGATGAGAAGGCAGACGACGGCGCCGATGAGCTTAAAGAATATTTTTCCCGTCATGACGGACGCTTTCCTTCCCATTGTAGGCTCTATTCAGCGTTAGCAGCCTACGGTGACGGACGTGTTACTAACATGAAAACATTCGGTTAGCGAGGTGTTTTTCTTTAGCGGGCCATCTCCACGACGACGTAGGCGGTGACCCTGGGAAGAGTAAATTCCGTGGCGTCGCCTTCCAGAACGATGTCCGCCGCTTCCACGGTTTCCCCGAAGGCGTGGACGGAAACCTTGGGCCAAGCTCCGAGTACGCGGATCCGGACACCCTCCACGACGCGATTGCTGTAGTTGAGGAGGGCCACCCGGCGATGGGACGCGTCGCCGAAAAGGCGGGCGACTACCACCTCACTGCCGTAGAGCCGAAGCAGCCGTTTGGCGTCGGTGAGTTTCTGGCGAACTTCGTAAGCGAAGGCGGAGGGATCACCGCCCTTGGGTTTCACGTTCAGGCTGAGCTCCTTGTCGGGCGTGGAGACGACGCGGAAGAGCAGATTGCGGCGGAGGAGCAGATTCATGTTCTCCAGCGCTGCGGGCGTGCCGTCATCTTCAAATCCAATGTTGGCGAGCGCCGGGAGCGGCGCGGCGGGCAGCGCGGCGAGGAACCTACGCATGTCGCCGAAAGCTTTCCAGTCTTTCGGCGCGGCGGTGACCAGCACATCGGCTCCAAAGGCGTGGGCTTCGGCAGCGGCAAGCGCGGCGCGGCCATCGCCGGCGGCGATGAGCGCTTTTCCCTGGATTCCGCGGAGGTAGCGAGCTCCGTTGGAATCGACCCAGGGGGCGCTGGAGGCCCGCGCTTCATTCATGCGGTAACGGACGCCGGGGGCGGGGAGTTTTTGAAGCGAAGCCGGGTCGACAGCGTTGACGCATTGGCCGGACCACGCGGCGGTTTTCGCGGGCGGCGCCTGGATGCACTCCACGCCGGCATCCCGAATGCCGGGGGCCGGATCGCCCTCGACAAACAGGCCGGGCAGGGCAGCGGCAAGGAGAACGAGTACGGTCACAGACGAATCTCTTTCCGGGTGATTTTGGCTATGTCGAAAACGCCGAGGCCGAGCGAGCCGGCGAACTCAATATGGCCGGGTTCGCGGATGAAATTATTGGTATTCGGGTCCTTGCGGAAGTCGCCTTTTTTGACGTAATCCATGGAGCGGTTGAAGACGCTGATCACTCCTTCGGCTTTGCGCTTGTCTTCGATGATGTCGGTGAGGAGCCGGTCGATGGCGACGGGGTCGGTACCGAACATCATGCGGGCCGGATAGAAGCGGAAGCGATCCTGGTGGAGGAAGGGCCCGCCGTGCCAGACGCCTTTGAGGCCGTCCATCACTTGCAGGACGGTGCGGGAGCGGAGGGGCTCGACGGAGGCAAGGGTACCGATGAAGGAATAGGTATTTGTTTTTTCGAACCGGTGGGACCGGGCGACATTGTGAAAACTGCCGTAGGCAATGTTTTTCAGGCAGCCGGTGACGCCGGAAGCGCCATGGTCCTTCATGTTCGGAACGTTGATGATCTTGGTGAACCGTTCACTGACGAGACGGACCATGTTGGAGCGGGTGTCGTCTTCACCGAAGAAATCGACTTCGACATAGGTGCGGGGATCGTAGCCGTTGATGGCATCGCGCAAGGCGCTGGCGGCCCAAACGTTCACCCCTTCGGGCAGATACTGCGGGTATTTGGCCGAGACGACCTGATCCTGAAAGCGTTCGTAGCAGGTAATATTCTTGGCAGGGACGCCGGTGGCGATTAACTGCCTGGCCAGTTCGGCGACCACCACCGGATGGGAGCAGATCTTCGGCGCGCCGGAGCAGTTGAGCTTAATGCCGACGACGTCATTCGGCTCAATGAACCGGCGCCAGGCGGCGCGGTAGTCTTTTTCGCCAGTGAGGGCGAGCATGCCCTGTTTCATCATTTCGGCGACGATGGCCGGGTCGACTTTATCGGTAGCCGGGTCAATGGAACCAGCGGCATGAACATCTACGACACGCCCCGGGAAGGGGCCAGGCATTCCGGGCTGTGCGGACGGCGCATAGCTCGAGTGGACGCGATATTTGGGTAAGTCGTCAGTTTTCGGAGCGGCGTTGGCGGCTCCAAGTGCTGCACCGGCGACCGAGGGGAGCGTCAAAAAATCTCGGCGTTGCATAAAATCAAGTGTAGCGAAAGGAACGTCATGACAAACCGCCGCAACATGTTTACATCGATAGCCGCCGTGGCCGCCGCCGCCGGCGTCGCGCAGGCACAAACAGCCCCTGAGAAGAAGGTACATCGCAAGGGCGCCAAACCGAAGAAGACGCCCCTGTTTAACGGCGCCGTTTCTTACGGGAACCTTTTATTCATTGCCGGAAAGGGAGCCCATTTTCCCGGCGACATCAAGGCGCACACAAAGCATGTTCTCGATGAAGTGGAAAAAGAGTTGGTCAATGCCGGCTCCTCGATGAATAAGGTTCTCAAATGCAATGTGTATTTGAATGATCTGAAAGATTACAAGGAGATGAACGAAGCGTTTGCCGGCCGATTTGGCGAAGAGCCGCCGGTTCGCACCACGATAGCGGCCGCCGGAGGCATTCCGGGCGATTCGCTGGTGGAGATCGACGTGATCGCCTACATCTAGCCGGAATAAAGGGCGTTCCGGCGAATATAGGCCAACACCGCCGGCGGGAGTTCCGGCGGTGTTGCGCCTGCGGCTAGTTGCTGGCGAATGGAGGTGCTGGAGACGTCCAGGTTCAACGTTTCCAGCCTGTGCACCCGGGCGCCCGCCGGAATGTCGTAGTGATAGCCCGGACGGGAGAGAACAATGAACTCCACATGTCGCACCAACTCTTGCCAGCGATACCAGGTTTCGATTTCGCTGAAGGCGTCGGCCCCGATGAGAAAGAAAATCTCGTCGGCCGGCCCGGCCTGTTGGCGCACGCGCTCGACTGTCTGGATGGAATAGCTTTTTCCGGCGCTTTCTTCCAGCCGTGAGGCGCGGAATCGAGGATCGGCTTGCGCCGCCAATTCCACCATGGCCAGCCGATCCGCGTAGCTGGCCGTGGCTTGCCGCATCTTGTGCGGAGGAATGGAGTTGGGGATCAGTAGGACCTGATCGAGGAGGAAATGATCGGCCGCGTCACGCGCAACGGCGAGATGGGCATTGTGAATAGGGTCGAAGGTACCGCCAAATAGGGCCAGGCGCACAAACGGTCTCAGAAACTCAGCCCAATGAGAAAATCCAGTTGGTTGGCCGACCGGATAGGCCCGGCATTGTTCCATCGGGTATACCGGATTTCCGGTGAAACGCGGACAAAAGGAACTTTGAATTCCAGGCCGCCCGCGCCCAGGAAGCCGCGGCGGCTGGATTCGGTGCTGTTGAGTTGCAGAAAGCGGCCGAGGTCGCCCACCCGCTGGAAATTGACGCCAGCGCCGACATAGGGACGGACGATGACGCCTGGCAGGCGCGCCTTGCCATAGATGGGAAAGTCCCAGGCAGAGCGGGAACCGCCGTCCAGAACGCCCTTGGCATCCCAGCGTCGATAGAGCGCGTCGGCTTCAATGCCGAGGCCCATCGGCAGGCGAATTTCAAACATAGGCCCGATGATGACGTTGCCGCGTCCTTTGACGACGTTGGTTACCGCGCCGACCTGCGATTCGGCGTGAAGGAAGTCGGTGAGCGGGACGCCGCCACGAACACCGATGCCGATGTTCTGGGCGTATGCCGCGGGCAGGAAAAGTACGAAGCAAGCGAGGATTTTACGGATAAGTCCGCTCATATTTTCAGTGTAGGAGAAAAGTTTGGAGAGGCAGTGAGAGGAGTTGTTACGAGTGTGCACTACCACAGTGTGACCCTCACAATTCCGCTGACATGGCTTCGGGGAAAGCCCGTTTCCCCGGAGAGCCAGCGCCGCGAGCTGCTACGCCGCACGATACAACTGGCGTCCCGGCACACGCGCTACGGGCGGGAGAAACTTGGGGAACAGGCCGTATGGGAGACTCTGCCTGTGGTGGATCTGCTGGAATTTCTCTGCCATCCGGAGCGCTATACCGTGGCTGGGGCGAAGGCGCTGCGGGAGACGTTGCACTATCCCCTGGGAGCGGCTCCGCGCACGGCGGTGGCGGGGCGACGGGTCGCCGAAAGCCGGCGCGTGCAATGTTTCCCGACGTTGCAGGACGAGCGCCTGGGGGCCTTTGAGCCACAGGCCATCGCAGCTCCGTTGGACGCGCTGCGGGCGTCAATTGGGTTGCCGTTGCGACACCCGCCGCTCCGGAACGCCGTGATTGCCTTTAGCGGTATTCTCGAGGGCCCCCTAACGCCGGAGGATGCCGACCGGTTCTGGCGGGTATACCAGGTGCCGGTATTCGAGCAGTTCCTGGGCTTGGATGGGGAGCTATTGGCCTGGGAGTGCGAGATGCACCACGGGATGCATGTCCGGGAAGAGGCAGCCGTGTTCCAGACCGAGGCGGAAAACCATTTGCTGGTCAGCTTTCTGGCGAACCCCCGGTTGCCGGTGCTTCGCCTGGATACGGGGCTGAGCGGGCGTCTG